>NZ_JBFAXQ010000005.1:0-401115 GCF_040680855.1 Kribbella sp. NPDC051952
GTTCTACGCGCACGGGCCGAACAATGCCGAGGGGCAGAACTCGTACAGCCTGCTGGTCGCCGATCCCGCGTTCATCGCGCGCTTCGGTGCGTTCGTAGATCTCCTCGATCCGGCTCGGGTGGATCCGGCCGTCGAGCACCAGCGAATCAAGGGTCAGCCGCGCCGTCTCCCGCCGGACCGGATCGAAGCAGGACAGCAGCACCGCTTCCGGGGTGTCGTCGATGATCAGGTTGACGCCGGTGGTCTGCTCGAACGACCGGATGTTGCGGCCCTCGCGGCCGATGATCCGGCCCTTCATGTCGTCGCTCGGCAGGTGTACGACGGAGACGACCGACTCGCTGGTCTGCTCCGAGGCCAGCCGCTGCACAGCGCCGGTGATGATCTTGCGCGCCTTCGTCTCGCCCTCGTCCAGCGCCTGCCGCTCGATATCGCGGACGATCGTGTGCGCGTGCCGCTTCGCCTCCGCCTCGATCGACGCGACCAGCTCGGCCTTCGCCTGCTCGGTGGTGAGGTTCGCGACGCCCTCGAGGATCCGGCGGCGCTCGTCCTCCAGGTCCTTGATCTCGAGCTTGTGCTGCTCGAGTTCGGCGAGCTGCGCGGTCAGCTCGACCTGGCGCTCCTCGATCGAGCGGTGCTGCTCGTCGAGCCGGTCCTCACGCTCGGTCAACCGGTGGTCCCGACGCTCCATCTCGAGCCGTTGCTCCCGCAGGTCGTCCCGGATCGACTGCGCTTCGGCCTCGGCTTCCCGCCGTACGTCGGACGCGCGCTGGTCGGCTTCCCGCCGTACCTCCGAGGCGCGATCCTCCGCGGCCCGGCGCACCTCCTCGGCCCGCTGCTCGGCGGTCTCGGCCCGGACCCGCAGTACGGCGGCCTCTTCCTCGGCCTGGCGGCGGAGCGAGTCGGCCGCGGTCTTCGCACCGGCCGCGATGTGAGCGGCCTCGAGTTGCGCGTTCGCGGCGGCCGTGGAGGTATCGGCGGCCTTTCGGCGGGAGAGGGTGAAGCCGATCCAGCCCAGCAGGCCGGCGATCAGCAGTCCGATCAGGGTCAGCCCGAGCGACGTCGGCGTCATCGGCATCTCCCCTCTTCTTCGAGTCCCGCGCAGGCGGAGCTTTGGCGTCGGTCGAAGGGACTAGCCACTCGTACGGTCGCGGATACGGCTGAACGCATCACCGTCGTCCGGCGATGCGGGGTTGGCGCTGTTCGGGGTTGTGCTTGTGAACAGCCGACGCCGTCCGGGTGCCGATCGTGGCGGCTGCCGGAGCCTCGCCAGGGTGTGCGTCACCCACGGTCAATGCTCCTGGTCGCTGCCACCGCCGGATCCGTCCGTCGCGGTGCCGCCTATCCGACGGCGCTACCTGCCGCCGTCGTCCTGCCTTCAGCTCGGTCGAGCGTTGTTTCGTGTCTTCTTCCCGGCCGGTGTGGCCGAAAACAACCGGCCCGCCGGTGCTATGTCCGCCACCGTTCGGTGGAGTGATCCCTTCTTGATCCCGAGGCTAGGCGTGCCCCACCAGCCGGTCAAGACGGACACTCACAGCCCACCCCACCGATCACGGCGCGCACCACAGCCGCTCTGGCCCGTTATGACCACCGTCTGTGCTGGTCTGCTCCACAAAGAGGTCGCCCTGGGCGTGACACAGCCCAGGGCGACCTGCGGTTCGAGGTGCCGGCCGGGCTCCGCTTTTATGCGGCGGTCCGCCCTATGGACGCGGACCGGCCTGCGGGTCGGCGCTGCCTTCGCTGTCTTCGCTGCCGGCGTCTGTCTGGCCGGCGTCTGTCTGGCCGGTGGCGGTGCTGCCGGCGTCCGTCTGGCCGGTGGCGGTGCTGCCGGTGGCGGCGCCTTCTGTGCCGGAGCCGGCCGAGACGTCCGGACCTTCGGACGCATCCGGAACTGTGCCGCCGACGACCGTTCCCTCGGCGGCTGGGGTATCCGCTCCAGCCGTCCGGGCTTCGGTCGGGCCATCGGCCTGCTCGGAGGTGGTCTCGGGGGACGGCGCGGTGCCGTCGGCGCTCGGTCCGGGGGTCGGCTCAGGCGCCTGTCCGGAGGCTTGCTCGGAGGTGGTCTGCTCGGAGGATTGGTTGTCGACGAAGGTGCCGACCTTCTGCTGGACCGCGTCGACCTTCTCCGCGTACTTCCCCCCGGTCTGCTTGTCGATCAGGTCTCCGGCCTTCTCTACGCCGGCCTTGATCTTGTCCGGGTTCTGCTTGACGACGTTCCGGAGCCAGTTCTTAGCCTGTTCCTGGAAATCGTTCATTGCACCCTCCGCGGTGTGTCAGGGGCGGATCGACGGAAAATCCCCAGCGTACGGGCCGGTCAAAGCACCGGTCCTACTTCGGATAACACACCGTCACACCGCACCCGTCAACGCCCCTCGCCGCTCACGGCCCTTCGAGTACCGTCACTCTCCGTCGCCAAGCCGTGCCTTCGCCACGTTCGGCGGGGCGAAAACCAGCCATCCGTCGAGCAGCGCCTCACCCAGCGCAGTCTCCGAAACCCGGTCCAGCTCGACCAGTACGGCGGCATAGTTGTCGAAGTGCGGGATCGTGAAGAACCCGTCGTCCGCGCGGGCCGCGAGCACCGCTTCCTTCTCGGCGAGATCCTCCACGCGGATCGCCAGAATCGGTTCGTCCGGCGGGGTCTCGTCGCCGAACCGCTTCAGGTCCGCCTTGCTGAACGGCCGTTCCCACGCGAACGTCTTCCCGCCCACACCCCAGGCCCGCGTGCCACGTTGCGTCGTCTCGACGGTCTCCGGCAGGGCCGCGACCAGCCGCTCCACATCCTCCAAGCTCGCCATGCCGCTCACGCTACGCCGCCGGTGATGCCCGGGGCTTGAACATCTGGGAACTCTCGCGGCGCTCCTTCTGCGGCAGAGCAACCAGCCTCCTGCGGCACAGCAATCAGCCTGCTGCGGAGGAGTGACCAGCCTTCCGCGGAGGAGTGACCAGCGTGCTGCGGAAGAGTGACCAGGCGATGGGGCGGTCGCCTGGTCACTTCTCATTCGCCGGCGGTCAGAGGCGGTGTCGCGAGCCGTGCTCCTGGTGCGGGACAACCTGCGCCGCCCCGGGGAAGGTCGGCGCCGGGAACTGCGCCGTCTCGTAGGTGGCCAGGTTCAGCCGGGCACCCGTCTCCGGGAGGAGCGGCGGCTTGGCCGTGTGGTCCTGACGGAAGACCGACGTGAGGTCACCGAACGTCCGGCGGCGCCACTGGCTGACGTTGGTCTCCTTGACCCCGGTCAGCTTCTCCAGGAACTGCACGACCGACGTGTGGTCGAACTTCTGGCTGCTCACCCAGCCGCCCGCGGTCCACGGCGACACGATGATGCACGGCACCCGGAACCCGCCACCGATCGGCAGGTCGAGCGCGTACTCGTCCGCCGTACCGGCCGGAGCAGTCGGCGGTACGACGTGGTCGAACAGGCCGTCGTTCTCGTCGTAGTTGAGGATGAAGACGGTCTTCTTCCACACGTCCGGGTTGGCGGCGATGGCGGCGATCTTCGAGGCAACGAAGTCGGCACCGGCGGCCGGCATCTCCTTCGGGTGCTCGGAAACCCCACCGGCCGTCATGAGCCACGACACGGTCGGCAGCTGGTCGTGCAGAGCGTCGTACTCGAACTGGCCGAGCGACGAGACCTTCATGCCCTTTTCGTACAGCGGCGTACCGGGCGCGGCGTCCTGGAACTGCTGGAAGTGCGGCAGCATGTTGTAGCTGTTCAGCCCAACCTGGTCCTGGTAGACCTTCCAGCCAACACCAGCTGCCTCAAGGCGTTCGGCGTACGTCGTCCACCGGTAGGCGCCGTTCGGCAGCGAGTTCGAGGTGATCGGACCACCGAGCGTGCCGCCCGGGTCGATCGTTCCGGTCTGCCAGTACAGGCGGTTCGGCCAGGTCGGACCCTGGACCGAGCAGAAGTACTGGTCGCAGATCGTGAAGGCATCCGCGAGCGCGTACTGGAACGGGATGTCGTCACGGGTGTAGTAGCCCATCACGTACGGCCCGTTGGCCTTGTCCGCAGCCCGGTGCGCGGGCAGCCAGGCGTCCATCTTGCCGCCGTTCCACGCCTGGTGCTGCACGGAGTACGCGTGGCTCGTCGACGGGATGGCCTGCGAGTTGGTCGAGTGGGTGTCGAGGTGGAACGGCAGCAGGTAGCCGTCCGGGTTCTCGGCATCGGGCTGGTGGAACACGTTGCGTCCGGTGGACAACTTGATCGCCTGCGGGTCGTCGAACCCCGCAACTCCGGACAGTGTGCCGAAGTAGTGGTCGAAGCTGCGGTTCTCCTGCATCAACATCACCACGTGCTTGATGTCGCGGAGCCGGGCCGGGCGCGGCGGCGGAGTAGCCAGCGCCTTCTGCACACTGGCAGGCATCAAGGCTGCGGCAGCACCCAGGCTGGCAGTAGCGGCTGCGCCACCAAGGAAACGGCGGCGAGAGAAATCAGACATCGGGCGGAACCTCTCGGGGGGATAGACGGTGATTCCGACCACCGACATTCCGCCCCGAACATGACCACCACCCAGCCCCCACTCCAACGTTGGAGAACTAGTTTCCAATCACAACCTTGTCCCCAGGTAAACGATTTCAACCCAGCTCACCTAACCAAACCAGACCACCCCCACAACTGGTGATCTCCCCACCCACCCACAACCACCTGAAGCTCCGAGCCCCCCAAACCCGAGTGCCAACCCCGCAACCAGCCACCCACACGCACAACAACAACCCTCCGCCCCCACGCCAAACCCAAACCACAGAGCTCTACCAACCCGCCCCAACGATGCCGTCCGGGAGACCGAGGAGCTCACGCAGCAGGTTGCCGGCGACGTCCGCACAACCTCAAGTTGCAAAGCCCCCAGGCCACCCCGACTCGCCGCCTCGGCCCACCACTCACTCGGCATACGAGTAGACGCCCCTCAAACTCAACGCCCCGCCCACCCGCCCGACACGTCGCAGAACGCCCCCCAACCCAACACCCTCGACCACCCCACACCCAGCACGTCGGGGAACCCCCCTCGAACCCGACGCCCCGACCACCACACGTCCAGCACCTCGGAGAACGCGCCTCGAACCGACGTCCCAGACCACCACACGCTAAGCACGTCACAGAACGCTCCCCGAACCCGACACTCTGGCCACCACACGCATGGCACGTCAGAGAACGCCCGTCGAACCCGACACCCCTCAACCACCACACGCACGGCACGCGGAAAACGCCCCACGGACCCGACGCCCCAGACCACCACCTGCCCAGCACGTCAGAGGACGTTCCTTCAAGCGGGCAGCCGTACCAGCACCTGCTCAAGGTGTGCCGGGGAGCTTGTCGGACTCGATGTCGGGGGTTTACTCGATTTCGATGCCGGAGGGGTCTAGGAGAGGGAGTTCTTCGTGGCCGGCGTCCAGTTCCTGCTTGATGATGTTCATCGCGAGACCACCGGGATATCCCTTGCGGGCAAGCATTCCGAGCAGTCTCCGCATGGCGACCTGACGATCGAGTGAACGCATCGACCGAAGCTTCTTTCGGACCAGCGCACGAGCCGTCTCCTCTTCCTGCTCAGGCTCCAACTCGTCCAACGCATCCCGCGCCAGTTCGTCATCCACACCCCGACGACGAAGCTCCTGAGCCAGCGCCCGCTTCCCCAACCCACGCCCACGATGCCGCGACTCCACCCAGGCATTCGCGAACGCCGCATCGTCAATCAGCCCAACCTCAGTGAACCGATCAAGCACCTCATCGGCCACCTCGTCCGGAATCTCCCGCTCAGCCAGCAACCCCGCCAACTCAGCCCGAGTCCGAGGCTGCCCCGACAACTTGTCCAACAAGATCGTCCGAGCCGCCGACGCCGGATCCTCCACCCCGTCCAACCCGGGATCCGCCGCCCCCTCCGGCCCCTCCGCCCCCCGCCGCTTCCGACGCCCCCCACCAAACTCCCGCCGAGCAACACCTCGGCGTCCACCAGACCGCCGCGCCGCAGGCTCCTCACGTGGCTCGCGGGCTGTAGGCGTTTGCTCCGGGCGCGCATCGGGCCGCCAGGGTGCGGGCTCTTGATCCGTGCGACCAGTGATTCCACGAGACGGTTGGGCTACGGAGGCCACATCCGGCTGTTCATCGACGGATGAGTAAACGGCAGGTTCAGGAGCTCGAGCCACGGTTGGGTCCGGCGGCGTTGCTGTCACGCCGGAGGACTCGCCCCAGGGGTCGACCTGCTCTGGACGTGAATCACGAGCTCGGGCAGGACTCTTCCGGGAGATTGGCGCCGGGTTCGGGGCGACCTCCACCGACGCGTCGTCGGATCCGGGAACCGAGTCGTCCGGTCCGGGGTACTGCGTGCGAGATTTCGAGGTCAGCTCGTCAGGCGCAGGAGCTCGCGTGACAGGTTCAGGTGCAGGTGTTGGTTTGGTTGCCGGTCGGCTCGAGGGTGGCTCGGGTGCGTCATCGGCGAAGGCTCGTGCCGCAGCCAGCCGTTCAGCCGCGCTCGCGACAGAGGCTTCTGTACTCGCGGAGTCGTTCAGATCACCCCACGGGTCAACGGCCTGTGCGTCCGACCCAGCCTTGGACGACGACTTCCGCTTACCTCGGCGACCGGACTCAGCGCGGCCGTCCTCCTGACCTCCCCCGGCGACCTTCTCGGGGCCCGCGGCAACGTCTTCAGGATCTGCCCACGGGTCGTACGCCGCCGCGGTCCGCCTGATCCTGCCCACGCGACCGCGAGCAGACCCTGCATCCGACGGCTCATCGCCCGCGAAGTCATCCGAATCAGCCCAAGGCTCAGCGGCTTTCGCACTAGCCCCACGACCACGAGTACGACGCTCCCCGCGGCCGGCGCCCCGATCCGCACCAGACTCACCGCCGCGACCACCAACGTCAGATGCACGCTCGGCGACGTCGTCTGGTTGGCTCCGCGCGGGTGCCGCGGGCGTCGCGGGAGCCGGACGAACATCCCGCGCCGACGCGGACCCGGCCACGCCCTCGGCCAGAAGTTTTCGGGCCAGGGCTAGGCGGTCGGCGTGGGGTAGGGAGAGGGCTGCGGGGGCAGCGTCGTCGGCCGGGGGCCGAGGGACGCTGCCGTCCGCAGCGGGCCGATCAGAAGTCGACATCGACCTCGGCCGTGGCGGCCGCGTCGGCCGGGGCGTCGAGAGTCGGGCCGATGCCCATCTTCTCCTTGATCTTCTTCTCCAGCTCGTTGGCCAGATCGGGGTTGTCGCGCAGGAAGTTCCGCGCGTTCTCCCGGCCCTGGCCGAGCTGGTCGCTCTCATAGGTGAACCAGGCGCCGGCCTTGCGGACGAAGCCCTGATCGACGCCGAGGTCGAGCAGGCTGCCCTCGCGGCTGATGCCCTGGCCGTAGATGATGTCGAACTCGGCCTGCTTGAACGGCGGAGCCACCTTGTTCTTCACGACCTTGACGCGGGTCCGGTTACCGACGACGTCGGTACCGTCCTTCAGCGACTCGATTCGGCGCACGTCCAGCCGCACCGACGCGTAGAACTTCAGCGCCTTACCACCGGTCGTCGTCTCCGGGGAGCCGAACATCACGCCGATCTTCTCGCGCAGCTGGTTGATGAAGATCGCGGTCGTGTTCGTCCCGCTGACCGCACCGGTCATCTTCCGCAGCGCCTGGCTCATCAACCGGGCCTGCAGACCGACGTGGCTGTCACCCATCTCACCCTCGATCTCGGCCCGCGGCACCAGCGCGGCCACCGAGTCGATCACGACGATGTCGATCGCGCCGGAGCGGACCAGCATGTCGGCGATCTCGAGTGCCTGCTCACCGGAGTCGGGCTGCGAGACCAGCAGCGCGTCGGTGTCGACGCCGAGCTTCTTCGCGTACTCCGGGTCGAGCGCGTGCTCCGCGTCGATGAAGGCCGCGATCCCGCCGGCCCGCTGGGCGTTCGCCACCGCGTGCAGGGCGACCGTCGTCTTACCGGAGGATTCCGGACCGTAGATCTCCACCACGCGACCGCGCGGCAGACCGCCGATCCCGAGCGCGATGTCGAGCGCGATCGACCCGGTCGGGATGACCTCGATCGGAGGCCTGTTCTGCTCCCCCAGGCGCATCACCGAACCCTTGCCGCACTGCCGCTCGATCTGCGTCAGCGCGGTAGCAAGCGCCTTCTCGCGATCGCTCGCCGCGCGCTCCGCACTCGCCGTTGCACCAGCCATGTGACTGCCACCTGACCCATCTCATAATCGGGGCCGCTTCCCAGCCGCCCGGAGGACTTCTCGTGTCGCCAGAGAAGGTATCCATCAGCTCGGACAGTTTTCGTCGCCACTTCAAATCTGTGGACAACTTCGGCCGCCCGGCGCACCTTCAGGACCCAAACTATCCCGAACACGTGTTCGAATCGCAAGTGACACGCCGAACCTGCCCCGACAACCATTCTGGCCCGCCGACTCCCTACCCTGGCGGTCGTGACCGACCGTCCCGACGTACCCGATTCCGCTGTCGTCCTCGCGCTCAGCCGGGTCGAGTTCGGCATCGACGCCGTACTCGACGCGCTCCGCACGCAGGACCCGTTCGGCATCCGCAGCATCCTGACCGAGTACTCCGCCCAGGAGCAACCCAACCTGGCTGAGAAGGGTCTGATCCTGGCGATCGACCGGCTACTGAAGATGAAGGTGCCGGGGCACGCGGAGTGGCCGACACTGCCGCTGGCGAAGCGCTGCGACTGGTGGGTCGAGCGCCTCGGCGGGTTCGCTGCCGTCGTCGCCGGACTCCCCCCGGATCAGCGGAGCGGCCGCGGACCGGCTGCCGGTCAAGGACACCCTCGGGGCGGCTGTCCAGGCGATGGTGATCGGCGCGGTTTGCCGCGAGTACGGCGTCGATGCGCATGCCGACCGTACGGCGGTCATCGCACGCGTACTCACGGACCGCCCGATCACGCCGGACGACGTACTGAAGTACGACGATCCGACCGCGGCCGGACAGGACGTCGCCAAGCAACTGGGGCTCGGCGACGAGTCCGAGGAGGCCGGGGTGCGTAAGGGCATCCGGCTGGTGTGGCGGATCAGCAAGCTGTTCGGTGGGCTCGGTGAGGTGTTCGAGGAGCGCCCACGTGGCAGCCTCGGCGCCCGGTTCATCGGCAAGCTCCCCGGGGTCGGCGTCGTCGGCGGGTTCTTCGACGAACGCAAGGGCATCCGCAAGGCGGCGTACGAGGCCGCGGACCTGCTCACCAACAGCACGTTCCGGGTCAAGCCGACCTGACCAGGACTGGGGCCGGAGGCGCGGTACTGGGATGATCTGGTCATGACTGGGATCGTCATCGCCCGACCGGACGAGAGCTGGCCGGCGCAGTACGAGAAGACAGCACACGCGGTCGGCGGCCTGCTGGGCGAACTGGCGCAGCGGATCGACCACATCGGATCGACGTCCGTACCGGGCTTGCCCGCCAAGGACATCATCGACATGCAGGTGACGGTCGGGACGGAACCCGAACTGGACGACGTGGTCGAGCGAATGGTTGCCGCGGACTGGGAGTCCCGCCCCGCGAAACGGGATCACGTCGTGCCCGGGCTGCCTGCCGACGACCCGCAGTGGGTGAAGCGCCTGGTGGTCGAACCGATGTACCGCCGGAAGGTGAACCTGCACATCCGTGTGGCCGGCCGGGCCAACCAGCGCTATGCCCTGCTCTTCCGTGACTACCTGCGCAGCCATCCGGACACGGCCAAGGCGTACGGCACATTCAAGCGCCAGGCTGCGATGTTCAAGCTCGACGTCGGCGACTACACCGACCTCAAGGACCCGGTCTGCGACCTGATCTACCTACCTGCCGAGGAATGGGCCGCCAGCACTGGCTGGACTCCCTGAACGCAGTGTGAGGGCACTACTACTCCAGGGTCGTTGACCCGTTCCCAGCGCACCAGCCAGGCTGGACTCGGGGGTGGTTCGGGTGGCTGGAGCGGGACGGCTGGCGGCGTTGCCGTGCGGCAAGGTGTCGAAGTGGATCGTGCTGGCGCTGTGGATCGTGGCTATCGCGGTGTCCTTCAGCCCGGCAGGCAAACTGACCGGTGCGCAGGAGAACGACGCGGTCTCCTGGCTGCCCGGTAAGGCCGAGTCCACCGAGGTTCTGAAGGCGACCCAGCAGTTCTCGTCACCGGACGAGATCCCAGCGGTGCTGGTGTACGAGCGTTCGTCCGGTATCACCCCGGACGACCAGCAAGCCGTCGGTCGGCATCTGGCCCAGTACGGCGATTTGCAGGACGTGGACCGGGATGTGATCGGGCCGATCCGTTCTGAGGATGGCAAGGCATTGCAGGTGCTCGTGCCGATCAACGCCGGTACTGGCGGCTGGGAGACGATCGGTGCTCGTGCTGACGACATCAGACGCGTTGCTGCCGACCGCCCCGACGGGCTGTCGTTCCACCTGACCGGACCGGGCGGGTACGCCGCTGACTCGCAGGAAGCGTTCGCAGGGATCGACGGCAAGCTCCTGTACTCAGCCGCGGCCGTAGTCATCGTCATCCTCCTGCTGACCTACCGCAGCCCAGTCCTGTGGCTACTGCCCTTGCTGTCCGCCGGTGTCGCACTGTTCGCGGCACAGGCGGTCGTCTATGTCCTGGCGACCCAAGCGGACCTGACGGTGAACGCGCAGAGCGCAGGCATCCTCACAGTCCTGGTGTTCGGTGCAGGGACGGACTATGCCCTGCTACTGGTCGCCAGATACCGCGAAGAGCTCAGGAGGCACGAAGACAGACACGAGGCGATGGCCTTCGCCCTCCACCGATCCGGACCGGCCATCATCGCCTCCGGATCCACAGTGGTGGCAGGCATGCTCTGTCTGCTGTTCGCGTCACTCAACTCCACTCGTGGACTCGGTCCGGTCGCAGCGGTCGGCATCGTGATCGCACTGCTCGCAATGCTGACTCTGCTGCCCGCGCTGCTTGTCATCTGCGGTCGCTGGGTGTTCTGGCCGGTGCGTCCGACGTACGGCTCGGACGACCACACCGAGACGAGTGTCTGGGGCCGCATCGGCAGGCGGATCGCCGTACGGCCGCGGCTGACCTGGGTCACGACGTCTGTCCTCCTGGCTGCCGCCGCACTCGGCATCCTGACGCTCCAGGCCAACGGACTGTCCAACGAGGAATCCTTTGTCGGTACGCCGGACTCCGTGGTCGGCGAGAAGGTCGTGGCGGCTCACTTCCCCGCCGGCGCAGGGAACCCACTCGTCGTGGTGAGCAACGCCGACAAAGCCGCAGAGGTCCGTACGGCGATGTCCTCGACGCAAGGTATTGCGGCAGTTGCCGAGCCGCGGATCACCAACGGGGTGGCGTATCTCGAGGCGACCATGACCGATGCGGTGGACACCCAGGCCGCGAAGGACACAGTGGATCGCGTGCGGGCGTCAGTACACGCCGTACCGGGTGCGGACGCGCTGGCCGGCGGCGGGGCCGCCATTGTGCTCGATACCCAGCGGGCCGCCGATCACGACAACAAGATCATCATTCCGGTCGTGCTCGCGGTCGTGCTGGCAATCCTCGCGCTGTTGCTGCGGGCCCTGGTCGCGCCGGTGTTGCTGGTAGCAACCGTCGTGCTGTCCTTCGCTGCCGCGCTCGGAATCAGCTCGCTGGTGTTCAAGGCACTCGGGTTCGAGGGCGCGGACACTTCGTTCCCGCTCTTCGTCTTCGTGTTCTTGGTTGCCTTGGGCATCGACTACAACATCTTCCTGATGACGCGCGTCCATGAGGAAGCGAAGGTGCACGGCACCCGGCGCGGTGCGCTGATCGGCGTGGCGGCGACCGGTGGCGTGATCACCTCGGCGGGGCTGGTGCTGGCGGGAACGTTCGCGGTGCTGGCGACGCTGCCGGTGGTTGCGTTCGCGGAGATCGGGATCGCGGTCGCACTCGGCGTACTGCTCGACACCATCGTGGTCCGGTCCGTGCTGGTCACGGCGCTGAACCTGGATGTCGGCCGGCACCTGTGGTGGCCGAGCCGGTTGTCTCGTCAGCGTGACCCGGAGCCGGCTGACGACCTGCCTGAGCCGGAGCCGGAAGCGAGCCTCACCAAGGCCTGACCGCTCGGCTCCTCAGCGGTCACTCGGCGGAAGTTGGAGGTGTGCCCAGACAGCGCGCCAGATGAACTTGGCGTGCTCTCCGTCGGCGAGGGCCTCGTTGACCGTGCGGCCGCCAAGGCCCTGCACGACCTGGGTCTCGGCCCAGGTCCGTGCATAGGCGGAACCCAGATGTTGATCCATCCGGTCCCAGAACTCCGTCAGTCTCATGCCTACCCGTTGTCGTCCTTCGGTGGCTGCTCCCAGCCACCCTGCTGCGGCGGCTGCCCCTGCTGAGGCGCCGACGGACCGCCCTGCTGTTGTTGCTGTCCCCATCCGCCCTGCTGCGGCGGCTGCTGGCCGTGCGGCGGTCCCTGCTGGCCCTGGCCGGGCTGTTGGCCCTGCCCCGGCTGCGGTCCCCAGCCACCTGGGCCTTGCTGCGGCGGCTGTCCTTGCGGACCCCACTGACCCTGCCCCGGCTGGCCCTGCTGTGGCTGAGGCTGCCCAGGGTACTGCGGCTGCCCACCCGGTCCCGGATACGGCGCCTGCCCCTGACCAGGCTGGCCTGGTCCCGGCTGACCCGGGTACTGCCCCGGTTGACCGCCGTACGGACCGGGCTGGCCGCCGTACTGGCCGGGCTGTCCTGGGTACTGACCGCCTGGGCCGTAGCCAGGCTGCTGTCCGTAGCCCGGCTGGCCGCCGTACTGCCCCGGCTGGCCCGGGTACTGACCTGGGTATTGCCCGTAGCCCTGCTGCGCCTTCGCCTTGCGTCCACGCAGGACGAAGAACAGGACGCCACCGATTACCAGCAGCACCAGCACGATGATGAGGATGAGCAACCAGACCGGGAAGCTGCTGCCCGCCTCGGACGTCAGCGAGACCTTGCCGAGCTTGTCGAGAGTGTCGTACGTCGCCGTCCGGCCGCTGACCGAGGCTCCGTCGTCGTGCTCGAGGATCTTGCCCGGCATGGTGATCTTGAAGTTCACCTCGGGGTTGCTGCCGGACGGGACCTGGCCCAGGCTCGAGTCCTTCACCGAGACGGTGACCTTGCTGCCGTCCTTGCGGAAGCTCACGCCGTCGCCGCTCGAGCTGCCCATCTTGTCGAACGGCACGCTCTCGAACTTGCAGTCCGACCCGACGTACTTGTCGTCGTCGAACGGCTTGCAGTTGACGCCGTCGGTGGTGGTGTCCTTGATCGACTTGTCGATCTGCCCCCGGACCTTGTCGAGCGACTGACCACTCGCCTCCAGCAGCTGCTTGTCGACGCCGATCTTCATGGAGCCCGAAACCGTCTCGTTCGACCCGACCTTGAGGTCGGCGTCGACCTTGACGCACCCGGTCAGTGCGACCAGGCACGCCGCGACGACGAGCGCTGCACGTACGCGGTTGATCATGGCGACGATCATTCCAGACGATGGGGACAAGATCCGCACCGGACGGAAACCACCTGCTCACCGTCGGCGATCGGAAGGTCATCACCGGGTGATTGCCGGGTGATCGGGCGGTTGATGAAAACTGTCGGCGCGACCCGGCAAGATGGTCAGCGTGAAGAAGACCAGCGCGTTGAGCCGGTTCTCGCCCGCGACCCGGGCGTGGTTCGGCGACGTCTTCGAGGCGGCGACCCCGGCCCAGCTCGAGGCGTGGGACGCGATCACCGCGGGCCGGGACGCGCTGGTGGTTGCCCCAACCGGCTCAGGCAAGACGCTGGCGGCCTTTCTCTGGGCGCTGGACCGACTGGCCACCATCCCGCCTCCGGACGACCCGAAGCTGCGCTGCCGGGTGCTGTACGTGTCGCCGCTGAAGGCGCTCGCGGTCGATGTCGAGCGCAACCTGCGCGCGCCACTGATCGGGATCCGCGAGACCGCACGCCGGCTCGGTGAGGCGCCGGTCGAGGTAGAGGTCGCGGTTCGATCGGGTGATACGCCGGCCAACGAGCGACGACGGTTCGCCACGCGGCCGTCCGACGTACTCATCACGACGCCGGAATCACTGTTTCTCCTACTGACATCGCAAGGGCGGGAGTCGCTGCGCGGCGTCGAGACCGTCATCGTGGACGAGGTGCATGCGGTCGCGGGGACGAAGCGCGGCGCGCATCTGGCCCTCACGCTCGAGCGGCTCGACGCTCTGCTGCCGAAGCCGGCGCAGCGGATCGGGCTGTCGGCAACGGTGCGGCCGGTCGAGGAGGTCGCGCGCTTCCTCGGTGGCGAGCGGCCGGTGACCGTGGTGCAGCCCAAGTTCACGAAGCAGTGGGACCTGAGTGTCGTCGTACCGGTCGAGGACATGGCCGAGCTGGCGTCCACTGAGCTCGAGACGTCCGGATCGGCTGCCGGTCCCCCGCAGCACGCCTCGATCTGGCCGCATGTCGAGGAGCAGGTCTTCGATCTCATCAGTCAGCACAAATCGACCATCGTCTTCTCGAACTCGCGCCGCCTGGCCGAGCGCCTCACCGCCCGGCTGAACGAGATCGCCGCCGATCGGGCCGAGCTCGAGCTGCAGGAGGAGGGTTCTCCGGCGCAGGTGATGGCCCAGTCCGGCGCATCGCTGGCGGCGCCACCGTTGATCGCGCGGGCACACCACGGTTCGGTCAGCAAGGAGCAACGGGCGCTGATCGAGGGTGACCTGAAGTCCGGCCGGCTGCCGTGTGTGGTCGCGACGAGCAGCCTCGAGCTCGGTATCGACATGGGTGCGGTCGATCTGGTCATCCAGGTCGAGGCGCCACCATCGGTCGCCAGTGGACTGCAGCGCGTCGGTCGCGCCGGTCACCAGGTGGGTGCGGTGTCGCGCGGCGTCCTGTTCCCCAAGTTCCGTGGCGATCTGATCGACACGGCCGTGGTCGTGCAACGCATGCGCGATGGACTGATCGAGAGCCTGCACATCCCGGCCAATCCACTCGACGTACTGGCACAGCAGATCGTGTCGATCGTTGCCCTGGACTCGATCGACGTCGACGAGCTTTTCGCTTTGGTACGACGATGCGCGCCGTTCGCGACGTTGCCACGGTCGGCTTTCGACGGGGTCCTGGACATGCTCTCGGGCCGGTATCCGTCGGACGAGTTCGCGGAGTTGCGGCCGCGGATCGTCTTCGACCGGGTTAGCGGCGAGATCTCCGGCCGCCCCGGTGCGCAGCGGCTCGCGGTGACGAGTGGCGGGACCATCCCGGACCGCGGGCTGTTCGGCGTCTTTCTGGTCGGCGAGTCGACCAACCACCGCGTCGGCGAGCTCGACGAAGAGATGGTGTACGAGTCGCGCGTCGGGGACGTGTTCACGCTGGGCGCGTCGAGCTGGCGGATCGAGGACATCACCCACGATCGGGTGCTGGTCTCCCCGGCACCCGGGCAGCCGGGTCGGTTGCCGTTCTGGAAGGGCGATGCGGTCGGACGGCCGGCGGAGCTCGGTGCGGCGACCGGCGCCTTCGTTCGGAAAATGGCTGCACTGCCCGCAGGCAAGGCGGTCGAGCGAGCGCGGACTGCTGGCCTGGACGAGTACGCCGCCAACAACCTGGTCGCATATCTCGCCGAGCAGCGAGACGCGACCAGCCGAGTGCCGGACGACGTGACGATCGTGGTCGAGCGCTTCCGCGACGAGCTCGGCGATTGGCGAGTCTGCGTGCATTCGCCGTACGGCGGTCAGGTGCATGGACCGTGGGCGCTGGCGATCGCCGCGCGACTGCGCGATCGGTATGGGATGGACGCGCAGTCGGTCTCGGGTGATGACGGGATCGTGCTGCGGTTGCCGGAGACGGACGAGGCGCCGCCGGGTGCGGAGCTGATCCTGTTCGATCCGGCGGACATCGAGGACTTGGTGACGACCGAGGTTGGTGGATCCGCCTTGTTCGCCGCGCGATTCCGGGAGTGCGCGGCACGCGCATTGCTGCTGCCGCGACGAAATCCGGGCCGACGGTCGCCGCTGTGGCAGCAGCGCCAGCGGTCGGCGCAGCTGTTGAGTGTGGCAAGCAAGTACGGCTCCTTCCCGATCGTGCTCGAGACTCTGCGCGAGGTGCTGCAGGACGTCTACGACTTGCCTGCCTTGAAGGATCTGCTGACTGGGATCAGCGAGCGGCGGATCTCGGTCGTCGAGGTGGAGACGTCAGAAGCGTCGCCGTTCGCGAAGTCGTTGCTGTTCGGCTATGTGGGCGCGTTCATGTACGAGGGCGACAGTCCACTCGCGGAGAAGCGTGCGGCCGCGCTTGCCTTGGACCAGAGTCTGCTCGCCGAGCTGCTCGGGCGGACCGAGCTGCGCGAGTTGCTCGACGCGGAGGTCGTGCTGCGGACCGAGGCCGAGCTGCAGCGGCTCGCGGAGGATCGCCGAGCACGTGACGCGGAGGGGCTGTTCGACGTACTGCGGATGGTCGGTCCGTTGTCGTTGTCCGAGGCATCGCAGCGCTGCGTCGACGGTTCCGATGCTGAGTCGTGGTTGACGTCCTTGGCATCGGCTCGACGAGTGGTCCGGGTTCGGGTCGCCGGTGAGCATCGCTGGGCAGTCGTTGAGGACGTGGCGCGGTTGCGGGACGCCCTCGGCGTACCGATTCCGCCAGGGGTTGCCGAGGCGCATGCGGAGTCGGTTGCGGATCCACTTGGAGACCTGGTCTCGCGGTATGCGCGGACGCACGGCCCGTTCCGGGCGATCGATCTCGCGACGCATTTGGGGATCGGCGTTGCCGTTGTCAACGATGCGCTTCGGCGATTGGGAGCGGCTGGACGCGTTGTCGAGGGTGAGTTCCTGCCGGGCGGGATCGCACTGGAATGGTGCGACAGCGAGGTTCTGCGCTTGCTTCGACGACGGTCCTTGGCCGCGCTGCGCAAGGAGGTCGAGCCGGTTGATCCGGCTGCGCTCGCCCGGTTCCTGCCTGCGTGGCAAGGGATCACCAGCAGCCGCGGGCGTGGGTACGACGTACTCCTCGGCGCGATCGAGCAGTTGGCCGGATGCGCGGTGCCGGCGTCGGCGCTCGAGTCGATCGTGCTGCCGTCGCGCGTGCCGGGGTATCAGCAGTCGATGTTGGACGAGCTGACCGCGACCGGCGAAGTGGTGTGGGCAGGTTCGGGTTCGCTGCCGGGGACGGATGGGTGGGTGTCTCTGCATCTCGCGGACAACTGCGATCTGACTTTGCCCGATCCAGACCCTGCGTTCGAGCTCGGCGAGACCCATCAGGCTGCGCTCGATGCGTTGTCGGGTGGTGGCGCGTTCTTCTTCCGGCAACTGAGCGATGTCGTCGGCGCGGCCTCGGGCGCGGTGGACGACGAGACGCTGGGCGGGGTGCTGTGGGATCTCGTCTGGGCAGGTCATCTGACCAACGACACGTTGGCTCCGGTGCGCTCGCTGGTCGGCGGAGGGCGTGGGAGTCATCGAGCTCGACGTACGACACCTCGGGCGCGGCCGGGTCGTCAGATGCGACCGGGACGTCCGACGATGCCGTCGCGGAGTGGTCCGCCGACGGCGGGCGGACGGTGGTCGTTGCTGCCGGCCCGGAGCGAGGATGCAACCCGACGGGCACATGCTGCGGCGGAGACTCTCCTGGATCGGTACGGGATCGTCACGCGCGGGTCGGTGATCACCGAGCGGACTCCGGGTGGGTTCGCCGCCGTGTACAAGGTGCTGAGCGCGTTCGAGGAGTCGGGGCGGTGCCGGCGCGGGTACTTCGTGGCTGGGCTCGGTGCTGCCCAGTTCGCTCTGCCCGGTGCGGTCGATCGGCTGCGGGCGTTGGCTGAGCTGCCGGGGACCGGTGGGACTGGACGCGGTCGGCGTGATGAGGAGCTGACAGCGCGGGCCGTCGTACTGGCTGCTTCTGACCCTGCGAACCCGTACGGCGCTGCCCTGCCATGGCCCGAGCGCGAGAGCGCGGGCGGCCATCGACCGGGGCGGAAGGCCGGTGCGCTGGTCGTGATGGTCGATGGCCAGCTGATCGTGTACGTCGAACGCGGCGGGCGGACCGTGTTGAGCTTCACCGAGGATCCTGACTTGCTGCAGCCTGCGGTCGATGCGCTGGCCCTGTCGATCCGCGATGGCCAGCTCGGGAAGTTGAGTGTGGAGACGGCCGATGGTGAGCAGGTGCGGCATACGGCCTTCGGCGATGCGCTGGCGAAGGCGGGCTTCCACGCCACGCCGCGAGGCCTGAGGCTACGGGCCTGAGCCATGCCTGAGGGGGATACGGTCTGGAGGGCTTGCAAGCGGCTGAACCAGGCGCTGGCCGGGCAGGAGCTGACCCGTACGGACTTCCGCGTGCCGTCCTTGGCGACGACCGATCTCAGCGGCCGCACGATGCTGGAAGTGGTTGCGCGGGGCAAGCATCTGCTCATGCGGGTGTCCGGCGGCGTGACGATTCACAGCCACTTCCGGATGGACGGGAGCTGGCATCTGTACCGGCCCAAGGAGCGTTGGCGTGGCGGGCCTGATCACCAGATCCGTGCCGTCCTCGAGACTGCCGCGTGGACGGCCGTCGGGTACCGGCTGCCCGTGCTCGAGCTCGTCGCGACAGATGCTGAGGACACCGTGGTCGGTCATCTCGGGCCGGATTTGTTGTCTCCGTCGTTCGATCGCGAGCAGGCGATTGCCAACCTCGAGGCGGATCCGTCGCGAACCATCAGCGAGGCGTTGCTGGACCAGCGGAATCTGGCCGGCATCGGGAACTTCTATCGGATCGAGGTCTGCTTCCTGCTCGGTCTGCATCCGTGGCGACCCGTCTCCGCGGTCGATCTGCCTGCGGCGGTCGATCTCAGCCGGCGGCTGATGAAGGCCAACCTGCGCAACGGCACGCAGGTGAGCACCGGAGTCGATCGCCCCGGTCAGCGCACCTGGGTCTTCGAACGCGCCGGCAAACCCTGCCGCCGCTGCGGTACGACGATTCTGACCTCGACCATCGGCGAACCTCCTCGGGACCGGGTCACCTGCTGGTGCCCGGCCTGCCAACCCGAGGGCGATCAGTCCGAGAACTGACCTGTGGATAACCCCATCACCGGGACGGAACGCGGATACCTTCTCTGACGCATCGAACATTTGTTCGAAGGAGAGGAGAGGGTGATGTGTGACAGGTGCGGTGGCGTGACCCACGAGCAGTTCTCACGCCAGATCGAGCAGAACATCCAGACCTACGGCTGGGCCATGCAGTACATCGAGGGCGACGGAGTACGCAATCCAGCCTTCGGGTATTCGCTGGGACTCAGCCTGTACGGGCACCCGGAGCTCATCGTCTTCGATCCTGACCCGTGCTGGGCCTATCGAGGGCTCAAACCGCTGGCCTGGGCGGTGATGGACGGCGCGGTTTTCGACGAGGGCGACGACCTGTCCGAGTTCTTCCCGCCACCAGAGCCCGCCGAGCTACTCCGCTTCCCGGACTCGGCGACGCACCTCTACACGGCCAACCAGATGTTCCGCCGGCCCGGTTGGCCGCCGATCCCAGCACTCCAGCTCATCTGGGCAACCCGCATCACTCTCATGCGGCCGGCAACGACCGGCCATACCCCGGACGGAGGCGCCCGATGACCGCAACGCAGCACTCCCCCGGCTTTCGCCTGGACCAGGACCGGTCAGGCGGCGGAGGCGACGACCTCGGGCTCGATGGTCGGGTGAGTGAGAACCAGGGCCTCTTCGCGGGCCAGATCCTCGGAGACTTCGGCGAAGACCGTCGACAGCGGGACTTCCAGGGCCATGCAGATGGCAGCCAAGAGCTCGCTGGAGGCTTCCTTCTGGCCGCGCTCCACCTCGGAGAGGTAGCCGAGGCTGACGCGGGCATCGGCAGACACCTCGCGGAGAGTGCGCCCCTGGCGCAGCCGCTTACGCCGCAGGACGTCGCCCAGCAGGCCACGAACCAGCACCATGAGGTTTCTCCCTTCCGCCTGTCCAGTCGTGTCTACACGCACGGTAGCTCGACCGTAGGAACCAACGGTACCCGTTGCCGGGTCACTACTCCTCGCAATGTCCACCTTCGGTGCGCCGCGCCAGTCTGCCCTACCTGTTCCCATGCTGGTCTCAACATGCCGATCAGTCGAGTTCTTCCGTCACCAAAGCTGCTCCGAGTTCCAGAACGGCCTCAACAGTCGCCCACCGGACCTCAGCCCGGTCGCCGGTCAACTGCAGCTTTCGCACCTGTACAGACGCCGGTCCGGCCGCCGCGACGTACACCGTGCCGGCTTCGATGCCGTCCTGAGGGTCCGGACCGGCTACACCGGTCGTGGCGAGGCCGTAGGTGGCGTCCAGCCGCTCTCGGACGCCTGTGGCCAATGCGGCGGCCGTGTCCGGGTGGACCGGCCCGACAGCGGCCAGCAGGTCCTCCGGGACGCCTGCGAGTTGAGCCTTCAGTTCGGTCGCGTAGACGACCACGCCACCGCGGTACACGGCCGACACGCCCGGCACATCTGTCAGCGCGCCTCCGACCAGACCGCCGGTCAGAGACTCAGCTGTGGCAACTGTTGCGCCACGCTGTTTCAGCGCTCCGACCAATCGCTCCAGGACCGCTTCGTGTTCCATCAAGCTCACCTCTACGGGAGTGGCCGTTTGGCGGCGGCGCGGAGGCGGAGGGCTCGGCCGACGTAGTCCAGGCCGGTGACGATCGTGACGAGGACGGCCGCCGCCATGAATGCCACGGCGGTCCAGTGCAGCAAGGCGAAGGATTGCCACGGGAGCAGGTACAGGCCGAGGGCAATGGCTTGCAGGACGGTCTTCAGCTTGCCGCCGCGGCTGGCCGGCATGACGCCGTGCCTAATCACCCAGAACCGGAGTGCGGTGACGCCCCACTCGCGGACCAGGACGACCACCGTGACCCACCACGGGAGCTCGCCGAGGTAGGACAGCCCGATGAAGGCGGCACCGGTGAGAGCCTTGTCAGCGATCGGGTCGGCGATCTTGCCGAAATTCGTGACCAGGTTCCACCGGCGAGCGATGTCCCCGTCGAACCGATCGGTGACGATCGCCACCACGAACGCGGCGGTCGCCAGCAGGCGATTGCCTTCGCCAGTGCCACCGTCGCGGAGCAGCAGCCAGACAAACAGCGGGACCAGGACCAGCCGCAGCACGGTGAGCGCGTTCGGCACGTTCCACGCGCTGGGCGCGTGGAGGTGGCCGGCGCGCTGCGCCGGGTTCGGAGGGTTGGTCACGCGGTCAGGTTAGCCGCCGGACGGCTGTCCTGGGGGCTCACGAGCGCCGCGAACTCGGCGATCAGGTCGACCCCGTCGCTCCCGATCACCTTCGCGGACACCAGATCGCCGACCCGGATGTTCTCCGGGAGGCCCGTGAGTGTGGTCGACCCGTCGACCTCGGGTCCCTGATGGGCGGCGCGGCCTTCGGCCTCGTCGTCGTCCAGGGACTCGATCAGGACCTCGAGGAGTTCGCCGATGCGGGACTCGGCTCGGGCGGAGGTGAGGTCCTCGGCGAGGCGGGTGACCCGGTCGAGCCGGGCGGCGATGGTGTCCTCGTCGAGCTTGCCGTCGTACGTCTCGGCCTCGGTGCCGTCCTCGTCGGAGTAGCCGAAGACGCCGATCGCGTCCAGGCCGGCCCGGGAGAGGAAGTCGCACAGGATGTCGACGTCTTCCTCGGTCTCGCCCGGGAAGCCGACGATGACGTTACTGCGGATCCCGGCGGTCGGGGCCTGGGCGCGAACCTGGGCGATCAGCTCGAGGAAGCGCTCGGAGTCGCCGAAGCGGCGCATCCGGCGCAGCAGCGGGCCGGACGCGTGCTGGAAGGAGAGATCGAAGTACGGGACGACGCCGGGAGTCGACGTCATCGCGGTGATCAGGGTCGGGCGCATCTCCGCGGGCTGGAGGTAGGACACGCGGACGCGGATGATGCCGGGGACGGCGGCGATCTCGCCTGCCAGGGTCTCGAGCAGGCGCAGGTCGCCGAGATCCTTGCCGTAGGAGGTGGAGTTCTCCGAGACCAGGAAGAGTTCGCGTACGCCGTTCTCCGCCAGCCACTCGGCCTCGCGCACGACCTCACCCGGTCGGCGGGAGACGAATGCACCCCGGAACATCGGGATCGCGCAGAACGCACAGCGACGGTCGCACCCGGAGGCGAGCTTCAGCGGAGCCATCGGGCCACCGTCGAGCCGGCGACGCATCACCCGCGGACCACTCGCCGGGGCGGCGGCAAGGTCAGGAGCCTCGATCTTCAACTCTTCAGGCTTGCCGGTGACGAAGCGGCCCTTGAGGCCTTGACGCTCGCCGTCGGACACCGGCACGTCCCCCACCGGCCTGAGCTGCTCAGGGATGTGGGAGCCGACCTGCGTCCGTTGCGCAGAGGCGTGGTCGCCGTGCCGGATCTGGGTCTGATCGTCGTGGGCTTCGGGTCCAGCGCCGCTGACCGGGGTCTGGGGGTGACCGCCGTCAGTTGCCGGGGCGTGGTCGCCGTGGCCGGGGATGGCTACGCCGGTGGTGGCGGCGCGGTCGGCGGGGGCGAGCGGCAGGAGTTTGCGGCGGTCGCGCGGGACGTGCGGCTGGTGCTTGGTGCCGGACAGGATCGAGCGGAGCCGGTCCGAGACGTCCGCATAGTCGTCGAAGCTGAGGACCGCGTCCGTCTCCGGGAGCGCCTCGGCGAGCTGATCGCCGTACCGCTCGGCCAGGCAGCCGACCGCGACGACGGCCTGCGTACGGCCGGAGTCCTTGTAGTCGGCTGCGGCGAGCAGGGTGTCGACCGAGTCCTTCTTCGCGGCTTCGACGAACCCGCAGGTGTTCACCACCACGGTGTCGGCCTCGGCGGCGTCCTCGACGAGCCGGAACCCGCCGGCTTCGAGGCGGCCGGCCAGTTCCTCGGAGTCGACATCGTTGCGGGCACAGCCCAGCGTGACCAGGGCGACGGTGGTTTGTGGCGTAGTCATCCCCACGAGTATGACTCGCCGTGCAGGTCCCCACCTAACCCGGTGAGCGTGATCTACGCGGTGGCGTTGTTCGTCAGAGTGCCGTTGGGGTGGGCGGTGAAGCGGTAGAACTTCGTCGTACGGCGGGTGCCGTTCAGCGTGACGATGAGGTTCGCGGGGTTGCCGACCGTGACGCGGACATCGCCGGAACTGGTGACCGACTGGGCGATCCCGGTGCCGAGGTGGCCCTGGAAGAGCCGCTTGCCCTTCTTGTCGCGGACCGTCAGGTAGGTGCCGTCACCCTTCGCAGTCAGCGTGAGCGCCGTCTTCAGGACCGGCGGCTTCTTCGTCGGCTTTCGGGTCGGGACGACCGTGGGCTTCGGAGTCGGCTTGGGCGTCGGCGTGGTCACCGTCGCGGTGGTGGTCGCGGTCTTGGAGGCGTTCGCCTCGATGTCGCTGGGGAGCGTGAAGAGGCGAACCATCCCCCAGCCCATCAGGATGACCAGGATCGCGCCGACGACAACAGCCCATCGCGGGCGGGCCGGGCGCAGGTTCGGGCCTTTGGAGGCGGCACGTTCCTCGCGCCGGGTCTTGTCTTCCTCGACGGCCTGCTCGGCGTCGAAGCTGGCGATCAGCGGTGCGGGATCGGCCTTGACCACGCGAGCGATCGCGCGGATGTGACCACGGGCGTAGAAGTTGCCGCCACAACGGGAGAAGTCGTCGGCCTCCATCGCGACGAGCAACCCGGTTCTGATCCGGGTCGCCGCGCTCAGCTGCTCGATCGTCATGTCGGCCCGTTCACGGGCCGCCGTGAGCTCGCTGCCGATGCTCACGTCTCCACCATCCTCTCCATCGCCCGATCGAACTCACTGGACCGACATCGTCAGCCGGACCGCCAACATCACGTCAACGGCCATTCAACGTCTCAGGTGCGACGGGGTCACGGCAGATTCAGAGTTGTTCCCTGACCGGACATCTGGCATCCGCCAACATGTGCAGTGCCTGTACCACTTCCCCGTTCGACGGCCGAGCCGTCAACCCGAACGGTACCGCGAGAGAGGAGCCGGTCAGGCGGCGGTTCGCATCGGTCGTCTTGCGAGTCGAACTCGGCATCGCACTCAGGACCGGCCCAGGATCCAGCAAATGCACGGCAATCCGGCCGTCGTCGAGCGGATGACGGCGCTGCAGCACCGTCACCTCCTCGATGTCTTCCCAGCGCGTCCCAACCCATTCGTTGCGGATTCGCAACCGGATGCCGACATCGTCGGCGACGAGCATGTCCCCCACTGTCAGCGCCCGAGCACAAATCACCGCCAGTACGGCGAAGGCCGCCGCGACGATCCATCGCAGTACGCCGGTGGGACTGGAGGATCCGGATGCGGCGAAGCCGATCGCGACCAGACCAGCGCCTACGGCCAGCCCGCCGTGCACCCGCTGCGACGCACGCACGGTGAACGGCACGGGCTTGGGGTCGAGGTCGAAATGTTCCTGCCTGGGCAGTGCGCTTGCGGCGGACACGGGTCACTCTCCTCGGAGGGTGGTGATGAAGTCCTCTAGATCGTCCGGTTTCACCAGCACATCACGGGCCTTCGAACCTTCGCTGGGACCGACGACGCCTCGGCTCTCCAGGATGTCCATCAGCCGGCCGGCCTTCGCGAAGCCGACACGGAGCTTGCGCTGCAGCATCGACGTCGATCCGAACTGGGTCGAGACGATCAGCTCGGCAGCCTGTACAACGAGGTCCAGGTCGTCACCGATCTCGTCATCGAGATCCTTGCTCGGCCCGGCCACCACCGTGACGTCCTCGCGGTACGTCGGCTCCAGCTGCGTCTTACAGTGCTCAACGACGCCACGGATCTCGGACTCCGTCACCCAGGCGCCCTGGATACGCATCGGCTTGCTCGCGCCCATCGGCAGGAACAGACCGTCACCCTGACCGACCAGCTTCTCCGCGCCGGGCTGGTCCAGGATGACCCGGCTGTCGGCCAGCGACGAGGTCGCGAACGCCAGCCGCGACGGCACGTTCGCCTTGATCAGACCGGTCACGACGTCCACCGACGGCCGCTGGGTGGCGAGCACCAGGTGGATGCCGGCCGCTCGGGCCAGCTGTGTGATCCGGACGATCGAGTCCTCGACGTCACGCGGGGCAACCATCATCAGGTCGGCGAGCTCGTCGACGATCACCAGCAGATACGGGTACGGCGTGAGCACCCGCTCGCTGCCCGGCGGTGGCTTCACCTTGCCGCCACGGACCGCCTTGTTGAAGTCGTCGACGTGCCGGAACCCGAACGCGGCCAGATCGTCGTACCGCATGTCCATCTCGCGGACGACCCACTGCAGCGCCTCGGCCGCCTTCTTGGCGCTGGTGATGATCGGCGTGATCAGGTGCGGGATGCCCTCGTAGTTGTTCAGCTCGACCCGCTTCGGGTCGACCAGGATCATCCGCACCTCGTCCGGCGTGGCCCGCATCAGGATCGACGTGATCAGCGAGTTGATGAACGACGACTTACCCGAGCCGGTCGCACCCGCGACCAGCAGGTGCGGCATCTTCGCCATGTTCGCTACGACGAAGCCGCCCTCGACGTCCTTACCCAGACCGGCCACCATCGGGTGGTGGTCGTTGCGGGCGGTCGCCGAGCGGATCACGTCACCGAGGCTGACGATCTCCTTGTCGGTGTTCGGGATCTCGATGCCGATCGCGGACTTGCCCGGGATCGGCGAGAGGATGCGTACGTCGGCCGACGCCACCGCATAGGCGATGTTCTTCGACAGTGCGGTGACCTTCTCGACCTTCACCGCCGAGCCGAGCTCGACCTCGTACCGCGTGACCGTCGGACCGCGCGTGTAGCCGGTGACCTGGGCGTCGATGCCGAACTGCTCGAACACCTCGGTCAGCCGGTCGACGACCTGGTCGGAGGCCTTGGTCCTTGCCTTGTGCACCGAACCCGGCTTGAGCATCTGCCCGTCCGGGAGCGTGTACGTGATGTCGCCGGACAGGCTGAGCTGCTCGACCCGCTGCGGCAGCGGCGTGTGCGGTGGCGGCTCGGGCGCCGACTCCGCCTTCGAAGGCCCACCACCAGCACCGGCCGGCGCAACAGCCTCAGCACCGAAAGCACCGGCTGCCCCGGCCGCGTCGACGTCGTAAGCGTCCTCGTCCACCGGCGCAGCGGCCTTGGACTTGCGCCCACGCTTGGAGATCTCCCTGCCCTCGAGCACAGGCGAGTCGTACGGCTTCACCGTCGGCTCGCCGTCCTCATCCAGCTCCGCCGCCTTGGCCCGGCGCTCCTTGCGGGTCAGCCGCACGGTGTCGTCGGTCGGCGCGGCCACCACGGACGGTGCGTCCTCCGGCAGCGCCGTACGTCCCATCAGTACGTCGAAGGCGGCACGGAACCGCAGTGGGATCGCGTAGATCGGCGTGCCTGTGATGACGAGGGCGCCGAAGATCGAGAGCAGCACCAGCAGCGGTGCGGCCACGTACTGGGTGAGGAGGTCCGACAGGAGCGAGGAGACGACGTACCCGATCGCGCCGCCGGCGTCGCGCAGGGAGCCGTCGGCCGGGTTGCTCGGCCGGGGCAGACCGTTGGCGATGTGGATCAGGCCGAGTACGCCGAGCGAAACGGCCGTCCAGCCGATCACCTGGCGTCCGGCCGGGCCGTTGCGGTCCGGGTGACGCAGCGTGCGGATTGCGACGAACAGCAGCATCAGGGGAACGGCCCAGCCGAGCACGCCGACGCTGCCGCCGATGACGGTCCGGAGTCCGTTGCCGACCGCTCCGGGAAGGTTCCACCAGATCGCGGCGGCGACTACAACCGCCAGACCGATCAGAAACAGGCCACCGCCGTCGCGACGGTGCTCGGGATCGAGGTCGCGGGCGCCGTGACCGATACCGCGGACCATGCTGCCGAGCAGGTGCGCGATGCCGATCCAGACCTTCACCACACCGCGACCGACAGCGATCATGGCGGCCGCGAACGGTCCTGGTCCGCTGTTTTTGGGCGTGCTGGTCCGCGCGGCGGAGGAACCTCCGCGCTTCGAACTCTGCCCACGCTTCTGGGCGCCTGACGAACGGGTGCGTCCACCTGCCGCCGAACGGGCCGTACTCGGCCGTTTGGCTGCCGACTTCTGCGCCCGCGCCGGGGAAGACGTGCGGGTCGCCATGCCTAGCAGGCTACCCCGATTACCACTCGAGTCCCACGTGTCACACGCCGATTACGCTGCCCCATCCGTAGCGTCACAGCGCCGCCACTCCCCTGCGCAACCGGGCCGCATGCCACAGAACGACGTACCAGCTGAGCGCGGCGAGCCCGCCTGATGCGAACCCGGTCAACGCGAGTCGTACGGCGGTTTCGCCGGTGAATCCGCCTTCCGCGCGGCCCAGTTCGATGACCGCGCCGGCGGCTGCGAGCAGGACCACAGCGGTCAGTACGACGTACCGCACCCAGGCCGGCACCTGGTCACCTGGAGTGACCGGGCGTGGGTTCGTCCGCCGGTACCAGTGGTAGAGCCACCAAGCGAGGACGACGCAGCCACCGACGGTGCTGACGTACTGCAGGATGCGGTTGACGTCCCAGGCCGCGGTCACCTCGGCACGGAAGAAGTCAGGAAACCGGCGGACGAAGTAGCCGTCGCCATGGGTGAACGAATCCCAGAGGACGTGAGTGAGCGCGCCGACGACGACGGAGACGAGGGTCCAGAGCAGGACCGATAGCGAGGGCAGCCGAAGCGGAGCGCGAGGTGACGGGAGCCGACCGGCGAGCGGCACAGGTGCCAGGGCGAGGAGTGGGCGCTTGATGACCAGGTTGAAGACCACGAGCAGCAGCAACCCCAGCAACGGGTCCAGCCAAAAAGCTGACGTGAACTTGTGCGTCAGGGTCAGAGTGAGGTTGCCGCTGATCCCCTGGGTCGCGAAGCGGTACACCGGGCCGACGTACAGGACATCCGGTGCCACCGCGCCGGCCACCAGAGCCGATGCCACGAACGGCCGGCGGACCAGCGGCAGGACTGCAGCGGGATGGGCGAGGGTGAACGGCACACGCGCACCCTATGAGAGGGCCAGGCCGCGTTACGCGCCCGTGGTGCCGTCGAGTTGCTCCCGCAACAGGTCGGCGTGGCCGCAGTGCCGCGCGTACTCACCGATCAGGTGGATGTAGATCATCCGCAGCGTCGACTCGGTCCCGCCGAACGTGAACCGGGCGTCCAGCGACCGCCCGGCGGCCGCCTCGTCAGAAAGCTTCCACTCCGCGACCAGTCCGTCGTACGACGCCTCCGCCTCAGCCGGATCGATGAGCTCGAAGTCCGCGTCCTACCCCAACTCCGGCGCGAACAGCGGCTCGGCCGGGGAGTCCGCGAAGTGGATCCGGAACCAGATCCGCTCGACCTTGGTCAGATGCCGGATCAACCCGAGCAACGAAAGGTTCGACGGCGGCGAAGGACGCTCGGCCAACTGCTCGGCGGTCAGGCCTGCGCACTTGAACAGCAAGGTCGTGCGATAGAAGTCGAGATAGCCCTTCAGCAGCTCGCCTTCCGGCGCCGTCAGCGAGCCGTCCGGCCGCTCCACCTGCGGGGCGATCCAGCGCACCACATCCGTCGTCATGCCCGCTATCCAACACCAGCCTCGAGAAACCGGAGCCCCTGCTTCATCCACTCGCGCGGATTCGTGTCCAGCCGCTCCGCCCAGGCAGGCGTGGCCTCACCCCGCATCCAGGCGTAGCGCGCGAGCGCGTAGGCGTACATCGCCTCGGTCAGATAGCCGAGCCGCGTGGTCCCGTAATGCGTGCTGGACCGGTGGAACTCGAAGGCGGCGTTCGCGCTGAAGATGCCGAACCCGAAGAAGACCGTGAACAGGTCCGTCAGCGGTTCGCCGTCGCGACGGTCGTGGTCGATCCGGTCCTCGCCGAGCAGACGCTCGTGGCCCAGTTCGTGAGCGATGGTCGCGACCAGGGCGACCGGCTGCAGCGCCTGCTTCATATCGATCCGGACGACCGTGGCGCCGTCGTCGTCCTGCCGCCAATGCGCGGTAGCCCCCGACGATCTGGACTCGAGCATCGACAGGCTCGCGGTCAGATCGTCCTCGGCCTCCTCGAGCTCCAGACGGACGCGGTCCGCGGGGACGTCGAGGTCCGCGCAGAGCTTGTCGAACACCCTGCGTGCGTCGTCCTCCGAGCCGCTGTAACCGGGCGGGAACCAGGACGGCTCAGGCAGCACGACCGGACGGCGCAGCGTCTCGTCGCCGAACTCCGCGGCGAACCAGTCGAGGTTCTCCTCGATCCAGAGCTGCTCCTCGGTCCGGACCGGACAGCTCGGCTTCCTCCACCACATCTCGACCACCTCCGCCGATCGGACGCCGCACCCGTGGGATCGGTTGCGGTCCAGACCTGCGTCTCACGATGCATCCGCCTATCTCACATTTCGGGATTGTCACTGGCGCGGCCGTGGCCGGTTCGTTACCGTTCTCGGCAGGTCATGAGTGCCAGCGTCAAGCCCCGGCTCGCTGGCCGGCAACCCTCCTCCGCGGTGGGGTGCCCCGGGTGAAGACCAGGCCGTGCGGATACCCCGTTCGGCAAGCGCGGACTTCCGGGAGCACCAGCATGTCGATTCTCTCCATCCTCGAGCCGGCCAGTACGACGACCCCCCGGCCGACGGTCACCCGCCTCGTCACCGGCACCATCCCCGCCACGGTCGGCTCGGACCTCCTGGTCCCGCTGGCCGACGGCCGGGTCACGGACTACGCGAACTTCGATCACGGTGCCAGTGCGCCGTGTCTGGAGTCGGTCCGGGCCAGCGTCGAGGCCGCGCTGCCGTCGTACGCGTCGGTGCACCGCGGCAACGGGTACGCCTCCCGCATCACCACGCAGTGGTACGAGCGTGCTCGCGCCGAGGTGCACGCGTTCGTCGGAGCGCGCACCGACGACCAGGTGATCTTCACCCGGCAGACCACGGACGCGCTCAACCTCCTCGCCCACGCGGTCCCGCAGGACGCAACGGTCATCGTGTTCGAGTCCGAGCACCACGCCGCGCTGCTCCCGTGGCCGGCCGAGCGGACCGTCCGTCTCAACGCGCCCGGCTCTCCCACCGAGGCAGTCACCGCAGTCGCCGACGCCCTGCGCCAGGCGCCCGAGGGTCCTCGGCTTGTGGTGCTCACCGGCGCCTCCAACGTCACCGGTGAGATCTTCCCGATCGCGGAGATCGCCGCAGTCGCCAAGGCACACGGCGCGCGGGTCTGCCTCGACGCCGCCCAGCTCGCGCCGCACCGGACGGTCAACATCGCCGCTCTGGACGTCGACTGGGTCGCACTCTCCGGCCACAAGCTCTACGCGCCCTACGGAGCCGGCGCGCTGATCGGCCGCTCCGACTGGCTCGACGCCGCCGACCCGTACCTGTACGGCGGTGGCGCGACCACTGCGGTCACCAGCGACACCGTGGTCTGGGCCACCGGCCCGGCCCGCCACGAAGGCGGCTCCCCCAACGTCATCGGCGCGATCGCCCTCGCCTCCGCGTGTGCCGCGATCAGCAAGCACCGCGACGCGATCGAGCAGCACGAACGCAGCCTGCTCGCCCGCCTCCGCACCGGACTCGCTCAGCTTCCCGGCGTCACGACGTACTCGATCTTCGGTGCGGACGCGGACCGGGTCGGCACTGTGTGCTTCACGGTCGCCGGTCTGAGCTCAACGCTCGTGTCTGCGGCGCTGAGCGCCGAGTACGGCATCGGCGTCCGCGACGGCAAGTTCTGCGCGCACCCGCTGGTCGGACACCTGCTCGCCGACTCCCCCGAGCACGGCACCGCGGTCCGGGCCAGCCTTGGCCTCGGCACGACGCGTGAGCACGTGGACCGCCTCGTCAACGCCGTACGGACGCTTGCCGCCGGCGGACCGCGGTCGGAGTACGAAGACACCGACCACGGCTGTCAGCCCGCTGACGACCCGCGGGACCTGCACGCCCCGCGCATCTGGTAATTCGGCAGCCCTCCTACTGCTCAGGAGGCACGAGACCTACATGGTGAGCAGCGAACGCCAGTAGGTCGGCCCATTCCGCCGCGATCAACGCGGCGGGTTTCCCGAAGCCGTGACCGGTGTTGACCTCAACCCGCGTCAAGACCGGTTCGGCCCCGGACTGGGCGTGCTGCAGAGCGGCGATGAACTTGTGACTGTGCAACGGCACCACCCGGTCGTCATGATCACCCGTGACCACCAGCGTGGCCGGATACGACGTCCCGTCGCTCAACCGATGCAACGGCGAGTAAGCCAGCAGATCCTCGAACTGCGACGCATCGTCCGGATGCCCGAAGTCAGAAGCCCACGCGGCGCCCACTGTGAACAGGTGGAACCGCAGCATGTCCATGACGCCCACACCGGGTAGCGCGACCGCGAACAGGTCCGGTCGCTGTGTCATGGCCGCACCGACGAGCAGACCGCCGTTGCTGCGACCGTGAATCGCGAGCTGCTCAGACGTGGTGATGCCGGAGTCGCGCAGGTGCTCGGCGACCGCGATGAAGTCGTCGAAGACGTTTTGCTTGTTCTTCAGCCGGCCCGCGTCATGCCAGGCGCTGCCGTACTCACCGCCGCCACGCAGGTTGGCGATCACCAGCACTCCGCCGGCCGCGAGCCAGCCTGTCCACCCGGGCTTGTAGTCGGCCTGGATCGGGATCCGGAAGCCGCCGTACCCGTAGAGCAGGGTGGGGCGCGGTGTGGAGAAGTCCAGGTCTGACCGGGTGATCAGGAAGTACGGCACCTCGCGGACCGGGTCGACGCCGCGCGTCACCGTGACGGACGGAGAGGTGAAGCCACCGGAGCCGCGGACGAGCTCTGGCAGCGCCCGGACCGCGCCATTAGCGGTCGAGACGACGTACGCGACGGTTGGGTCGGTCGTGGTCGACAGTCCGATGAAGAGCTCGTCGTACTCCGGGCTGGCGTTGAGGTCGACCACTCCCCCGCCCGGTACGTCGACGACGCGGGCATCGGAGCCGTCGAGCGCATAGAGCGTGAGCACGGGCTGTGCGTCGACAAGCGTCAACGTGACCAGCCCGGCCGCAGTACCGCGGACTGCCTGCAGCGTCGACGAGCCTTCCGGGATCAGGTCGACGAACCCGCCGTCCAGCGACGCCAACACCACCCGACCACGGGAGGCGTCCCGATCGGTCCGAAGGACCAGCTGGTCGCCGGACATCCGTACGAATGCGATCTCGTCCGCGAAGGTGTCCACGACCTTCACCGGCTCGCCGAACCCGTCCGAGGTGATCGGATAGACCCACAGCTTGCTGCCCGGATCGGTGCCTTCGTTGATGTGTACGACGAGGTAGCGATCGTCCTCGGTGATCTCCGGCGTGATGAAGTAGCTGTCGTCGTCCGGGAAGCTCAGCACCAGCTCGTCCTCGGACTGCGGTACGCCAACCCGGTGCAGCATCAGCCGCCCACCGGTCTGCGCCTTCGTCTCCGTACCCTCGCTGCGACCGCTGGCCGGGTAGTGCAGATAGAGGTACGCCGAACTGTCCGGAAGCCACGTGGCTTCGCAGAACTTGGCCTCCGTGACCAGATCATCCACCGGAGTCCCGGTAGCGATGTCGAGCAGCCGGAACGTGGTCCAGTCGCTCCCGCTCTCGTTGACGCCGTACGCAAAGTACTTGCCGTCCGGGCTCACGGTGAACGAGCCCAGCGAGTCGGTGCCGTCCGCAGAGAGAGTGTTCGGGTCGATCAGCAAGCGGCCGCGGTCGACCAGTTCGTCGAGGGACTCCGCGACGTACACGACGTCCTGGGCCTGGGTGCCGTCGTTCCGGCCGACGAAGTACCAGCCCGCCTTCCGCACCGGGACTCCGGCGCGTGGGCGGGCCAGGATCGCGGCCATCGTGGTCTGGAACCACTCACGCTCCGGATACCCCGAGAGCTCGGCCTGGGTGAACTCGTTCTGCCGACGGACCCAGTCCTGGGTGTCGGGTGCGTCAGGATCTTCCAGCCAGCGGTACGGGTCGGCGATCTCGTGCCCGTGCAGGGTCTCGACCACATCGTCGCGGCGGCTCTCCGGATAGGTCATGCGGACAAACCTAACAACGCTGCCCGGGCCGGCAACTGGATTCGGCGTCGTACCCACCCGGGCTCCGGTGGGCGGCATCCCGCGCAGGCGCCGGAGCCGGGTGAGTACGACGGGCCCTCAGTGGTGGGCCGGGGTGATGTCCTTGGTCCAGAGGACCTTGCCGAACAGGTTGCGGAGCGAGACCGTGAAGACGCCGGTGCGCGGGTCGATCTCGACGTACCCGAAGAACTGGTTGCCGCCGCTCGGCGGCTGGTTCGGGAAGTCGGCGGCCTTGACGAACACGGCCTCCGGACCGAACGTCGGGTCGAGCGCGTTCGGCCCGAACGTGCCCGCGTTGACCGGTCCGGCGACGAACTCCCAGAACGGGTCGAAGTCGGTGAAGGTCGCCCGCGACGGGTCGTAGTGGTTGGCCGCGGCGTAGTGCACGTCCGCGGTGAGCCAGACCGCGTTGCGGACCTTGCGCTTCTTGAACTGGCTGAGCACCCAGGCGATCTCGAGCTCGCGGCCACCCGGCGCACCGGGCAGACCGTTCGCGACCGCCTCGATCAGGTCGCCGTCCGGGACCAGGATGCCGAGCGGCATGTCGCTGGCGATCACCTTCCAGGTCGCCTTCGACGCGGCCGCCTCCCGGACCAGCCACTCGGCCTGCTCGGCACCGAGCATCGCGACCGGGCCGACGGTCGACGGCACCGGGTTCGCACCGCGGTAGGTCCGCATGTCCAGGCAGAACACGTCGAGCAGCGGGCCGTAGCTCACCCTGCGGTAGATCCGGTTCCGGCCGGCCGAGTGCACCATCGGCAGGTACTCGAGGAACGCCTGCCGGGACCGCTGCGCCAGTACGTCGACCCGCTTCTCGGTGTACCGGTCGTCGGTGAGGATCTCCCCCGGATACCAGTTGTTCAGCGTCTCGTGGTCGTCCCACTGCGAGAGGATCGGTACGTCGGCGTACAGCGACTTCACGTTCTCGTCGAGCAGGTTGTACTTGTACCGGCCGCGGTACTCGGCCAGCGTCTCGGCGACCTTCGAGACTTCCTCGGTGACCACGTTCTTCCAGACCGTGCCGTCCGGGATCGCCACCTCGGCCTCGATCGGGCCGTCGGCGTAGATGTTGTCCCCGGAGTGCAGGAAGAAGTCCGGCCGCGTCTCGTGCATGGCCTTGTACGCCGCCATCCCGCCGATCTCCGGGTTGATCCCGAAGCCCTGACCGGCCGTGTCGCCGGTCCAGACGAAGGACAGTCCGCGGTTGCGTCCCGGCGTACTGAAGGAACCCTCGAGGGACTCACCGCGGCGGCCCCACGCGTCCTCGAACGCGATCCGGTAGTCGTACCGCTGCCCCGGGCGCAGGCCCTTCAGCGGCAGCTGCGCGGTGAAGTCCTGGTCCGGCCCCGTGACCGGGCCATGCAGCCGGACGGCGCGGTCGAACCGGCCGTTGCTGGTCAGGTCGACGACCATCCGGGCGCGACGGTCGGTTCGGGACCAGACCACTGCGGAGTTCGTACTGACGTCACCCGACATGATCCCGGACGGCAGTCCGGGACGGTCCCGGCGTACGACGTTGGCATTCGCTACCCCTGGTACGGCGAGGGTCGCGCCGGCGACTGTGGATGCGGCCAGGAGCTGGCGGCGGCTCAGGTTCATGAGCCGAACTTGCGCCCCGCTGATGACAGTGAGGTGACGCCCGGGCGAACTGAGCCTCAAATCACCCGCACACCGGACGTGCGCCACCGGGCACCACCTTGCTTGTCGCGACCCTACGTGGTTCCGTTAACGACGTAAGCCCATTTTCGTTTCGCTGCCCCGGACCTGGTAGCGCATCGGACCGATGCACTATCAGAACAGGGGCACTGCTGATGTCACAGCTTCTTGCTGAAGATCACGATCCGCTGCGCGTGCAGCACCGACATACGAACCTCTACACGGACCTGCTCCGCACTGTGCGTGAGCTCGGTCTGCTGAAACGGCGACGCGGCTACTACTTCACCCGGATCGGCCTGGTCCTCGCGGCCTTCGCCGGGGTCTGGGTCGGCTTCGGCCTGCTCGGCAACTCCTGGTTCCAGCTCCTGATGGCGGGTGCATTGGCGCTCGTGCTGACGCAGGTCGCGTTCCTGAGCCACGACAGTGCGCACCGGCAGATCTTCGACTCCGCCGCCTGGAACGACTGGACCGCTCGCCTGCTGGCCGGTGGGCTGGTCGGCATCTCAGCCGCGTGGTGGCGCTCGAAGCACAGCCGGCACCACGGCGCACCGAACCAACTCGGCAAGGACCCGGACATCGCGATCGGCGTCGTCGCTTTCACGCCCGAGCATGTTGCCCAACGCACCGGTTTCCGGGCCTGGCTGACCGCCCGGCAGGGCTGGCTGTTCTTCCCCCTGCTGACACTGGAAGGCCTCAGCCTGTACGTCTCGAGCCTGAGTCACCTGTTCCGCCGCGGCGCGTCCTCGGTCGAGCGTGTGGAGGCCGCGATCGTGGTGAGCCGGATCGGTGCCTACCTGGCCGTGCTGTTCCTGCTGCTGCCGATCGGCAAGGCCGGTGCGTTCCTCGGCCTGCAACTGGCCGTCTTCGGAGTCTGTCTCGGCGGTTCGTTCGCCCCGAACCACAAGGGCATGCCGCTGGTGCCGCGGACGATGAAGCTGGACTTCCTCCGTCGGCAGGTGCTGATGTCGCGCAACATCCGCGGCGGGGTGATGGTCGACTTCGCGATGGGCGGCCTGAACTACCAGATCGAGCACCACCTGTTCCCGAGCATGCCCCGGCCTACCCTGCGCAGGGTCCGGCCGATCGTCCGCGAGTACTGCGAGCTGCACGGTGTGAAGTACACCGAGGTCGGATTCCTTGCGTCGTACAAGATCGTCGTCGATTATCTGAACAACGTCGGGCTCCGGGCCCGCGATCCGTTCGACTGCCCGCTGGTCACGCAGTACCGGAACTGACCCCTGGCACTTTGCCAGGCCTACCTCGGAGGTACACCTGAGCGCACGCCGAGCTTCATGCTAGATCGAGACGATAGGGGCGTGAGTGCCCAGCAGCGGTACGTCAGCCTCTACACGGATCTCCTCCAGACGGTTCGCGAACTAGGCCTGATGCGGCGCCGTCAGGGCTACTACTACACGCGGTTCAGCCTGGTCGTCGCCGCCCTGCTGGCCGTTGCCACCGGCATGATTCTGCTCGGCGATTCCTGGTTCCAGCTGCTCCTGGCCGGTGCACTGGCGCTCATTCTGGTCCAGGTCGCATTCCTCAGCCACGACAGCGCGCACCGGCAGATCTTCACCTCGGCCGCGATGAACGACTGGACCGCGCGCATTCTGGCCGGTGCCCTCGCGGGCATGAGCGTGACCTGGTGGCGGAACAAGCACTCGCGGCACCACGCCGCCCCGAACCAGGTCGACAAGGATCCCGACGTACAGCTCAAGGCCGTCGCCTTCACCCCGGCCGCGGTCGCGGGACGCGGGCGGCTCGGCCGGTGGATCGCCGCCCGCCAGGGTTGGCTCTTCTTCCCGCTCCTGACGCTGGAGGGGGTCGGCCTGCACGCCTCGAGCCTGCGGCATCTGCTGCGCCGCGACACCACCAAGCTCGAACGCATCGAGGCCGCGGTCGTGATCTCACGGATCGGCGGCTACCTGGCCTTTCTCTACCTGATGCTTCCGGTCGGCAAGGCCAGCGCGTTCCTCGGTCTGCAGCTCGCGGTGTTCGGCGTCTGCCTCGGTGCCGCGTTCGCGCCGAACCACAAAGGCATGCCGCTCGTCCCGGCCGGGATGAAGCTCGACTTCCTCCGCCGCCAGGTGCTGATGTCCCGCAACATCCGGGGCGGCACGCTGACCGATTTCGCGATGGGCGGCCTGAACTACCAGATCGAGCACCACCTGTTCCCGAGCATGCCCCGGCCGACGCTCCGCCACGTCCGGCCGATCGTCCGCGAGTACTGCGCCGCCCACGGCGTCGCCTACACCGAGGTCGGCCTGTTCGAGTCGTACCGCATCGTCATCGACTACCTGAACAACGTCGGCCTCAAGTCCCGGGACCCGTTCGACTGCCCGCTGTCCGCGCAGCTGCGCTCACCCGGGCGGAATCTCGCCTGATCCCCGGATCGTGAGCTTCACCGGCACCCGCACCGTCCGGCCCGGGCGGTGCGGCTCCGGAAGGCGCTCCGTCATCAACTGGATCGCCGTACGGGCCATCACGTCGGCCGACTGAGCGACGGCCGTCAGACCTGGGCTGAGCAGGTCGCCGAGGGCCAGGTCGTCGAAGGATACGAGCGCGACCCGCCCGCGCCGTCCGGCCAGGCCACGGAGGACCTCGGCGGTGGTCATGTTGTTGGCCGACAGCAACGCGGTCGCCGGCTCCGGCCGATCCAGTACGGCGGACAGCGTGATGCCGATACCCTCCGTCGTGGGCTCGGACAGGTGGACCAGGTCCTCGTCCACGTCGATGCGGTGCCGCGACATCGCGGCCCGGTAGGCGACGACACGCTCGCGGGCAGTGAAGATCCGCTCGTCGTCACCGAGGTACGCGATCCGGCGATGGCCCTGCCGGACGAGGTGGTCGATCGCCTGATCGATCCCGCCGGCGTTGTCCGCGAGTACGGCGTCCGCCTCGATCCCGTGCGCCGGCCGGTCGATCGTGACCACGGCCATCCCGGCGTCGACGTGCGGCGCGAGGTACTCCTGGGTCTCCCCGATCGGCGCCATGATCAGCGCGTCCGGCCGGCGGGCGACGAACTCCAGACAGACGTCCCGCTCCCGCTCCGGGTCCTCGTCGGTCAGACCGATCATCACCACCGAGCCGGTCGAGCGGGCCCACAACTCGACCGCGCGGCCGAGCGAGGCGAAGAACGGGTCGCCGATATCGCGGATCACCACGGCGATCGTCCCGGTCTTGCCGCGGCGCAGCATCCGGGCGCTCTCGTTCGGGGTGTAGTTGAGCTCCTTGATCGCGGCCTGGACCTTCGCGGTCAGCTCCGGGCTGACGTTCGGTTCCTCGTTCACCACCCGGGAGACGGTCTTCAAGGCGACCCCGGCCCGGGCCGCGACCTCCTTCATCGTGGGCCGGCGCTGGCCCCCGTTCACCCCGCTGATGCTCATCGCCGGCCCACCCTCTCGTTTCTCAGTGCCTCGCACGAGGCACTTAGCTCTCCACGACGACCGGGATGATCATCGGGCGGCGGCGGTGAGTGTCGCTGACCCACTTGCCCACCACCCGGCGGATCACCTGCTGCAGCTGGTACATGTCGTCCACGCCGCCACCGATCGCCTTCTCGATCTCGGCCTCGATCCGCGGCTTCAGGTCGTCGAAGACGGTGTCGTCCTCGGCGAACCCGCGGGCCTGGATCTCCGGACCGGCCGTCAGCTTGCCGGTGACCGAGTCCATCACGGCGATGACCGAGATGAAACCCTCGTCGCCGAGAATCCGGCGATCCTTCAGCGAGGTCTCGGTGATGTCGCCGACGGTCGAGCCGTCGACGAACACGTACCCGCAGTCGACCTTGCCGGCCACGACGGCCTTGCGGTCGATCAGGTCGACCACCACACCGTCCTCGACGACCACCACGTTCTCGCGCGGGACGCCGGTCTGGATGGCCAGGTCGGCGTTCGCGTGCAGGTGCCGGATCTCGCCGTGCACCGGCATCACGTTGCGCGGCTTGACGATGTTGTAGCAGTAGAGCAGCTCGCCCGCGCTCGCGTGGCCGGAGACGTGGACCAGCGCGTTGCCCTTGTGGATCACGTTCGCGCCGTGCCGGGTCAGACCGTTGATCACCCGGTACACCGAGTTCTCGTTGCCCGGGATCAACGACGACGCCAGTACGACGGTGTCGCCCGGCTGGATCTGGACCACGTGGTGGTCGTTCGCCGCGATCCGGGACAGCGCCGACATCGGCTCACCCTGCGAGCCGGTCGAGACCAGCACGACCTGCTCCGGCGGGTAGTTCTCCAGCTCGCGCATGTCGATCAGCGTGTCGCCGGGGACGGTCAGGAAGCCGAGATCACGAGCCACGCCCATGTTGCGGACCATCGAACGGCCGACGTACGCGACCTTGCGGCGGTGCTTCACCGCGGCGTCCATGACCTGCTGGACCCGGTGCACGTGCGAGGCGAAACAGGCGACGATGATGCGCTGGTTCTTCGCGTTGGTGAAGACCCGGTCGAGCACCGGAGCGATGTCGCGCTCGTGGGTGGTGAAGCCGGGCACCTCGGAGTTGGTGGAATCGACCATGAACAGGTCGACGCCCTCCTCGCCGAGCCGGGCGAACGCACGCAGGTCGGTGATCCGATTGTCCAGCGGCAACTGGTCCATCTTGAAGTCACCGGTGTGCAGCACCTGGCCGGCCGGCGTCTTGATCGCGACCGCGAGCGCGTCCGGGATTGAGTGGTTCACCGCGACGAACTCGCAGACGAACGGGCCGATCTGAAGCTTCTCACCCTCGACCACGGTCTGCTGCGGCACGTTGCGGTGCCGGTGCTCCTTCAGCTTGCCCTCCAGCAGCGCGAGCGTGAGCTGCGAACCGATGACCGGAATGTCACCCCGCTCACGCAGCAGGTAGGGCAACCCGCCGATATGGTCCTCGTGGCCGTGGGTCAGGACCACGGCGACGACGTCGTCGAGCCGGTCCCGGATCGGCTGGAAGTCCGGCAGGATCAGGTCCACGCCGGGTTGGTTCTCGTCCGGGAACAGTACGCCGCAGTCCACGATCAGCAGCTTGCCGTCGTACTCGAACACCGTCATGTTGCGGCCGACCTCGCCGAGGCCGCCGAGCGGGATGACCCGCAAAGCGCCCGGAGCCAGCGGTCCGGGCGCGTCGAGATCTGGATGGGGATGGCTCATGCAATCAGTCCTGCCGTTTTGAGGTCGGTGGTGAGCCAGTCCACTTGCTCGGCGGTCGCCTCAACCAGCGGCAGCCGAAGTGTCGCGTGCTCGATGACGCCGGCCAGCTTCAGCGCGGCCTTCACCATGATCGCGCCCTGGGTCCTGGTCATGATCGCTTCGACGGCGGGCACAACCCGTCGATCGATCTCCTGTGCGGTGGCGAGGTCGCCGGCCACCACGGCGTCGATCAGTTGCCGGTACTCCGGGCTCGCGACATGCGCGACCACGCTGGCGATCCCGACCGCACCGATCGCGAGCCAGGCGAGGTTCAGCTCGTCGGCCCCGCAGTAGTAGAACAGATCGGTGTTGGCCAGCACCTTGGTGGCCCCGGCGACGTCGCCCTTGGCGTCCTTCACCGCGACGATCCGCGGGTGCTCGGCCAGCGCGAGCAGGGTCTCGGTCTTGATCTCCACAGCGGCACGCGCCGGGATGTCGTAGACCATGTTCGGCAGGCCGGTCGCGTCGGCGACCGCGGTGAAGTGCGCGCGCAGCCCGTCCTGCGGAGGCTTGTTGTAGTACGGCGTGACGACCAGGAGCCCGTCGGCTCCAGCGGCCTCGGCCTGCTTGGCGCACTCGATCGTGTGCGCGGTGTCGTTCGTGCCGACGCCGGTGACGACCTTGGCGCGGTCGCCGACCGCCTCAAGCACGGCCTTGATCAGCTGGACCTTCTCCGCGTCGGAGGTGGTCGGCGCCTCGCCGGTGGTCCCGTTGATCACGAGCGCGTCGTTACCCCGGTCGACCAGGTATCCGGCCACCTTCTGCGCAGCGTCGAGATCCAGCGAGCCGTCGGGCCGGAACGGAGTGATCATCGCGGTCGTCAGACGGCCGAAAGGCAGATCCGGCGACGCGGTACGTGCTGGCGAGGACATGGGGGTCAGATTACCGCTCCGCAGCCCTGGAGAAATGAGTAGGCCTGGTGGCTGTCCGCTCGGGGGTCCGGGCAGCCACCAGGCTCACTCGTCCTATCGGGCACAACCCCGTAGTCGTTACAGCTTCTGCCAAGAAAATCCGGAAAAACTTCTGCGAATACTTTCGGTGAGCTCGTCATCACTCTTCGTCGAGAAATCATCGCCCAGCAATCCAAATCGAGGTCGCGTCGAAGAGATGCTCGACCGCCGGGAGTGCACCAGGTAGGAGGAGTACGGCAGCAACCGTCAGAGCCGGCACGATCAGCAAGCGCTCGACCCAGCTGTTGGTGCTGAAGCGGAACAGCCGCGGCAGCCGGAGTTCGTACCAGGTCTCGCCACGGATCGGCAGCGGCCAGAGCCATGGACAGCCGGAGCGGGTGAGGCTGTCGCCGAGGCAGTGGACGAACATGCCGAGACCGACCGCCATCCCGATCCAGCCGCCGATCTCGGACAGACCAGCCTGTACGGCGTCGGCGGCCGTCGTACCGGGGAGCGCCGTACCGGTGACCGACCAGGCGGCGCCGCCGAGGGCGACGAAGATGATCCAGTCGCCGAGCGCGTCGGCCGCCAGTAGGAGACCGGTCACTGCGACTGCGAGGACCGCCCACTTCCCGCGGTCGCCGAGGCTGGCGGCGAGGATGCCGAGCCCGATCGCGGCGGCCAGCGTGTGGGTCGCGTGACGATGCTTTCCGGTGCTGTCCTCGTCGCGTGGTCCCTTGGTGAGGTTGTAGAGGACACCGGAGAAGGTACGCACAGCTCCGGAGACCAGCCGGGTCACCGGGCCGAGCAGCCGGGACGCGCTGGCGCCAGGGTGATCGAGATCCGGGACGAGGGCGTAGCCGGCCGTGGCTGCGGCGAACGGAACCATCTCCGCCACGGACGTCAGCCCGATCAGCGGGGCGACCGCCAGACCGGCGCACCACCCCGACACCGCATGCGACCGCCCCATCATGGCGCCCCACCACTCCCCTCACCGCGGAGCGCTCATCGTGCCAACCAGGACACGGTCCGGCGGGGAGGCTCGCCGCTTTGCATAATCATGCAGGGTGATGCATACTTTTCCTGTGTCCAAGGTACTTACGTCATTGCCAGTTGGTGAGCGGGTCGGGATCGCGTTCTCGGGCGGTCTCGACACGTCGGTCGCGGTCGCGTGGATGCGCGACAAGGGCGCGGTCCCGTGCACCTACACCGCCGATCTGGGTCAGGCCGACGAGCCTGACATCGCCTCGGTTCCCGGCCGAGCCACGGCGTACGGCGCTGAGCTGACGCGCCTCGTCGACTGCCGGGCCGCGCTGGTCGAGGAGGGTCTGGCCGCGCTGGCCTGTGGCGCGTTCCACATCCGGTCTGGCGGGCGGACGTACTTCAACACCACGCCGATCGGGCGGGCGGTGACCGGCACGTTGCTGGTGCGGGCGATGCTCGACGACGACGTACAGATCTGGGGCGACGGGTCGACGTTCAAGGGCAACGACATCGAGCGGTTCTACCGGTACGGGCTGCTGGCGAACCCGCAGCTGCGGATCTACAAGCCGTGGCTGGACGCGCAGTTCGTGCAGGAGCTGGGCGGGCGGAAGGAGATGTCGGAGTGGCTGGTCTCGCACCAGCTGCCGTATCGGGACAGCACCGAGAAGGCGTACTCCACCGACGCGAACATCTGGGGTGCGACGCACGAGGCGAAGACGCTCGAGCACCTCGACACCGGGATCGAGACCGTCGACCCGATCATGGGTGTGCGGCACTGGGATCCCTCGGTCGAGATCTCGCCCGAGGATGTGACGATCGGGTTCGAGCAGGGCCGGCCGGTGACGATCAACGGCAAGGAGTTCGGCTCCGCGGTCGATCTGGTGCTGGAGGCGAACGCGATCGGTGGCCGGCACGGGCTGGGGATGTCGGACCAGATCGAGAACCGGGTGATCGAGGCGAAGTCGCGCGGGATCTACGAGGCGCCGGGGATGGCGTTGCTGCACGCGGGGTACGAGCGGCTGGTCAACGCGATCCACAACGAGGACACGCTGGCGAGCTACCACAACGAGGGCCGGAAGCTCGGGCGGCTGATGTACGAGGGTCGCTGGCTGGACCCTCAGTCGCTGATGCTGCGGGAGTCCCTGCAGCGGTGGGTCGGTACGGCGGTCACCGGTGAGGTCACACTGCGGCTCCGGCGGGGTGAGGACTACTCGGTCATCGACACGACTGGCCCGGCGCTCAGCTACCACCCCGACAAGCTGTCGATGGAGCGGATCGAGGACTCGGCGTTCGGCCCGGTCGACCGGATCGGTCAGCTGACCATGCGCAACCTGGACATCGCCGACTCCCGCGCCAAGCTCGAGCAGTACGCCGGTCTCGGCATGTTCGGCAGCTCCAACCCGGCCCTGGCCTCCTCCACCGACCTCATCGGCCCCATGCCCACCGGCGGCGCCAACGCCATCGCCTCCCGAGGCGAAGCAACCGAATCCGACGAACTCCTGGACCGAGCAGCCATGGAATCCGGCACCGACTAATACATGCCCTCCCCTGGCCGGTCGCTCCCCGCGGCCGGCCAGTTCCCAGGTCAGACCTCACCACGACGGTCCCCGAGGCGTGCACTCCCTGCCCGAACCTTCATCTTCTTTCGTTTGACCCCACCCGGGCCTGCTTGTCTCTCATGCGGCCGGGCAGGTTCACTCAACCCTTCGCCGCCGCGGCCGCTGGATGTTATTCAGCGAGCTACTTCCCCTGCTCGGGTGCGGGGCGTCCCTCTCCCTGCTCGGTTGGGGCTTTCCTTGCCCTGATGGGTGGGGTGGGGGCACTCGCCTGGTGGGGTGGCGCGGCTTAAGTCCCCTAGCTCTTTTAGGCGTCGTAGTCGAGGGTTACTGCGGGGGTGGTGGGGTGGGATTGGCAGGTTAGGACGTAGCCGGCTCTGATTTCGTCTGGTTCTAGGGCCCAGTTGGTGTCCATGCGAACGGAACCTTCGAGGACCTTGGCGCGGCAGGTGCCGCAGACGCCGCCCTTGCAGGCGAAGGGGGCGTCGCTGCGTACGGCGAGAGTCGCGTCGAGCACGACCTTCGAGTGCTCGGCCAGGGCGAAGGTGGAGCGACGGCCGTCGAGGATGACCGTCACCTGTGCGGCGTCCTCATCCACCTGAGCTTCCTCGACCGGAGCTGTAGGAGCCTCGTCGCCGACGTGGAAGAGCTCGGCGTGCACATGCTCCCGCGTCACGCCCTCGCTCAGCAGCAACTCCTGCGCACCGACGACCATCGCGTACGGCCCACACAGGAACCAGTCGTCCACACTGTCCAACGGCAGGATGGTCGCGAACATCCGCTGCAACCGCTCTGCGTCGATCCGCCCGCTGAACAACTCGACCTCAGTCGACTCCCGCGACAACACGTGCACGAGATGGAACCGTTCGGCGTACCGATCCTTCAGGTCCGCCAGATCATCCGCGAACATCACCGAACCGGCAGTCCGGTTCCCATAAAGCAACGTGACCCGACTCGACGGTTCAACCGACAGGATCGTCGCGACCAACGACAGCACCGGCGTGATCCCACTCCCCGCGGCCACGAACGCATAGTGCTTCACGTTCGCCGGATCGAGCGTCGTACCAAAGCGCCCGAGTGGCGTCATCACCTCAAGCTCGTCTCCGACCCTCAGCTCATGAGCCGCGTACGCCGAGAACTCACCGCCCGGGATCCGCTTCACACCGATCCGCAGCACCCCTGAGCCGGCGGCCGAGCAGATCGAGTAACTCCGCCGTACCTCGTCCCCGGCCCGCCGGATCGTCAGATGCTGCCCCGCGCTGAACTCGTACTCCCCCGCCAGCTCAGCCGGCACCGCGAACGTGATCGCGACCGAATCATCGGTGATCGCGTCAATCGCCGCCACCTTCAACGGGTGAAAGACAGCCCGCCGCCGGGGAGCCACAGTCGTCGTCGTCATCTAGATCGCCTTGAAGTGATCGAAGGGCTCCCGGCAGCTGTTGCACCGCCAGAGCGACTTGCAGGAGGTGGACCCAAACCGGCTGAGCTCCGAGGTATCCGGCGACCCACACAACGGACACCGGATCGCCAGCGACACCATCACCGGCCCGACCGCCCGCCGACCGGTCGGCGGCGCGATCCCGTACTCGGTCAGCTTCGCCTTCCCGGACTCACTCATCCACTCCGTCGTCCAGGCCGGCGACAACACCGTCTCGACCCGTCCATCGACGTGCAGAGCCTGCAGCGTCAGCTCGACCTCGTGCCGGATCACGTCCATCGCCGGACAACCGGAGTACGTCGGTGTGATCGTCACGACGACCTCATCACCGTCATGCCGAACCCCACGCAGTACGCCGAGGTCCGCGATCGTCAGCACCGGCACCTCAGGATCAGCGACCTCGCCTACCGCCTCGAGGATCGCAGTGTCCGTCACCATGTCGCCCCCGGATGCGAACGAGCCACGTGCTGCAGCTCAGCGAGCAGATACCCCAGGTGCTCGGTATGCCGACCACTGCGACCACCACTGTGCTGGTACGACGACGATGGCCGGTCGCACGTGGATTCGTCGATCACAGCCAGCACCCGACGAGTCCACTCGTCCTGCAACGTCGACGGGTCCACTGCGACCGACAGACGCCGTACGAGCTCGTCCGACTCGAAAAGCTCAGCCGTGTAAGGCCAGAGCGCGTCCAGCGCCGCCTGCATCCGCCCATGACTCTCCTCGGTGCCGTCACCAAGCCGCAGCACCCACTGGGTCGCATGGTCGACGTGGTACGCGACCTCCTTGACCGCCTTCCCAGCAACGCCCGACAGCGTCTCGTCAGCACTCGCGAGCAGCTCTTCGTACAGCAACTGCTGGTACGTCGCGAAGTACAGCAACCGAGCCATCGCATGCGCGAAGTCACCATTCGGCAGCTCGCACAGCTGCAGGTTGAGGAACTCACGCTCGTCGCGGAAGTACGCGAGATCGTCCTCCGAGCGACCGGCACCTTCGACCACACCGGCGTACTGCAGCAGCGAGCGGGCCTGACCCAGCTGGTCCAGCCCGATGTTGCCTAGGGCAACGTCTTCCTCGAGCTGCGGGGCGGCCGCGATCCACTCGGCGGTGCGCTGCGCCGAGATCAGCGCGTCGTCGCCGAGGCGGAGCGTGTAGGTGAAGAGGTCGTTCACAGGTGCTCGACGCCTTCCGGGACCTGGTAGAAGGTCGGGTGCCGGTAGACCTTGTCGCCGGCCGGGTCGAAGAACTCGTCCTTCTCGTCCGGGCTGGACGCGGTGATGTCGGACGCGGGCACGACCCAGATCGACACGCCTTCCTGGCGACGGGTGTACACGTCCCGCGCGTTCCGCAACGCCATGGTCGCGTCGGGCGCGTGCAGGCTGCCCACGTGCGTGTGCGACAGCCCACGACGCGAGCGAACGAACACCTCCCACAGTGGCTCGATCATGCTGCCCGCACCGCCTTCTTCGCCGCGTACGCCGCCGCAGCCTCGCGGACCCACGCGCCGTCCTCATGCGCCTTCACCCGATGCGCGAGACGCTGCTGGTTGCACGGGCCGTTGCCCTTCACCACGTCGTACAGCTCGGTGTAGTCCGGCTCGGTGAAGCGGTAGTGCCCGGACTCTTCGTCGTACGACAGTCCGTCGTCCGGCACCCGGATCCCGAGCACGTCGGCCTGCGGGACGGTCATGTCGACGAAACGCTGGCGCAATTCGTCGTTGCTGTGCCGCTTGATCCCCCACGCCATCGACTGCTCGGAGTGCGTGGACGCGGAGTCCGGCGGGCCGAACATCATCAGCGACGGCCACCACCAGCGGTCCAGCGCGTCCTGCGCCATCGCCTTCTGCTCAGGCGTGCCGTTGCACAGCGTGTGCAGGATCTCGAACCCCTGCCGCTGGTGGAACGACTCCTCTTTGCACACCCGGACCATGGCCCGCGCGTACGGCCCGTACGAGCAGCGGCAGAGCGGGACCTGGTTGACGATCGCGGCGCCGTCGACCAGCCAGCCGATCGCGCCGATGTCGGCCCAGGTCAGGGTCGGGTAGTTGAAGATGCTGGAGTACTTCTGCTTCCCGCTGTGCAGCAGGTCGAGCAGGTCGGCCCGATCCACGCCGAGCGTCTCGGCAGCGGCGTACAGATAGAGCCCGTGGCCGGCCTCGTCCTGCACCTTGGCCATCAGGATCGCCTTGCGGCGCAGCGACGGCGCGCGACTGATCCAGTTGCCCTCCGGCTGCATGCCGATGATCTCCGAGTGCGCGTGCTGCGCGATCTGCCGGATCAGGGTCTTGCGGTACCCCGCCGGCATCGCGTCCCGCGGCTCGATCCGGCCGTCGGCGTCGATGGTCGCCTGGAAGCTGTCCATCTCCGCAGCATAGCCGAGATGTGACACTTTTTCTCCAGATCAACAACAGGTGTCACAAAGCCGGACGCGAGGTGGTGCTAGGCCCACCCTCAGGAGTGGTGGCACCACAGTGGGTGCGGACAGCCTCCCCGAGGAGGATTCGAGTAACAGCTCAAGGACTGAACAGTTTCTCGGAAGGGTGTCCCCCGTGACTACGCAGACTCTCCCGGCCGTCGACCACCGCGGCCCGGTTCGCAGCAAGGAACGCGCGCTGGCGCCCGACCTGATCCGCGGCGCGATGCTGCTGCTGATCGGCCTGGCCAACAGCGCCAACTTCGCCTTCGCCGGCCAGCCCGGCGTCGAAAGCGCGCCGCACGGCCTCGAGCGCGTGCTGAACTTCGTCAAGCTCACCTTCGTCGACGCCCGGGCCTACCCGGTCTTCGCGGTGATGTTCGGCTACAGCCTGGTCCAGCTGGCCCGGCGGCAGCGCTCCGCCGGCGCGACGCCGGGTGCGGTCCGGCGGGTCCTGCTCAAGCGGAACGCCTGGCTGATCGCCTTCGGCCTCGTCCACGCGACCCTGCTTTACTTCGGCGACTTCCTCGGCGCGTACGGGATCGTCGGCATCGTCTGCACGCTGCTTCTGATCAATCGCAGCGACAAGTTCCATCGGATCATCGTCGGCATCTGGGTCATCGAGGCCCTCTACGTCCTGGCCACCGGCGCGAAGGCCGTAGTCGCGCTCCTGAACAGCTCAGGCCCCGCGCACCCGCTCGTCAACGAGCCGAACCCGTCGCTGGCGGCCACGTCGTACGGCGCGAGTCTGATCGACCGGCTGCAGGAGTACCCGCTGCACACCGCCACCGTGCTCGGTTTCATCATGGTCGTCTGGCTGGGTATCTGGGCCGCCCGCAAGCAGATCCTGGAGAACCCGGCCGCACACCGCAAGCTACTCTCCTGGGTCGCCGCCGTCGGGATGGGCATCACCGTCCTGGGCGGGCTGCCGCTCGCACTCGTGGGCGCCGGTTGGATGCACGTCGACGAGTCGGCAGTCGACTCGGTCAACTACCTGTCTCACGTCAGCGGGATGTTCGGCGGCCCCGGTTACATCGCACTGTTCGCCCTGCTGGTCTCCCGGATCACCAAGCTGTCGCTTCCGGTCCGGGCCGTCTCTGCCCTGGGTCAGCGCTCGCTGTCCGGCTACCTGTTCCAGTCGGTGAGCTGGATGGTCCTGCTGGCTCCGTTCACGCTCCACCTGCGCTTCGGGAGTACGGCGTACACCGCCTTCTTCTGCGCGATCGGCGTCTGGGTCGTGTCGGTGATCGGGGCCTACGTGATGAGCAAGCGTTCGTACCGCGGGCCTGCTGAGACCCTGCTGCGGCGGCTCGTCTACTGACCCTCAGCTGTTGCCGGCCGGACCTGGTGTCCGGCCGGCAACACTGCTTTTGCGAGGATTGAGGCCATGAGTGACTTCGGCGTACCGGAACCCGCCAACTTGTCGGATCTGTCCGGTGACAGCCCCGTGGCCGAGACGAGCGTGCGGTTGGCCCTTCCGGCCGAGGCGAACGCGATCGGCGAGATCCAGGTCGCGGCGTGGCGCGCGTCGTACGCCGGTCTACTGCCGGCGGATGTACTCGCGGACCTGAACCCCGCGCAGTTCGCGGCCCAGTGGCGAGCGGCACTGCTCGCACCCGGCGAGGCCCGCAACCGGGTCATGGTCGCGCTCGCCGGCCGCGACCTCGTCGGCTTCGCCGCGATCACGCCGTCCGACGACCCGGACTCGGACCCGCAACGCGATGCATTGATCGCCGAACTCGCGGTCCAGCCCGACGCCACTCGCGCCGGTCATGGCTCCCGTCTGCTGAACGCGGTCGTCGACACCGTCCGCGCCGACGGCTTCACCCGCGTGACGGTCTGGGTCAACTCCACCGACGACGTCCTCCGCGCCTTCTACACCGAAGCCGGCTGGGCCCCCGACGGCGCCCACCGCGAACTCGACCTCTACGGCGACGAGTCGGTCCGGATCAAGCAGATCCGCCTCCACACCGACCCAGGCTCAGACGACTGAGGTCAGCGTGAACCTGGCCGCCTGACGTGCGACTCTTGCGCGCATGGCGCAGGTAGAAGTGAATGACGTCGGGGACATGGTTCTGACCGAAGCGGCCGCGATGCGGGCGCTTGCCGATCCGATCCGACTGGCGTTGGTGGATCGACTGACTCGGCACGGTACGGCGAGCATCGACGAGCTGGCCGCCCACGCGGGCATCGACGCGGACGCAACCCAGGCCCACGTCGAGAAGCTCGTCGAGGTTGGGCTGGTGGTGGCCGACGGAGACGGGTGGCGTGCGGTCGGGCGAGGGCTGTTCTTCGAGGTGCCGGAGTCGGGTACCGAAGAGACCCAGGCCGCCGCCAGAGCATTGGCCGGCGCGATGCTGCTGAGCTACGAGCGGTTGCCGCGCGACTGGGTGGAGAACACCGAGCCGCAACTGGAGCTCAAGTGGGCCCGCGCGGCCGGCCTGTTCAATGCCGGGATGACCGTGACCGCGGACGAACTGAACCAGATCCAAGCAGATCTGGAGATCATGCTGAAGCCCTACCTGAACCGGACCGAGCCGCCGGCCGACGCCCGGCGGGTCCGCATGCTCGCCTATTTCCTGCCGTCGGGCACATAGCATCCGGCCGATCCACGACCGGCCGGGGGTGGTGCTCGACCGGCATCGGCGAGCATGACAGATTGCAACGGTCCGATTACGCAAGGTCCGCTGGAGTCTTCATGAAGTACCTCACCCTGGCCGTCGGCCTGGGTCTTTCCGCTGCCGCCGTACTCGTCGTTCCGGGCTCGGGCGCAACCGCCTCGATGCAACAAGCGACGGTCGTCGACCGGGCGCATCCGGTCGCCAGTAAGTACCTGAAGCAGAGACCGGACTGGATCCAGTGCGGCGATCCGGAGCTGCGGACGTACTGCGCGAAGATCACCGCACCACGCGACTGGGCGAACCAGTACGCGGGCAACGACATCCAGCTCGCGGTCAGCAAGGTCGCACCGCTCAAGGGCAAGCCGAGCCGGGTCGTATTCGGCAACCCGGGCGGCCCGGGTGGCGCCGGCCTCGGGATGGCGCCGTACCTGGCAAGTCAGGCACCGCTGGCGAAGGACCACCTCGCGGTCGGGTTCGACCCGCGCGGCACCGGTGACAGCAGCAACGTGACCTGCCAGGGCTCCCCCGGCTACACGATGGACGCGCGCGACCGGGAACCGTGGAACCTCGACCTGATCGCCGAGGCGTCCCAACTGGCCCAGCCGTACTGCGACCGGATGTCGCGCGGCCTGCTCCCCTACGTGAACACCGCGCAGACCGTGCAGGACATGGACCTGATCCGGCAACTGCTCGGCTTCGACAAGATCGACTACGTCGGCTACTCCGGCGGCACCTGGCTCGGGGCGTACTACCAGACCTATTTCCCCGACCACGTCGGCCGCTTCGTGCTCGATTCCAACACCGACTTCACGCAGCCCTGGCTGAACACCTTCATCGGCCAGCCGCAGGCGTTCGAGCGCCGGTTCCGCGAGGACTTCGCGACCTGGGCCGCCAAGTACGACGCCGACCTGCACCTCGGCGCATCGCCACGGCTGGTGATCCGGACCTACGAACGGTTACGCGCCGTACTCAAGAAGCAGCCCGCTGTCGAGGAGTTCCTCGACGGCTCGATCAAGATCAGCTACGACGAGAACACCCTGGACAACATGGTTGCCGGGGATATGTATACAAAGCTCGACTTCAATTCACTCGCCACCGACCTGGCATTTCTGCGTGGCCTTTCCGAGGCGCAGACAAAGGGCGGGCCCCAGGCCGCGCAGCGGCACGTCGACGCATTGTCGGTGGCACGGCAGCACGAGCTGGTCCAGCGCGCCAACCGGGCGACGGTCGGATTGCGGCCGGTCGGCCGGCTCACCGGCGATGACGCCGAGTCCGCCACGTTCACCGCGGTCACCTGCAACGACACCCCCTGGCCGCAAGGACGCGAGTACGGCGAAGTGATGGCCGGCCGCCTCGGCCCGCACTACCCGCTGCTCGGCTGGACCATGACGGAGAACCCCTGCTTCTCGTGGAAGCGGCCCAACCTCACGATGCCCACGCCGACTGGCAAAGGCTTGCCCACAACGCTGATGGTGCAGTCGGTCCACGACCCGGCGACCAACTACGGCCTCGCCGTCTCGGCCCACAACCGGTACGCCGGTTCGCGTCTGCTCACCGTCACCGGTGAAGGCGACCACGGCGTGTACGGCGGGGTGAACAAGTGCGCCGACAAGATCATCAACACGTTCCTCACCACCGGGACCGCACCGCCCAAGGACACCAGCTGCGCCGGCGAAGGCATCCCCGCGCCGAGTGCACCGGCTCCGAGTCTCGAAGAGAGCGAGGAGCAGGGGTACGCCGAAGGTGCGCCGCTGCGCCGGATCGCCGGATTCAGCAAAGCCGTCTCCGGGTATCTGCACTGACGCCGAGCGAACGTTTGAACCGCTGGGGGTTTGTGGCCAATTCCTGCCACCTTTTCCCTACCCTCGGGTGTTTCCTGATCACCGTGGGCTAAATTCCGGCCGGGCTTTCGTTGTCAGGACAAATTTGTCAGGGCGATGTCAGGGTAACGTCCCTGTGCGACAGAGCGTGATTTCGACAACCTTGAGTCAGCGCGGAGGAACCGGACGTCGACTGGGAGGGCTCGACGACGGTGACCATCGCCGACGTGGCTTCGGCCGGCTGTGGGGTGGGGGGACTGCCTGGGGGGTCAGACAGAACACAGCCGGCCGGGCCCACGGACGAAGCCCGCGCCCTCAGATCCCTCGCGGGGTGCCGTCGATCCCCCAGGTCGTGGTGCTCCGCGAGGCACCAATCGGATCAGCAGCCAGGTGGCAGGCTGATCCGATTGCCGTTCAGATCCGGCCGGAGCGATCCGCGTTCGGATTCGTCGGCGGTGGATAGCCGTCCGCGACGGCCGCCAGTGGAGCGGCCCGGCCGGCCGACCACGCCGTACGGAATGCGCGCCGTTCCAGCGACTTCTCGACCGCGGCCCGGGTGGCCTGGTGGTCCAGCTGCTCGATCACCGGCACCGGTGCGCCGATGACCTCCCGGACGCCGTCCGCGGCACCCAGCAGGAACGCGGCGTACTCGCCCCGATCACGTTGCTGGGCGACTGCGGCCAGCTCCTCGAGCACACTGGCCGACCGCCACCGGTCGCCCAGATCGCGATGCTCGGCCAAGCTCTCGTCCAGCAGATGTACGGCGCGTTCCGTCACGCCGCGACGCCGTTCCACGATGCCCAGCTGGTTCAGCGACCAGGCGACACCTTCGCGGTACCCGAGCCGCTGGGACAACGCCAGGCTCTCCTGCAGCAGATCCTCGGCCTCGACCAGTTCACCTTCGTACTGCGCGATCGTGCCGAGGCTGATCAGCGACCAGGCCAGGCCTTCGCCGTCACCGAGGATCCGGAAGCTGTCCCGCGCCCGCCGGCAGCGGCGAGCCCCGACCTCGAGGTCACCACGCAGCCACGCGACGAAGCCCAGGTGGTTGTGCGCCCACGACATTCCGTTCCGGTCGCCCAAGCTCTCGTACAGGTCGTAGCTCTCGCAGTGCAGGTCTTCCGCGGCCTCGTAGTCCCCGCGCTCCCGGGCGACTCCCCCGAGCCGCTGCAGGACGAGCGCCGTACCGGCTGCGTCGTCGAGGGCCTTGTACTGCGACAGCGCGAGCTCGAGCCGGACCGTCGCGGCGTCGTACTCACACTGAAGGAACGCCAGCGTGCCGGCACCCAGATTCGCCTTCGCGCAGTAGGACTCGACGCCGGTCAGGTCCTCGGCCGGCACCGCGTCCGCCAGGGACAGTGATCGTTCCAGCCACTGGCTGCCTTCGGCGTAGTGCCCGCGCAGGTAACAGAACAACCAGAGTCCGCCGGCGAGCCGGAGGGCGTCCTTGGCCGCCCTGGTCCGCAACGTCCACGCCATGGCGGCCCGGAGGTTGTCGAGCTCGCCGTCCAGTCGATCGAGCCACTCGGCCTGGTTCGGGCCGCGCAACTCGGCCTCCGCCTCTTCGACCAGCTTGATGTAGAACTGCGCGTGCCGGTCGGCCGCCTCGTCGGTCTTGCCGGCGGCAACCAGCCGGTCGGCGGCAAACTCGCCGATCACCGCGAGCATGTAGTACCGCGCCATGCCGCGACGCCGGATCACCCGGATCAGCGACTTGTCGACGAGCCGCCCGGTCAGGTCGAGCGCCTCGGCCCGTTCCAGTGGTCCCGGCGACGCCTTCCCCGACATGAGCGTCGCGGCCGCGCTCAACGTCCAGCCACCGACGAACACCGACAGCCGGGCGAACACGTCCCGCTCGGCCGGGGTGAGCAGGTCGTGGCTCCACTCGATCGCGCCGTACATGGACTGCTGTCGCGGCGACACCGTCCGCGAGCCGCCGCTCAGGATGCCGAACGACGTCTCCAGCTCGGACGCCAGCTCCTCGATCGTCATCATGTTCGTCCGCGCCGCGGCCAGCTCGATCGCGAGCGGCATGCCCTCCAGCCGCTTGACCACCCGCGCGACCTGATCGATCTGCCCGGTCGGGTCGTAGCCGCGAGCCGTCGCCCGCTCGACGAACAACCGGACTGCGGCCGACGACTCCAGTTGGTCGTCGTCGTGCGGCAGAGCCAGTGCGGGTACGACGTACACGCTCTCGCCCGAGACCCGGAGGAGCTCGCGACTGGAGGCGAGGATCGAGAGGTTCGGGCAGTACTCCAGCAGCACGGAGCAGATCTGGCCGACGGTCGCGACCACGTGGGAGCAGTTGTCGAAGACCAGCAGCATGTGGCTGCGGCCGATCTGTTCGGCGATCTCCTCGACCAGTCTGGTGCTCTCCAGCAGGTGCAGGCCGGTAGAAGCCGCGACGGCAGGCAGTACGGCGGCTGGATCGTTCAGTGACGCCAGCGGCACCCAGCAGACGCCGTCCTGGAAGTTGTCGACCAGCTCACTGGCCGCGGCCATGGTGAGACGGGTCTTTCCCACACCACCGGGTCCGGTCAGAGTCAGCAGGCGGGTGATGCGTTGGCCCAGCAATCGCTTGGAGGCGTTGAGCTCGGTGGTCCGGCCGATCAGCCCGTTCGGCGGCGCGGGTGGCTGGCGCATCGCCGGCCGGCTGCTCTCGGATTCGCGGCGTGCCGCGGCCGTGAGCTGCGAGCGCTCCAGATCACCCAGCCGAAGGGCGTCCGCGAGCAGCCGCAACGTGTGCGCGCGCGGCGCGCGCCGACGTCCCCGCTCCAACGCCGCGATCGCGTCGACACTCAAGCCGGCAAGTTCGGCCAATCCCTCTTGCGACAGCCCGGCTTCTCGCCGGTGCCGGCGCAACAGGCCGCCGAAACCTGCCCCCTGCACGTCGTCCGAGCCGCGGCGAGACCCGTCTGATGGCACAGGACGGCTCCACCCAGTCTCCGACCCCTATGTGGCGGCTGCCACATAGCCTTGGTGAGAAACTATCTCTTTCCGCACTGCCTTGTCAGTCACCTCGCGTGGTTCACAGCCAACTCCCAGGTAACTCGCAGCCTTCAGACCGCCCTGTCGTGGTGCGCGATCGCCGTCCGCATGGTCGAACGGGCCCGTTTCCGGTCCCCCGCCGCGTCGTACGCCGTGGACAGCCGGAACCACACCCGCCAGTCCTCCGGGGCCGCCTCCGCCTCCTCCTTGTACCTCCCGAAGGCGGCGTCCGCAGCGGCCCGGTCGATCCGGCCGGACGGGCGGCGCGGGAGGTCATCGACCGGCAGACCGCCGGCCGCCTCCAGCTCCCGGGCGAGCGCTTCGGTCTGGCGGCCGAACTGCAGCTCCCGCCAGACCAGGTACGCCCCGAGCAGTGGGATGACCAGGACGGCGATCCCGAGCACGATCGCGACCGGGTCGCCGGTCCCGATCAGCAAGACCCCGCGCCAACCGAGAAGTACGGCGTACGCGACGAAGACGACCGCCAGCAGGATGGCGGTCCGCTTGGCCGTCAATCAAGCTCCAGGAAGTGCTCGAGGCCGACCGTCAGCCCGGGGGTCTCGACGATGCGGCGGACGCCGAGCAGGACGCCGGCCATGAACGAGACCCGCGCCATCGAGTCGTGCCGGATCGTCAGGGTCTCCCCCTCGTCACCGAGCAGGACCTCCTGGTGCGCAACCAGCCCGCGCAGCCGAACCCCGTGCACCCGGATCCCCTCGACCTCCGCACCCCGCGCGCCGTCGAGTGCGGTGGTGGTCGCGTCCGGGATCGGCCGGGCGTCGGCCTCCCGGCGGGCGGCCGCGATCAGTTCCGCCGTACGGCGTGCTGTCCCGGACGGCGCGTCCACCTTGTCCGGGTGGTGCAGCTCGACGATCTCGACGGACTCGTAGTACGGCGCTGCCTTGGCCGCGAACTGCATCATCAGTACGGCGCCGATCGAGAAGTTCGGCGCGATCAGTACGCCGGTCCCCGCCGACTTCTCCAGGAGTCCGCGCAACGTGTCCAGCCGCTCGTCGTCGAACCCGGTGGTGCCGACGACCGCGTGGATGCCGCGCTCGATGCACCAGGCCAGGTTGTCCATCACCACCTCGGGGCGGGTGAAGTCGACCACCACCTGGGCCCCGGCCTCGGTCAGCTGGTCGAGCTCGTCGCCCTGGTCCAGCCGCGCGACCAGTTCGAGGTCGTCGGCCTCTTCGATCGCGAGGCACGTCTGAGCGCCCATCTTGCCCTTGGCCCCCAGCACACCGACCTTGATCATGCGCACCCTTCCGGAGTGGATTCGAGGCCACCAGGATCTCATCCGGTCAGGGTGTCTTCACGGCACCCTCGGCACGGGGCACCCAGACCTGCACGCCCATCGTCTCCGGCGCGGGTGCGAGCAGCCGGTAGTCGGTCCGGAAGTCGAGCAGGCAGGCCCGCAGCGCGGTGATCTCCACGTCCGAGATCGCGCGGTTGAGGATGATGATCGGGCGCCGGCTCGGGTCCCACGGCTGACCCTTCCGGCAGACCTCCTCGATCCCGGCCGCGGTCCGCTCCCGCTCCTTCGGCGCGACCCACGCCTCCCCGACCGGCCGGCCCTGGAGCATCAGCACGATCCCGGCCATCTTGTCGAAGGCGAGCATCGGCCGTCCGGCCTGGCCGGTGTAGGGCTTGAGCCGGGCCGCGAGTTCGGTGAAGTTGTCCTCCGCGGCCGGCTGCAGGTAGAGCCCCTTGAAGGCGGGCTGCTTCGCCGGGGCCGTCAGCTGCGAATGCCCGACCGATCGGTACGGGTAGAGGAACATGCCGCTGTACGCGATCGTCCCGACCGCGACCAGCGATGCCACCGTGACGACCCCGACCGTCGCTCTGGCCACCACCGGCGTGGCCCATATCCCCGTCAGCACCGCGATCATCACCGCGGCCCAGGCGGCGAACGCGTTGAAGCCGATCTGGTACAGCGGGGTGTTCGTCCCGAAGGCCTGCACGAGCGGCAACACCACGAGCAGTCCGAGGATCACCCAGCCCCGCGTGTTCTCACGGCTCAGCAGCGACCGATCCGTCACGCCGGTCCGCCCGGCCACCACGGCACCGACCGCCGCAACCACAGCGACCAGTACTGCGGCCAGCAACGTCACCGTGTAATCCGTCGTGTGCCCGGACCCGCCGAGCGCACCGTCGCCTCTGACCACCTGCCAGATCGACAGCGCGAACCCGGCCACGGCGAGGACCGCCGCGGCGATCCGCACCCGCGGCCACCGACCCACTACTGCCACTGCGGTCGCGATCAGCAGCAACCAGTGCGCCTGGAGCGTCCGTCCGAACAGCTCCAGCGTGCTCGACCAGTAGAGGTGCAGCAGTTCGGCCGGCGAGTACGACGTACCCGCGATGAACTTGTTCACGGTCATGATCCCGGGCACCGCCACGTTCAGCCGGACCACGAACAGCTGCACCACCAGCGCCGCCACCGCCAGCCCGCCCAGGGCGAAAAGGATGCCGCGGGCAACGGCTCGCCGGCCTTGACCGGCCAGTACGACGACGGCCGCGACCACGATCAGCCCGATCACCGCCACCGAGGTCCACTTCGCCAGCACCATCACACCGATGACGAGACCGGCCCCGACCAGCACCCAGCCCGGGACCTCCTTCTCGCGGTCGACCGCAGTCGCCATCCAGAGCACACACGACACCAGCGTGAGCGCACCGAGCAGGATCACATCGTTGTAGCCGGGCGTGAGCGGCAGCCAGCTGTAACACATTCCGCCCGCGGCCAGGACGACCGCCATCCCGGCCAGCTCCCACAGTTTGGTCGGCGCCGCTCCCGGCCGCCGACCGCGTAACCAGCGCATGAAGCTGTACCCGAAGAGCAGGTGTACGACGACCACCGTCAGCAGCCGGAACAGCCGCAACCGGGCGACGTCGTACCCGAGCCACTCGAAGACCGGTCCGTACAGATACTGCACGCCGGTCAGCGCCAGCGGGTTGCTGTTCCACCACCGGTAGGACAGCAGGTAGTAGCCCTCGTCGGTGATGTCCAGGCCCTCGTTGGCGACACGCCCCGCGGTCAGGACCCACCAGGCCGCCAGCCCGCCGGCAACCACGATGACCCCGATCAGCAGGACGAACTGCCTGCTCCTAGGGGTCATCGGTAGTGCACTCACGGCCGCAACCCTAGGCCATCACTCCACAGCCACCCCGGGTGTGTAGGCGGTTTGCGCGTCCTCGGCGAAGTGACAGGCCACCGTTTGGCCGGCCGGAATCAGCCGAAGTTGCGGCTCCTCCTTGCTGCAGCGGTCCTCCGCGCGCAGGCAGCGGGTGTGGAAACGGCAGCCCGAAGGCGGCATCACGGGTGACGGCGGGTCGCCCGCCAGCACGATCCGCTTCCGGCCCTGCCGGGCCAGTCCGGGCTCGGCGGACAGGAGGGCCTGCGTGTACGGATGCGCGGGTACGTCGTACACCTGCTGGTGCTCGCCCAGCTCGGCGACCCGGCCCAGGTACATCACCGCGACCCGGTCCGAGACATGCCGGACTACGGACAGGTCGTGGGCGACGAAGATGATGCTGAGACCCAGCTCACGCTGCAGCCGCATCAGCAGGTTCACCACCTGGGCCTGGACGGAGAGGTCCAGCGCGGACACCGGCTCGTCGCAGAGCAGTACGTCGGGGTTCAGCGCGATCGCCCGCGCGATCCCGATCCGCTGCCGTTGACCGCCGGAGAACTGGTGCGGGAACTTCGTCTCGTCCTCTGCCCGCAGCCCGACCAGCTCGAGCAGCTCCCGGACCCGGTTCCTGATGTCCAGGCCGCGGGAGACGTCCGGGTGGACCTCCAGCGGCTCGGCGATGATCTCGCCGACCCGCATCCGCGGATTCAGGCTCGAGTACGGGTCCTGGAAGACGACCTGGACATTCTGGCGCCATTTCCGCAGCTCGCGGCCCCGGAGCTTGCTGACGTCGACACCGCCGTACGAGAGCTCGCCCGAGGTCGGCTTCTCCAGGGCGGCGAGCAGCCGGACCAGTGTGGACTTCCCGCAGCCGGACTCGCCGACGATGCCGAGCGACTCGCCTTTGCGCAGGGTCAGATCGACGCCGTCTACTGCACGGACCAGGGTCTTGGTGCCGAAGGACAGCGCCGGGCTGATGTCGTAGTGCTTCACCAGATCCGTTGCCACCAGCAACTCGTCCGCCATCACACCGCCTCCTTCGCCACAGTCATCCGATTCTCCGCTCCGCGGTGGCAGACGTACGCCGGATGCACGCGGCATCACGTCCTGGCGCGACGGTGAGCAACGGCGGCACCTCGTTGGCGCACTCGTCGATCGCGATCGGGCACCGCGGCCGGAATGCACATCCGGACGGGATCGAGCGCAAGGACGGCGGCGTACCGGGGATCGTCGGCAGCTCCTGACCCTTCAGGTCGGCCGACGGCATCGAGCCCAGCAGCCCTTCGGTATAAGGGTGAACGGGATGCTCGAGCGCCGCCGCGGTCGAGGCCCGCTCGACCACATGACCGGCGTACATCACCACCACGTTGTCCGCGACGTCCGACACCACCCCGAGGTCGTGCGTGATCAGTACGACGCCCATGTCCCGATCGGCCTGCAGTTCCGCGATCAGCTCGAGGATCTGCGCCTGCACGGTCACGTCGAGGGCCGTGGTCGGTTCGTCCGCGATCAGTACGTCAGGGTCGAGCGCGAGTGCCATCGCCAGCATTACCCGTTGCCGCATGCCACCGGAGAACTCGTGCGGGTAGTCGCCCACCCGCTTCGCCGCGGCCGGGATCCGGACCTGGTCGAGCATCTCCGCGGCCCGCTTCATGGCGTCCTTCTTGGACAGGCCGCGGTGGACCCGGTAGCACTCGGCGATCTGGGTGCCGACCGACTGGACCGGGTTCAGCGCCGACAGCGAGTCCTGGAACACCATCGTGATCCGGTCGCCGACGATCTTGCGCCGTTCCTTGGTCGTCATCGAGATCAGGTCCGCGCCGCGGTACTCCGCCGTACCGGAGACGATCCGGCCCGGCGGCATCTCCAGGATCCCGGTCAGCGCCTGGGTCGACACGCTCTTGCCCGACCCCGACTCCCCCAGGATCGCCAGCGTCTCCCCGGCCCGCACCTGCCAGGACACCCCGTCGACGGCTCGCACCGCGCCCCGAGGCGTGTCGAACTCGACGGTCAGGTCGTCGACCTTGAGCAGTACTTCACCGCTACTCATCGCATCAACTTCGGGTCGAGGGCGTCGCGGATCGAGTCGCCGATGATCATGAACGAGATCGTCATCGTCGAGATGAACAGCGCCGGCCAGATGAACAGGTGCGGGGTGTCCCGGTACGACGCCGCGACACCGAACTGCGAACCCCAGGAGATCGACGGCGGCTGCAGCCCGACCCCGAGGAACGTCAGCGCGGCCTCGAGGCCGACCATGCTACCGATGCCCAGCGTGGTCATCGCCAGCAGCGGCGCCATCGCGTTCGGGAACACGTGTTTGCGCAGGATCCGCAGCGGCGGCACACCGATCGACCGGGCGGCCAGCACGTACTCGCGGTTGCGGACCGAGAACACCGTGGCCCGCATCAGCCGCATCCCGCCCGGCCAGCCGATCAGCAGGATGACGCCGACGATGATCCAGATGCTGCGGTTCGGCACCGAGTTCAGGATCACGATCAGTACGACGATGCCCGGCACCGAGAACAGCACGTCGGCGGTCCGTGAGATCAGCCCGTCGACGAAGCCCGGAAAGTAACCGGCCAGCAGGCCGAACGTCCCGGCCAGCAGGAAGACGCCGAAACTCGCGCAGATGCTCACCAGCACCGACGGCCGGGCGCCGTAGATCACGTTGGCGAAGTAGTCGCAGCCCTGGATGTCGAAGCCGAACGGATGCCCCGGTCCGTGGCCCTGCCGGCTCTTGCCCAGCTCGCAGAACCGCGGATCGGTCGACGTGAACAGCCTCGGCACCGCGGCCATCAGGAAGAACAGCAGGAGGAGCAGGCTGCAGACCAGGAACTGCGGCTTACGCAGCAACGCGCGCAGCAGCTCCCGGTTCGACAGGGTGCGGCCGTCGCCGAGCTCCTGCGCCTCCGCACCGACCGTGCTCGAGATCGATTGGATGTCAGACATTGCGAACCCTCGGATCCAGAACGCCGTACAAGAGGTCGACCAGGAGGTTGATCAGGATGAACGAGATGAACGCCAGCGTCGACAGCAGCACCACGACGCCACCCTCCTTCAGCTTGATCGCCTGGAACATGAACTGGCCGAGCCCGGGCAGGTTGAAGATGCTCTCGGTGATGATCGCGCCGCCGAACATCCCGGCCAGGTCGATCCCGATGAACGTCACGATCGGGAGCAGCGCGTTCGGCAGGATGTGCTTCCACAGCACCCGCTGCTCGCCCAGCCCCTTGGCCCGTGCGGTCTTCACGAAGTCGGCGTTCACCGTCTCCACGATCGATGTCCGCATCAGCCGGGCCAGGCCGGCGAACCCGAGGACGCCGATCACCAGCGCCGGCAGCAGGTACGCCCGCGGGAACCCTTCGAGCACCCCGGAGACCGGGAACCACTTCAGCTCGACGCCGAACAGGTACTGCGCGGCGAAGTACGCCACCAGCCCGGGCACCGCGAGCAGTACGAGCGTTGCCAGCAGCAACGACCTGTCGATCAGGCCGTTGCGCTTGAAGCCGGCGTAGATGCCGAAGAACAGGCCCAGGGTCCACTGGAACGCGTTCGCCAGCAGGGTCAGCTTCAGTGTGACCGGGATCCGCAGCCGGAGCTGGTCGGCGATGTCCGCACCGGCGAACGTCGTACCGAAGTGGCCGGTGAGGATGTCCTTCATGCTCAGCAGGTACTGGACGATGAACGGATCGTCGAGGTGGAACTGGGCCCGCTTGGCCGCCAGCACGGCGGCCGGGATCGGCTTGTCACCGGCCAGTTCCCGCAGGGGGTCTCCGGGCATCGCGAACACGAGCGCGAAGACCCCCAGCGTGACGATCAGGCCGATCGGGACGGCCGCCACGATCCGACGGAGCATGAACCGGATCACGTTAGTTGTCGCGGGGCTCCCAGTGGTTCAGTACCGAGGGATTCCGCGACTCCCTCCCCTCGGTCATCAGAAATTGTCGGACCCGATTGATTAGATGCATTCCGTGTCCAGGTTCCGGATGTATCCGACTGCAGCGCAACAGCCAGCACTGCTGGAGCAGTGCAGGCATGCCAGGTATGTATGGAACCTGGCCCTGGAGCAGTGGGCGATGTGGACCCGCGACAAAGGTGCTACGCCGGGGTACACCGAACAATGTCGCCAATTGACCGAAGCGCGAATCTCGTTCAGTTGGCTGCGGTCCGGATCGCAGACCGTGCAACAGCAGGCGTTGCGTGACTTCGACCGGGCGGTGAAGAATTTCTATACCGGGACTCGCAAGCGACCGAAGTGGCGCAAGGCGGCCCTGCACGAAGGTTTCCGGATCGTTGGCCGCCAAGCCCGCCGGATCGTGAACCTGAGCCGCAAGTGGGCAGCGGTCAACGTACCGAAGGTCGGCTGGGTCCGCGTCCGGCTCTCGCGTGCCGTTCCCAACGCCAGGTCGTATCGGGTGACGCTTGACCGCGCTGGCCGCTGGCACATAGCGTTCGCCGCCATCCCACCACCGCTTCCGGCACCGGGCACTGGTCAGATCATCGGCCTGGACCGCGGGGTGACGGTGTCTGCGGCGCTGTCCAACGGCGAACTGCTGACGTGTCCCAAGCTGACGAGCCGTGAGGAGGATCGACTCACCAGCCTGCAGCGCCGTCTGTCTCGATGCCGTCGCGACTCCAAGCGTCGTCGGCGAGTGAAGACGGCGATCGCCAAGCTGTACGCCCGGGCTCGCGACCGCCGCATGGACTGGGTGGAGAAGACCAGCACCGACCTTGCCCGCCGGTTCGACGTCATCCGCGTCGAGGATCTGCGCATCGCGCAGATGACCAAGCGGCCCAAACCCAAACCCGACGGCGAAAAGCCAGGTAGCTACCTCCCCAACCGTCGCCGTGCTAAAGCCGGACTCAGCCGACGCATCCTGGCCAACGGTTGGGGCGCCTTGGTACGTCGCCTGGCAGACAAGGCTCCCGCACGAGTCGAGAAGGTCAACCCCGCGTACACCTCGCAGACCTGCAGCGTCTGCGGGCATTGCGCACCGGAAAACCGCAAGAGCCAAGCGGTGTTCCGGTGCGTAGCCTGCAGACATCAGGCGCATGCGGACGTGAACGCGGCAGTCAACATCGCGGCCGGACGGGCCGTCAGCGCACGCCGAGAGACGCCAATTCGGGTCCCGCCGAAGCGTGAACCTCAACTGTCTACCTCCACGTAGTAGTTGGAATCCCTGTTCATCACGGCGGGGAGGACGTCAATTGAACGTGGCGTAGAGGGCCGACACCCCGACGTACTTCGAAACCCGCGGCTCGATCTTCGCCGAGTGCAGGTACGCGTTCGACTTGGTGTACAGCGGGATCAGCGGCAGGTCCTCGAGCGCGATGTCCTCGGCCTGCTGGTAGAGCTTGATCGCCTTGTCCTGGTCCGGCTCGGCGTCACCCTTGGCCAGTACGGCGTCCAGCGCGGGGTTGCTGTAGCCGGCGAAGTTCGCGTCACCGTTGGACTTGAACATCGGGGTCAGGTAGTCCTCGATCGACGGGTAGTCGTGACCCCAGCCGCCGAACCGCAGGCCGTCCAGCTTGCGGCTGTCGGCCAGTTCGGTGATCTCCGAGCCCTGCTTGCCGGTGTACTTGACGGTCAGGCCGAGGTTCTGCCGCAGCATGTTGCCGATCGCCTCGGCGAAGATCTGCCCGGTCGCCGACGTGGTGCTGTAGCTGATGTTGACCGGACCGGAGAATCCGCCGGCCTCCTGCAGCAGCTGCTTGGCCTTGGCCGCGTCGAAGTCGCAGTATTTGCAGGCGTTGTCGCGGTAGCCGTTGATATCCGGCGCGATCAGGCCCTTGGCCGGCTCCGACAGCCCGACCAGGTCGGCGAACGCCTTGCGGTCGATCGCCAGCGAGAACGCGTGCCGCAGCTTCGGGTTCTTGTACCGGGTGTCCCAGGCCGGGAACACCAGGTAGTTCGCGCCGGAGCTGACGCTGGTCACCCACTGATCGGGGGCGTCGTTCTTGAAGCTCTGCACCTTGGTCGACGGCACGTCGGTGAAGTCGACGTTGCCGGCCAGGAACTCGTTGTACGCCGTGTCCGCGTTCGGGATGAACCGGTAGGTGATCGAGTCCGCCTCGGGCGCGTTCGGGCCCTTGTAGCCGTCCCACTTCGCCAGCTTGATGTCGTCACCGGCGTTCCAGTCGGCAGCCAGCTTGTACGGGCCGTTGCCGATCGGCTTGCGCTTGTACGCGTCCGGGTTCTTCCGCACCTCTTCCGGCAGCGGGGCCAGGCCGAGGTACTGCAGGGTCAGGCCGAACTGCGAGAACGGCACTTTGAGCTTGACCGAGAAGGTCAGGTTGTCGATCAGCTTCAGGCCGCTCATCGTCTTCACCGAGGTCGGCTTCGGCGTGGCGCCGTCCGGGGTCGGCGGGTTCAGCGCGTCGTACCCCTCGACCTTGGAGAAGAAGCCGTTGTTCTTCCAGGCGTTCGAGCCCTCGGCGGTCATGTTCCAGCTGTCCACGTAGTCCTTCGCGGTCAGCGGCTGGCCGTTCTGGAACGTGTTGCCCGGTTTGAGCTTGATCGTCCAGGTCTGGCTGGTCTTGTCCGGTGTGACCGAGTCGGCCAGCACGTTGACGGTCTTGCCCGAGTTCGGGTCGGTGGTCACCAGCGGGGCGAACATCGCCATCGCGATCTGGATCCCCGGACTGCCGTTCTCGTTCAGCGGGTTGATGTACTCCAGCGGGTCGGCGGCGATCGCGATGATCTCGCTCTTCGCACCACCGTCGCCACCGGAGCCGCCACTGGACTTTCCGTCTCCACAGGAGGCGAGCACCAGCGCTAGGCCGAGTGCCGCCCCCACTACCCCAGTCAGACGTCGCACGGTCAAACCAACTTCCTCGGCGGGAGGGCCGCTAGGCGGGCGGATCAAGCGTCATGGTGGCTGGTCGAAACTGCGCATGTCAACGTTGTCAGGCGCAAAGCGGCGGCGCGTAACGTGAGCGTTACTTTTCCAAGACCTCAGACGACCAGGCCACCATCCCGAAGGATCCGCCCACCTTAATCACAACAGTGCCCCCAAGTCATCAGACCTCACCCCAGATCCCACCCAATTCCCATGTGCGCACAAATGCGCACATGGGCACTCGGCCGTGTAAACGACTGATCACTGACAGCCAGCGACCTGAAGCGCGCGGAGCCCGCGGTTAGTTCGGCGGGATGTTTTGGTTCAGGTGGAAGAGGTTGGTGGGGTCGTATTTTTGTTTGAGGGACTGGAGGCGGTTGTAGGTTGACGGGCCGTAGGCGGAGCGGATGCGGGCGGGGCCTTCGTCGGTGAGGAAGTTGACGTAGACGCCGGACTGGTGTGGCTCCATCGCCCGTGAGGACTCACGGACCCAGTCCTGTTGTGCGTCGAATCCTTCCGGACCGGGAGTCGCGCCGACGAAGTTGAAGGTGTGTCCACTGGTCCGGCCGCCGAACGCCGTACTGTCCGCAGGCACCCGGGAGATCGCGCCGCCGAGCTGGAAGATCGGGTACGACGTGTACGGCGAATCGATCGCGAGACCACGCTCGACGGCGATGTCGATCACCTCGTCGGTCAGCTCGCCGACGTCACACGCGCGCATGTAGTACCACCGGCCGCGCGGGAAGCTCGGGTCGAGCATCGACTGCAGGGAGAGGAACGGTCGCGCCGTACACAGGTCCAGCAGCGGCGGCGCGAACGCCTTCAGCGGCGCGACCACCCGCTCACCGTCCTCGATCGAACCGCAGTAGTTCACGACCATCGCGACCACCGGCCGACCGTGCAGCTCGGCCGGGATGGTCGGTACGGCCGGGAGCCAGCGGTGGATGATCGCGGTGGTCAGTTCGTCGGGTACGTCGGTGATCCAGTCCCGGTAGAAGCGCAGCAGCTCCGGCGACCGGTCCATCGGCCACGCGAGCAGACCGCCGTACACGATCGGCCCGACCGGGTGCAGCCGGAACTCGAACTCGGTGACGATCCCGAAGTTCCCACCGCCGCCGCGGATCCCCCAGAACAGGTCGGGGTTGACGTCCTCGCTCGCGGTCACCAGCTCGCCCTCGGCGGTGACCACATCGACCGAGAGCAGGTTGTCGATGCTCAGCCCGTACTTGCGCATCAACCAGCCGATACCGCCGCCCAGCGTCAGCCCGGCCAGACCGGTATGGGTGACGATGCCGGACGGCGTGGCCAGTCCGAACGCCTGCGTCTCCCGATCGAGCTCTCCCAGCAGCACACCCGCCTGCGCCCGAGCGGTACGCCGGACCGGATCGACCCGGATGCCCTTCAAGAGCGCCAGATCCAGCAGGATGCCACCGTCACAGGTCGAGTGACCGGGGAAACTGTGGCCGCCACCGCGGATCGCGACCGGCCCACCGGTACGACGGGCGTACGCGAGCGCCGACCGGATGTCGGCCACCCCGGTACATCGCGCGATCAGTCCGGGCCGACGGTCGATCGACCCGTTCCAGACCTTCCGCAGGTCGTCGTACGCCGGTTCGCCCGGATGGACCAGCTCGCCGCGGAAGTCGTCGTCCAGTGCCTGAATTTCCGGAGTTGTCGTGCTCATGCCTGCCCCCAAGCCTCTCCCCCAGGCCTTCTCCGTCAGTTTCCTCCTGACGGTCCGGGGTGTCGAGGTGCTCAGAGGTCGAAGGCGGTGGTGTCTTCGTCGAAGGGGCCCATGACGGTGAGGGCGGGGGTGCCGGCGTAGAGCTCGGCGGCGAGCTGGGTGACGTCGTCGAGAGTGACGGAGTCGATGCGGTGCAGGATGTCGTCGACGGTGGGGAGTTCGCCGTAGACGAGTTCGGCCTTGGCGATCCGGGTCATCTTGGCGCCGGTGTCTTCCAGGCCCATCACGACCGAGCCGCGCATCTGGCCCTTGCCCCGCAGGAGTTCGTCGGGGGTGATGTTGCCGTTGGCAATCGACTTGAGTTCGCCACGGACGACGTCGAGGACCTCGGTGGCCTTCTTCGGCAGGCAACCGGCGTACACACCGACCATGCCGGCGTCGGCGTACGCCGAACCGAAGGTGAAGACCGAGTACGCCAGACCGCGCTTCTCCCGGACCTCCTGGAACAGCCGCGACGACATCCCGCCGCCGACGATCCCGTGCAGTACGCCGGCCACGTACCGGCGCTCGTCGTTGCGGACCAGGCCCGGCATCCCCATCACCAGGTGCGCCTGCTCGACGTCACGGTGATGGACCTGCACGCCGCCGTACGTCGGAACCCGCCGGGCGGAGGCGCGCCGTACCGGAGCCGGCTCGGCCTCGGCGGTCACCCAGTGGCGCTCGAACGCCTTGCGGACCAGGCGAACGACGTCGGAGTGCTCGACGTTGCCGGCGACCGAGACGACGATGTTGGAGGGCTTGTAGCGGCGCCGGTACCAGCCGACGACCTGCTGGCGGGTCAGCCCGGCCACGGACTCGGGTGAACCGGTGATCGAGCGGCCGAGCGGGGACTTGCCCCAGAGTTGCTCGGCGAACAGATCGTGGATGTGGTCCGACGTCTCGTCGGCGTGCATCGCGATCTCTTCGTCGATCACGTCGCGCTCACTCTCGACGTCCACGCCGGTCAGCGTGGCGGAGGTGATCATATCGCAGATGACGTCGACCGCGAGCGGAAGGTCGGAGTCCAGCACCCGCGCGTAGTAGCACGTGTACTCCTTGCCGGTGAAGGCGTTCATCTCGCCGCCGACCGCGTCGATCGCGGCGGAGATCTCGAGCGCGTCGCGGCGCTCGGTGCCCTTGAACAACAGGTGTTCGAGGAAGTGTGTGGCGCCGGCCAGCTGCTCCGGCTCGTCCCGGGAACCGACGCCGACCCAGACGCCGAAGGTCACCGACCGGAAGCCCGGGACGGACTGGGACAGCACACGGAGCCCGGAGGGCAGGATGGTCCGTTTGACCGGACCACCCGCCTCCGGGCTCAGCAGTGTGCTGGTGGTTGCTCGAATCACTCTGCGGACTCGGCAGCCTTCTCTTCAGACTTCTCGTCGCCCTCGATGACCGGGATCAGCGACAGCTTGCCGCGGTCGTCGATCTCGGCGATCTCGACCTGGAGCTTCTGGCCGACCGAGAGCACGTCCTCGACCGCCTCGACCCGCTTGCCACCGGCCAGCGGACGCAGCTTGCTGATGTGCAGCAGGCCGTCCTTGCCCGGCAGCAGGCTGATGAACGCACCGAAGTTGGTCGTCTTCACGACCGTACCCAGGTAGCGCTCGCCCTTCTCCGGCATGGTCGGGTTCGCGATCGCGTTGATCGCTGCCCGCGCCGCCTCGGCCGACGGACCGTCGGTCGCGCCGATGTAGACGGTGCCGTCGTCCTCGATCGAGATGTCGGCGCCGGTGTCCTCGGTGATCTGGTTGATCATCTTGCCCTTCGGGCCGATGACCTCGCCGATCTTGTCGACGGGGACCTTCACCGAGATGACCCGCGGTGCGAACTCGCTCATCTCACCCGGCGCGTCGATGGCCTTGGCCATCACGTCCAGGATCGTCAGCCGCGCGTCCTTGGCCTGCGTCAGCGCACCGGCCAGCACGCTGGCCGGGATGCCGTCCAGCTTGGTGTCCAGCTGCAGGGCGGTGACGAAGTCCTTCGTACCGGCGACCTTGAAGTCCATGTCGCCGAACGCGTCCTCGGCGCCGAGGATGTCGGTCAGCGCGACGAACTCCTCCTTGCCGTCGACCTCACCGGAGATCAGACCCATCGCGATACCGGCGACCGGGGCCTTCAGCGGCACACCGGCGGACAGCAGCGACAGGGTGGAGGCGCAGACCGAGCCCATCGAGGTGGACCCGTTCGAGCCGAGCGCCTCGGAGACCTGACGCAGCGCGTACGGGAAGTCCTCGCGCGACGGCAGCACCGGCACCAGGGCCCGCTCGGCCAGCGCGCCGTGACCGATCTCGCGACGCTTCGGCGAACCGACCCGGCCGGTCTCACCGGTCGAGTACGGCGGGAAGTTGTAGTTGTGCATGTACCGCTTGCGCGTCTCCGGGGAGAGCGTGTCCAGCTGCTGCTCCATCCGGAGCATGTTCAGCGTGGTGACACCCATGATCTGGGTCTCGCCGCGCTCGAACAGCGCCGAACCGTGCACCCGCGGGAGCACCCGCACCTGGGCCTTGAGCGGCCGGATGTCGGCCAGCCCGCGGCCGTCCATGCGGATCTTCTCCGTCAGCACGCGCTGCCGGACCAGCTTCTTGGTCAGCGAGCGGAAGGCTGCGGACAGCTCCTTCTCGCGGCCCTCGAAGTCGGCAGCCAGCTTCTCCACCGTGGCGGCCTTGACCGCGTCGGTGGCGTCGTCACGCTCGTGCTTGCCGGCGATGGTCAGCGCCTGGGCGAGCTCCTCGGTCGCGGAAGCCTCGACCGCGGCGAACGCGTCGTCCTGGTAGTCCGGGAAGACCGGGAACTCACCGGTCGGCTTCGCGGCCCGCGCGGCCAGGTCGGCCTGCGCCTCGACCAGGGTCTTGATGAACGACTTGGAGGCCTCGAGGCCCTCGGCGACGATCTCCTCGGTCGGCGCCTGGACACCGGCCGCGACCTTGTCGAAGGTGGTCGGGGTCGACTCGGCCTCGACCATCATGATCGCGACGTCACCGGTCTCGGTCACGCGACCGGCCACGACCATGTCGAAGACGGCGTCCTCGAGCTCGGTGTGGGTCGGGAACGCCACCCACTGGCCGTTGATCAGCGCGACGCGGACGCCGCCGATCGGGCCGGAGAACGGCAGGCCGGCCAGCTGGGTCGACATCGACGCGGCGTTGATCGCGAGGACGTCGTACAGCTTGTCGGGGTTGAGCGCCAGGACCGTGATGACGACCTGGATCTCGTTCCGCAGGCCGGACACGAACGACGGCCGCAGCGGGCGGTCGATCAGCCGGCAGGTCAGGATGGCCTCCTCGGAAGGACGACCCTCCCGGCGGAAGAACGAGCCCGGGATGCGACCGGCGGCGTACATCCGCTCCTCGACGTCCACCGTCAACGGGAAGAAGTCGAACTGGTCCTTGGGCTTCTTGCTGGCCGTGGTGGCCGAAAGCACCATCGTGTCGCCGTCGAGGTAGGCGGCGGCGGATCCCGCGGCCTGCTGGGCCAGACGGCCCGTCTCGAAGCGGATGGTGCGGGTGCCGAAGCTGCCGTTGTCGAGGACGGCTTCAGCGAACTCTGCGCCCTCCATGGGCGCGTTTGTGGATCCCGACACGGGATACCCCTCTCTCACAGTGTGACGACTGCGAGGCGCGAGCTTGCGGGGTGCCGGTCTTCGATCGAGGCCCGCGGGTGTCGTGCCAAAGAATCTGGTCAGTACCCGAAAGCCACTACCGAGGACCGGTCGTCCTCCCGCCACGCGCTTCGCGTCGCCTCGTACGTCTTGCGTGCTTTCTATTCAGTTGTGACCCACGCCCTTGAACGTGCACAGGGCGTGGATACGCGAGGAGCGGCCACCCGAGCTCGGGGGCCGCTCCTCACGACGTCATCGGCGGAGGCCGAGCCGCTCGATCAGGGACCGGTAGCGGTTGATGTCCTTCTTCGCCAGGTAGTTCAGCAGCCGGCGGCGCTGGCCGACGAGCAGCAGCAGGCCACGACGGCTGTGGTGGTCGTGCTTGTGCTCCTTGAGGTGCTCGGTCAGGTGCGCGATGCGGTGCGTCAGCAGCGCAACCTGGACCTCGGGAGACCCGGTGTCACCCTCGGTCAGGGCGTACTCACCCATGATCTTCTTCTTCGTGGCGGCATCAACAGATGACACGGAGTTCCTCTCGATTTCCGTTGCGCGGCGCACCGGGGCATTCTTCACCCGAGCACTCTCAGTCCGCGGCCGTTCAGACGGCAGCAGCCAGGGTATCAGTCCGTGGACGCGTCACCCTAATTCCCCGTAAGGATACGTCGCGCTCCGTCGACATCGGCTTTCATCTGCACGAGCAGCTCGTCGATCGTCTCGAAGCGGATCTGGGTTCCGCGCAGCCGGGAGACGAAATCCACCGCGATCTTCGCGCCGTACAGCTCCAGGTCGTCGCGATCCAGTACGTACGACTCCACCCGCCGGTCCACGCCGTCGAAGGTGGGGTTGCTGCCGACGCTGATCGCCGCCGGCAGGGGTTCGTCGTACGCCGGAGCTCCGGGGGCGGGCTCGAGGACAGTCAGCCAGCCTGCGTACACGCCGTCGACCGGGATCGCGGCGGCCGGGTCGGCGGGGATGTTCGCGGTCGGGTAGCCGAGCTCACGGCCCCGCTTGTCCCCCTCCACGACCACGCCGGTGACCCGCAGCGGCCGTCCGAGCGCCTCGGCGGCGGCCTCGACGTCGCCCTCGGCGATCCGCTCCCGGATGTACGTCGACGACCACGGCTGCTCGCCGCCCGCCAGGCTCAGGCCCTCGACCTGGAAGCCCGCCTCGGCACCGGCTGCGATGAGCGTGTCCACGTGCCCGGCGGCCCGATGGCCGAAGCGGAAGTTCTCGCCGACCACGACCGCCTTCGCGTGCAACGCCCGGACCAGCACGCGGTCGATGAACTCCTCCGGCGGCCAGCCGGCGACCTCTTTGGTGAACGGGAGGATCAGTACGGCGTCGGCGCTGTACCGGGTCAGCAGCTCGGCGCGCTCCTCGGCGCGGCTGAGCATCGCCGGCGCCCGGTCCGGCCGCAGCACCATCACCGGGTGCGGGTCGAACGTGAGCGCGACGACCGGGAGCCCACCGAGCTCGGACGCCAGCGTCTTGGCGTGCGCGAGCACCTCCTGATGCCCTCGGTGTACGCCGTCGAAGTTGCCGATGGTGACGACCGTCGGCCCGAATTCCGGGCTCACCTGGTCCAAACCGTGCCAGACACGCATGACAGCAGGATTCCATGCCGCGTTTCGAATTCGCGCGGCAGGTCCACGATCACCCCTTGTGATCGGGCGGTAACTCAACTTAGGGTGGGCCCGGCACAGCCAAGCCTGGGGAGGTCCTGTGAAGCTTCGACGCCTGGTCGCAGCCTGCGCATCGCTGGTTCTGGTCGGCACTTTGCCGGTGGCCAATGCGTCGGCGGCACCTACCTTCAGGCACTACGTCGCGCTCGGGGACTCCTATACGTCGGCGCCGCTGGTGCCCTTGCCGGATCTGCTCTCGCTCGGGTGCGTGCGCTCGTACAGCAACTATCCGAAGATGCTCGCGATCGCTCTCCGGGTGCACAGCTTCACCGACGCGAGCTGTGGTGGCGCAGACACCACGAACATGACGCAGCCGCAGAGCACGCCGATCGGGACGGCCGCGCCGCAGTTCGACGCGCTGACGCCGGACACGGACCTGGTCACGCTCGGGATCGGCGGGAACGACTTCGGGGTGTTCGGGGACATCGTCGGCACCTGTCCGGGGCTGCGGGCCTCGGATCCGAGCGGGGCGCCGTGCAAGGCGCACTTCACGGTCGACGGTGTGGACACATTGAAGGCGAAGATCGCCGAGACGCAGACCCGGATCTCGATTGTTGTCCAAGGCATCAAAGCACGGTCGCCCAAGGCCACGATCCTGCTGATCGGGTACCCGAAGATCGCCCCGGAACACGGCACCTGTCCGTCCATCCTCCCATTCGCGGACGGCGACTACGGCTACCTGTACTCGATCGAGCAGGCATTGAACTCGGCCGTGTCCACAGCCGCTGCCGCAACCGGAGCGACGTACGTCGACACCTTCGGACCGTCGACCGGTCACGACGCCTGCGCACCGGACGGGCAGGCCTGGATCCAGGGCAAGGACATCAACCTGCTCCGCGCCCTCAACTACCACCCACGCTACGAAGGCCAGGCCGGCGTCGCATCGCTGACCTACAAGAAGCTGACCGGTGCGCCCGCTGTGGTGACCGCGGCCGAACAGTCCACCTGGGCGGCACACGCCCGTACGTTGGCGACGCAGGCCGCCGCCTCCCCCAAGGCCGTGAAGGCCTCCCTAGACCGCCTACGGACCAGCGCGCAACGCTGACCCTTTCCAATCCGTACGGCGGACCCCGGGCCGAGCCACCTCACGCGTGGCCCGGCCCGGCGGTATTCAGAGCCGGTCCGTCAGGTCCGTGAGGGCCTGGCCCAGTGGGAGGTTGACCCGGTGGGTGGCGTACGGGTCGCCGCGGGTCAGGCCCTGGTTGATGATCAGGACCGGCGTACCGGACTTGGCGGCGTGGCGGACGAAGCGGAAGCCGGACATCACCGTGAGGGACGAGCCGAGGACGAGGACGGCGTTCGCGTCGTCGATCAGGTCGTAGCAGCGCTCGACCCTGGACTTCGGGACGTTCTCACCGAAGAAGACCACGTCTGGTTTGAGTACGCCGGTCCGGCAGGTCGTGCAGTCGACCAAGTGGAAGCTGCTGACCGCTTCGGCTGGGAGTTCGGCGTCGCCGTCGGGGTTGATCCGGGTGACCTCGGCCTCGAACGTCTCGTTGGCCGCACGCAGGCGACGGTCGAGTGCTTCGCGGGCTGACGTCGTACCGCATTGCAGGCAGATGACTCGGTCGAGGTTGCCGTGGAGCTCGATCACGTTCTTGGCGCCGGCGGCTTGGTGCAGGCCGTCGACGTTCTGGGTGATCAGGCCGCTCAGGTACCCGCGGGCTTGGAGGGCGGCGACGGCTCGGTGGCCGTCGTTCGGGTCCGCTCGGGCGATCGTCCGCCAGCCGAGGTGGCTGCGTGCCCAGTACCGTTGCCGGCCCGACTCACTCGCCACGAAGTCGCCGTACGTCATCGGCGTGTGGGTCCGCAGACTGCCCGTCTCGCCCCGGTAGTCCGGGATGCCCGACTCCGTGGAGATCCCAGCCCCACTCAGTACGACGACTCCCCCACCGGCCACGATCTCCGCAACCGCCCCCACGTCGGCGGCCCCGGGCGCCAACGCCAGAACCTCAGGCCCAGGAGCCCACTCCAAAGTAGGACGAGAACGCACCCCACCAGGATAGAACGCGGGGAAAGCCGGTGTGGGTCAGTCGACCCGGGGTGGGCCGGCTTTGAGGCGGCGTTCTGCGGACTCGCGGGTTGTGGTGGACCAATCGGCGTCGATCCACCAGGTGGCGCCGGCTTCGGCCCACGGGCGGACGGTGTCGGCTGCCTTCGGGTCGTCGGCGGAGGTGGTGCCTTCGGCGACCACGTCGTACCCGTCCATCGTCAAGCCGTGCGTGGCGCGCTCGGCTCGGATCCAGGCGACGCCTTCGGCGAGGAGCTCTGGGGTCAGGTCACCTGGTTCGCTGCCGGGCGGGACGATGTAGTTCGGCAGCCAGCCGTCCTGGAGGGCGGCTCGGCGCATCGACTTCGGGCGCGGCCAGGCGCCGACCACCCAGGTCGGGATTCGCGGCTGCTGCACCGGCGGTGGTGGTGCGGGTGGTTCGAGGTTCGCGACCTTCTTGGAGCGGTAGTGCCGGCCGGCGAACTCGAACGGCTCGTCGCGCCACAGGTACGGCAGCATCTCCAGCGACTCGTCCATCAGCTCGGCCCGGACCTTCCGCCCCGGATCCTCCTCGAACAACCAGAACCGCTCGTCCCCCGCCACCCCGAGCCCGACCGCCAGGATCACCCGCCCGTTGCTCAGGTTGTCCACGGTCGACGTCTGCCCGGCCACGTCCCACGGTTTCCGTCGCGGCAACGGCGTCAGCATCGTCCCCAGCCGAATCCGCTCGGTCGTCATCGCAGCGGCACCGAGCATCACCCAGGCGTCGATCCCCCAGATGGACTCCCACACGAAGAATCCGTCCCAGCCATGCTCCTCAGCCAACGCTGCCAACTCAGCCGCGTCCCGCGCATCCCCAGCCGCCATTACGAAGCCATATCTCATCCCCCGACGGTAGAACTTCCCACCGACAAAACCGGACCCCACAGATCCGTCTGGAACGATGTCGGGTCATGAGTACCGTCGGAGGACCGGACTGTCTGCTGGTGACGGGGATGCCCGGAGCCGGCAAGTCGACCGTGACCAGGCTGGTCGCCCAGCGGCTGGAGCGTTCCGCCCGGCTCGGCGGCGACGAGGTCAACGCGATGATCGTCAACGGCTTCGTCTGGGCACTAGGCGAGCCCGCCGACGAAGCAATGCGCCAGGTGGAGCTACTCCACCGCAACCTCTGCGCGCTGGCGAGCAACTTCTGCGACGCCGGATTCACGCCGCTGATCGACGCGATGATCCCTTCCCGCGAGAGGCTCGACTTCTTCCTCGAACTCCTCGCCCCACGCCGGCTCCTGTTCATCGTCCTCGCACCCGGCATCGACACCTGTCGATACCGCAACACGATCAGAGACCCCGGCGAACGCTTCGACTTCGACGGCTACGACAACCTCGAAGCCACCATGAAACGCGAACTGGGCAACGTCGGCTGGTGGTTCGACACCGCGACCCTCACCCCAGAGCAGACCGCCGACCGCATCCTCCAGGAAGCACCCAGCCGCGCCCGCGTGAGCTCAGCTCACGAAGACGGCGGTGGGTTTGGCTAGGGGGCCGTGGGGTTCGTAGAGGGCCAGGAAGGTGCCGGTGGGGTCGAACATGGCGGTTTGGCCTGGTTCGAGTTTGAGGCCCGGCAGCGGACGGCCGGTGCGGATGGCGGCGGCCTGGTCGGCGTCGGCGTCGTACCGGGGAAAGGTGCCGGCGGCAACGGCTGCGATCGGGAGCCAGGCGAAGTCCTCGGCCAGCGACTCCAACGTATGTGCCGCCGACAGATCAAAAGCCCCGACCCGCGTACGACGCAACGCGGTGAGGTGGCCACCGACGCCAAGCTCAGCCCCGAGGTCCCGAGCCAGCGCACGGATGTACGTCCCACTCGAGCAGTCGACCGACACATCCACGTCGATCGCGTCAGCACCCACGCGTACGTCGAGGATGTCGTACCGCGACACCGTGACAGAGCGAGCCTTCAACTCGACCTCTTCACCGGCCCGAACCCGTTCGTACGCGCGTTTCCCGTCGACCTTGATCGCGGACACCTTCGACGGCACCTGCGAGATGTCTCCACGGAACCCAACCACCGCAGCGGCGATCGCCTCCGCCGTGACGCCCGCGACCGACGCCGTGGCCAGAACCGAGCCCTCGGCGTCGTCAGTCGTCGTGGTCGAGCCGAGCCGGATGGTCGCGTCGTACGACTTGTCCGCCAGCTGCAGGTGACCCAGCAGCCGGGTGGCGCGGTTGATGCCGACGACCAGGACGCCGGTGGCCATGGGGTCGAGTGTCCCCGCATGGCCGACCTTGCGCGTCCCGGCCAACCGACGGATCCGGGAGACGACAGTGTGCGACGTCATCCCGTCCGGCTTGTCGACGACAACGATGCCGTCGGACGCCGGCGTGAAGTCCATGCCGGTCACTCGGACTGGTCGTCCTCTTCGTCGTCCTTGCGCTTGTACGGGTCCGCGTCGCCGGCCGGCTTGGCGCCCGCGGCGGACTTGGCCACCTCGGCGTCGGCCTCGCGGGCCTTGGCCAGCAGCTCCTCGATCTGACCGGCAGTCTCCGGCACCGCGTCCAGGAAGAACGCGACGCTCGGGGTGTGCCGCAGGCCGAGGGCCTTGCCGACCTCACTGCGGATCAGACCGCGCGCCGACTCCAGTGCCGCCGCGGTCGATGCCCGCGCCTGCTCGTCGCCGTACACGGTGTAGAAGACGCTGGCTTCGCGCAGATCGCCGGTCAGCCGGGCGTCCGTCACCGTGACGAAACCCAGCCGGGGGTCCTTGACCCGGCGCTCGAGCAGCTCGGCGACGAGCACCTGGATCCGGTCGGCCAGCTGCTTCGCCCTTGCTTCACCCATCAGGGCTCACTCCCTCATTCATGAACAACGTCCGGAGAGGACATAGCCTCTCCGGACGTTACTCCGGTGACCCGGCACGGTTGCCGGGTCACCGTCTTCGGATCAGTTGCGCGGCTTCTCGCGAAGCTCGAAGGCCTCGACGACGTCGCCGATCTTGATGTCGTTGTAGCCGTTGATGGTCAGACCACACTCGAAGCCCTCGCGGACCTCGGACGCGTCGTCCTTGAACCTCTTCAGCGACGACAGCTCGCTGTTGTCGACGACCACCGCTCCGTCCCGGATCAACCGGACCTTCGCGTTGCGCTTCAACAGGCCACTGGTCACCCAGCAACCGGCGATGTTGCCCACCTTCGAGGAGCGGAAGATCTCGCGGATCTCCGCCTGGCCCAGCGTGACTTCCTCGTAGATCGGCTTGAGCATGCCCTTCAGGGCCGCCTCGATGTCGTCGATCGCCGCGTAGATGACCGAGTAGTACCGGACATCGACGCCCTCGCGCTCGGCCAGGTCACCGGCCTTGCCCGCCGGCCGCACGTTGAAGCCGATGATGACGGCGTTCGACGCGATGGCCAGGTTGACGTCGTTCTCGTTGATCGCACCGACGCCGCGGTCGATGACGCGGAGGTTGACCTCGTCGCCGACCTCGATCCGGACCAAGGCGTCTTCCAGTGCCTCGACCGAACCGGACACGTCACCCTTGAGGATGAGCAGCAGCTCCTGCGTCTCGCCCTTCTCCATCGAGGCCATGAAGTCCTCGAGGGTCCGGCGCGCACGACGCTTGGCGTTGGCTGCCGCCCGGGCGCGGGCTTCGCGCTTCTCGGCGATCTGCCGTGCCCTGCGGTCGTCGTCGACGACCAGGAACTTGTCACCCGCACCTGGTACGGCGGTCAGACCGAGCACCAGCACCGGACGCGACGGGGTCGCCTCCTCGACGGGGTCGCCGTGCTCGTCGAGCATGGCCCGGACCCGGCCGTACGCCGGTCCCGCCACCATCGAGTCGCCGACCCGCAGCGTGCCGCGCTGAACCAGCACGGTCGCCACCGGGCCACGGCCCTTGTCGAGGTTGGCCTCGATCGCGATGCCCTGGGCCGGCATGTTCGGGTTGGCCCGCAGGTCCAGCGCCGCGTCCGCGGTCAGGATGACACCCTCGAGCAGCCCGTCGATGTTGATCCGGGACTTCGCCGAGACGTCGACGAACATCGTGTCGCCGCCGTACTCCTCCGGCACCAGGCCGTACTCGGTCAGCTGACCGCGCACCTTGGCCGGGTCCGCACTCGGTACGTCGATCTTGTTCACCGCGACCACGATCGGGACGTTCGCCGCCCGGGCGTGGTTCAGTGCCTCGATCGTCTGCGGCATCACACCGTCGTCGGCCGCGACCACCAGGATGACGATGTCGGTGGCCTGCGCACCACGGGCACGCATGGCGGTGAACGCCTCGTGACCCGGGGTGTCGACGAAGGTGATGGCCCGCTGCTCGCCGTCGACCTCGGTCGTCACCTGGTACGCACCGATGTGCTGGGTGATGCCACCGGCCTCCTTGGCGACAACGTTCGCCTCGCGGACCGCGTCCAGCAGCTTGGTCTTACCGTGGTCGACGTGACCCATGACGGTCACCACCGGCGGCCGCTTGACCAGGTCGCCCTCGCCGCCTTCGTCGGTACCGAAGTCGATGTCGAACGACTGGAGCAGCTCGCGGTCCTCGTCCTCCGGGGACACGATCTGGACGTCGTAGTTCAGCTCGGTGGCGAGCAGCTGCAGCGTCTCCTCGTTGACCGACTGGGTCGCGGTCACCATCTCACCGAGGTGGAACAGCACCTGCACCAGCGACGCCGGGTCGACTCCGACCTTCTCGGCGAAGTCCGTCAGCGACGCACCACGGGCAAGGCGCACGACCTCGCCGTCACCGTGCTTGACGCGTACGCCGCCAACCGCCGGCGCCTGCATGTTGTCGAACTCCTGGCGCTTCGCCCGCTTCGACTTACGGCCACGGCGCGCCGGACCACCCGGACGCCCGAAGGCACCCTGCGTTCCGCCACGACCGCGGTTACCCGGACCGGGACGGCCACCGCCACCACCGGGCGGGCCGCTGGGGCCGCCACCGCCACCTGGGCGGAAGCCGCCACCGCCACCGCCGCCACCTGGGCGAGCGCCGGCACCCGGACCACCGGAGCCGCCACCGGGGCGACCACGGCCACCGCCGCCACCGCCTCCGCCGCCCCCACCGGGACCGGACGGGCGACCGGTGAACGTGCCGGCCGAGGACTTCGGCATCATCGCCGGGTTAGGACGCGGGGCGCCCGGCACACCACTCGGACGCGGCCGGTCGTTGCCCCGACCGCGGTCGTCACCACGGGACTGCGGCGGACGCGGCGCCATCCCGGCCGGGCTCGCACCCTGACCGGAGCCACCCTGTCCACCCTGGCCCGGGCGAGCGCCACCGCGCTGCATGCCCTGGGTCGAGCTGAACGGGTTGTTGCCCGGACGCGGCGCACCCGGACGCGGGCCACCGCCACCTTGGCCACCCGGACGCGGCGCACCTGGTCGCGGAGCACCGCCCGGACGTGGCGCACCACCCGGACGCGGCGCGGAGCTGGAGCCACCCGGACGCGGACCGTTGGAACCCGGTCCACCCGGACGCGGCCCAGGCCGGGCCGACGGCTCGGCGGCGGGACGCTGCTGGGACCGTGCGGCCGGCTGGGCCGGCGCAGGGCTCGGAGCGGGTGCGGCCGGCGCGGAAGCCGCAGCGGCCGGAGCCTCGAACGACGGCGCGGCCGCGGGGGCCTCCGTCTTCGCGGCCGGAACCTCGACCGCGGGAGCGGTCTCCTGCCGCGGCGCGGGCTTCGGGCCCGGACGCGGACCCGGCTTCACACCTGGGGTCGGGACTGCCTTGGCCGGAGCCGGAGCGGACTCCGCCTTCTCGGTCACCGGCGCCTCGGCGGCCGGAGCCTCAGCCTTGGCCGCGGGGGCCTCGACAGCTGGGGCAGGGGTCGCCGGCGCGGCCGGAGCGGGACGCTCGGCCGGCTTCGGTGCAGCCTTCGGGGTCGATTTCTGAGCCGGCTCGGCAGGCGCGACCGGTGCGGTCGCCTGCGGAGCGGCAGATGTACTTGCGGCAGCCTTCTTGGCCGCGCGCTTCTTCGGCGGGTTCTTCTCGAACTCCTCCGCCAACCGCCTCACGACTGGCGCCTCGATCGTCGAGGATGCCGACCGGACGAATTCGCCCATGTCGTTCAGTCTGGTGAGGACGACCTTGCTGGTAACTCCGAGCTCTTTCGCGAGCTCGTAGACCCGGACCTTTGCCACTACTCTCCCTCTGGTCCGAGCCTGGGCAAGGACCGTTAGTTGACGTACGTGCTCATCGCATTGCACTCATCGGTAGACACTCATCGAGTGGTCATGAGTCGATGACCCGCCTTCATGTCGTCGCGACTGGTGTCGCGGGCAGTCGGGTGACTGCCTTCTGCACTACTTTCCCTATCACGCTGCGCGATGTACTCCTGCAGCCCGGTCACATCGAGCGGCCCCGGGACCTTGAAGGCCCGTGGGAACGCCTTGCGCCGGACGGCCAGATCGAAACACTCGGCCACCGGGTGCAGATGCGCCCCACGGCCAGGCGCCCGACGATCGGGATCCGGAAGGACAAGTCCTCCGGACACCGTCATCCGCAGCAGGTCAATCGGACTGGACCGCTTCCGGCACCCGATACAGGTACGCTCCCGGGCCTTGCCAGGGCGCGCGTCTGTAGTCACTGTTGCGTGATCCTCGGGGTTTGGTTGCGACTCAGTCGACCGACCGAGAGATCAGTCTACCTTCTCGTCCTCACGAGTCACATCCGTATCCGGCCGGATGTCGATCCGCCACCCGGTCAGCCGGGCGGCCAGGCGGGCGTTCTGCCCTTCCTTGCCGATCGCGAGCGAGAGCTGGTAGTCGGGTACGACGACCCGCGCCGCACGTGCCGCGGCGTCCACAACCTCAACAGACGTAACCTGCGCCGGGGACAACGCATTCCCGACGAAGGTGGCCGGATCGTCGCTGTGGTCGATGATGTCGATCTTCTCGCCGTGCAGCTCGTGCATGATGTTTCGTACCCGCTGCCCCATCGGCCCGATGCAGGCACCCTTCCCGTTCACCGACGGATTCAGCGTCCGTACGGCGATCTTGGTCCGGTGACCGGCCTCCCGGGCGATCGCGGTGATCTCGACGGTTCCGTCGGCGATCTCCGGGACCTCGAGGGCGAACAGCTTCTTCACCAGGTTCGGGTGGGTCCGGCTGACCGTGATCTGCGGGCCCTTGAAGCCCTTGCGGACGCCGACCACGTACACGCGCAGCCGGGAGCCGTGCTCGTACTTCTCCCCCGGCACCTGCTCCGGCGCCGGCAGCACGGCCTCGATCTTGCCGAGGTCGACCATCACCGAGCGCGGGTCGCGACCCTGCTGGACCACGCCGGAGACGATGTCGCCCTCCTTGCCGGAGAACTCGCCGTACCGGACCTCGTCCTCGGCGTCGCGCAGCCGCTGCAGGATGATCTGCTTGGCCGTGGTGGCCGCGATCCGGCCGAAGTCGGCCGGGGTGTCGTCGTACTCGCGGGCCGTCGCGCCGTCCTCGCCGAGCTCCCGCGCGTACACGGTCACGTGGCCGGTCTTGCGGTCCAGCTCGACGCGGGCGTGCTGCTGCGCTCCCTCGGTCCGGTGGTACGCGACCAGCAGGGCCGCCTCGATCGCCTCGGCGACGACCTCGATGGCGATGTCTTTCTCTCGTTCCAAAGACCGCAGCACGGCCATGTCGATATCCATGTCAGTTCTCCTCCACCGTGCCGTCTGCGGCAGGTTCGTCGTTGCCGGCAGCCCGGTTGAATTCGATCTGGACCTTGGCCTTGGCGACATCGGCGTACGCGACCGACTGGGTCTTGCCGTCCACGTCCAGTTCGGCCGCCTCGTCGGAGGCGGACTTGATCCGGCCTGTCACCTTCCCGCCCTCGTTCAGCGTCACCGCGACGAGTCGCTTGACGTTGCGGCGCCAGTGCCGGGGCAGGGTGAGCGGCCGGTCGACGCCAGGGCTGGATACTTCCAGCGTGTAGGCGCCACCGCCCATGATGTCGTCGGTGTCCAGCGCCTTGGAGATGGCCCGGGTGACATCGGCGACGTCGTCCAGGTTGATCCCGCCGTCCCGGTCGACCAGGACGCGCAGCAACCGGCGTCGGCCGGCCGGCGCGAGGTCGGCGGCCTCCAGGTCGCAGCCGAACTGCTCGACGATCGGCCGCAGGAAGTTCTCGAGGCTCGTGGTGTCCGTGTGGTCAGTCCTTCGGCTCACAGGTTGACCTGCCTCTCTCTCCAGTTGTGCACCCGTTCCACCCCCGGCGGTCCGGCCGAGGGCAGTAGCCCACCATATCCGGCCGGTCGCAGTGTCCGCGTCACCGGCTCGTCCCAGGCCGGTCACCGGCGCGTCACCAGGTATCGTTCCGCCGTGCCTGCCGAACCCCGCCTGTCCCGACGCAGCGTGATCGCGACCGCTGCGCTAGTCCCCGGCGCCGTCGCGCTGGCCGGCTGCAAGGACGACCAGCCAGGCTCGAGTACGCCGGGTGCCGTCAACCCCACCTCGTCGGGTAAGCCGCCCGAGGAGACACCGACGGTCGACCCCGCGATCGTCGCGGCACTCAGTACGGCGGCGGCCCAGGTGACTCAATTGTCGCTCATGTTCGCCGGCATGACCCGGAAGTTCCCCGCCCTGCGGACCCAGCTCGCGGCCGGCGCGAAGTACCACGCGAGTCACCTGGCCAAGCTGAAGGAAACTGCCGGCGTGACCGCGGCCGCCGGCAAGGCTCCCGTCGTACCGAGCTCGTCGGCGGCCGCGCTGCTCGCCCTGGCCAACCAGGAGAAGGCCATGGCGATCGCCCATACGACCGCGGCCGCCAAGGTGTCCGGCGCTCCTGCTCGCCTGCTCGCGATGATCGCGGCCGCCGAGACCCAGCTGGCGACCACGCTGACCCCGAAGAAGAAGGCAGACGCCTCGTGAACCAAGTCGAAGCTCTGCAGGCTGCACTGGCCGGCGAACACGCCGCGCTATACGGCGTCGGAGTGGCCGGCGGGAAGCTCAGTGGCGCCCGCTTCAAAGCCGCGACCGATTCCTACGAGCAGCACCGCCGCAACCGCGACCGCCTGGCCGCACTGGTCGTTGCGGCCGCCCAGACCCCGGTCGCAGCAGAACCGGCGTACGACCTGCCGCAGGCGGTCACGAACGCAGCAACCGCGGCTGCACTGATCCTGCTGATCGAGCGCCGGGTGGCGGCCGTGTACGGCGACCTGGTCGAGGCGGCCGAACAAGCTCCGGTCCGGGCGCTCGCGATCGAGAGTCTGCTCGAAGCCGCCACCGCACAGATCGCCTGGGGCGGCGCCCCGGTCGCGTTCCCGGGCCTCGCCTGATGGCCAAACGCTGCCCCTGCGGTCTAGGTGCGACGTACGACGACTGCTGCGGCAGCCTGCACGAGGGGCACACGTCAGCCACCACCGCCGAGCAACTGATGCGCTCGCGCTACACCGCCTTCGTCGTCGGCGACACCGCGTACCTCCTGCGCACCTGGCACTCGACGACCCGCCCACCAAAGCTGCGCCTGAGCGACAACATTCGGTGGACGGGTCTCGAGATCCTCGGGAGCACCGGCGGGAGCGCCTTCCACTCCGACGGCACCGTCGAGTTCCGCGCGAGCTACGCCGGCGGCTCCCAGCAGGAGAACAGCCGCTTCGCCCGCGAGAACGGCGAATGGATGTACGTCGACGCTATCGACGGCGGCGCCACGGGCCGGTGATGGCGTACGTGATGCCGGGCGTGTAGACGTTGAAGAACATCGTCCGGCCGTCGGCGGAGAAGCCGACGCCCGACAGTTCGCCGTACTCCGGCTCCTCCGGCGTGCCGTTGTTCACCCGGTTCCGGGCGAACTTGAACACCTTGCCGTCCTCCGTCGTACCGAGGATGTGCTGCTCGCCGAGCCCGTCCTCGCACATCATCAGACCGCCGTACGGCGACATCGTGATGTTGTCGGGTGCATCGAACTCCGGGTCGTCCGATCCGGGCGAAGGCCGGGTGAAGATCACCTCGAGCCGCAGCGTCCCCTTCCGCGGGTCGTACCGCCAGACCTGCCCGTCGTGGTCGACCTTCGGGCCGAGCTCGGTCCGGGCGAACGATGAGACGAAGTAGACGCAGCGGTCCCGATCGCCCCACCAGCAGCCTTCGAGCTTGTAGCCACCGGTGATCGGCTTGGCGAAGTCCTGCGCCCGGACGGACTCGGTCGTCGCCAGCGGATCCGGCACCTTGACCCACTGAACGCCGCGGAACAACGTGCCCGGCTCCTGGACGACGGACAGGTCCGGCAGACCGGGGATGTGCATGGCCTGCAGCTCCCCACCCGCGCGCAGGGTTCCCCAGCCACCCCGCGGGCGCTTCGGCAGGAACCGGTAGAAGCCTCCGAGCGGCGCGACGAACGCGTCCTCGGTCTCGTACACGATTCCGGTCGACGGATCGATCGCGACCGCCTCGTGCTGGAACCGGCCCATCTCCTTCAGCGGGAACGGATGCACGTTGCGGCGATCGTCGTACGGGTCGACCTCGAAGATGAAGCCGTGGTCCTTGGTGTAGCCGCTCTCGCCGGCCTTGAGCTCGGTCTCCTCGCAGGTCAGCCAGGTGCGCCACGGGGTATGGCCGCCAGAGCAGTTGATCGCCGTACCACCCAGGCTGACGAACTCCTTGGTGGCGCCGTTGTGGCGGTCGACCACCAGCGTGCTGGTACCACCGGCGCCGGCCGGGTCGTACGTACGGTTGGCCGGAGCGACCACCTTGATCGCCGAGGTCGGGCTGCACTCGTGGTTGCGAACCAGGCGGGTGCCGCCGTGACGGTCCGGGAACACGCCCATCCCGTCGAACCGGCTCGGGATCTCGAGCCCGTCCGGCCGGACCGTGCCCTCGCGCGACAGGATCTGGTAGTGGAACCCGTGCGGCAGGTCGAGCATCCCGGCCGGGTCCTCGATCAGCGGGCCGTACCCGATCTTCGGCCCGGACGTGCCGAGCGCGGGCTGCGCCGTGTACAGCGCCTCCACCGAGCCGGCCAGGCTGACCGCGACTCCGGCTGCGGCGGCACGGCCGACGAACTGACGCCTGGACAGGGAGTTGGACTGGACTTCGGACACGGTGAGGCCTCCTCGTGGGCGGAAAGAGCTGCCGGTCACCGATGAACGTACGGTGAACGGCAGGCAACGACAAGGCGAACCGCGTGCCCTTCTCGTGCGGACCGCTAGGCACCGAGGACGTGCTGGATGCCTGCCACCGCGGCGCCCCGGGCCCAGTCGGAGAAGGTCAGCGGGGTGGCGAGGAGTTCGAGTGTGCAGCGCTGGGTCTCCAACGGCCCGGGGCGGAGCCGATCGTCGATCACCTCCTGCAGCGCCGGTGAGTCGGTGAACGCCGCGATGTCCTCGCCGGCCAGCACGATGCAGGTCGTCTGGAGCGCCCCCGCGAACGAGGCCACGACATGCCCGAGCGCCCGGGCCGCGTCGTCGAGCCGACGGGCTGCGAGCGCGTCGCCGCCGGACCGGGCCCGGACGAGGTCGGTCAGAGTGACGGGGTGCTTGGCTCCCGCCGAGGCGTTGCGCTCGAGATCCTCCCGGTTCAGATAGGCCGCCACGCAGCCCCGGTGGCCGAGGCCGCAGCTGGGCCCGCTGCTGTCAACGGGTGCGTGCGCCAGCAGATGACCGTTGTCGATCAGTTCCTCGACGGCGATTCCTTCCCGGACGACGCCCACACCGAGCCCGGCGCCGACGGTGATGATGCCGAAGGTCGAGTGAGTGCGGCCGGCGCCGAACCACAGTTGCTCGCGCGCCAGCGCGGTGACGTCGTTGGTGACGATGATCGGCAGGCCGGTCCGATCCTGTAGCGGTCCGCCGAGATCCACCTCGCTCCAGCCCAGGAACGTCCCCTCCCGGACGACCGAGCGGCCGGCGATCACCCCGCCCACGGACACCCCGACCCCGTCCACGCTCGGCACCTTCGGAGCGAGCCTGTTCACCAGTTGGGCGATCAGCTTCACGGTGGCCGCAACCGGCACGACACCGTCCCCCTCGCGCCGGGGCAGGGCCGCCCTCGTGGTCGCCTTGACCTCACCGAACAGGTCGCAGACGACGCCGTACGCCGTGTCGCCGGTGAGCTTGACGCCGACGACGTGCCGGGCACTGGGCACCGCGGTCAGGACGTGGCGAGGCCGGCCGATCGCTGCCACCGACTCGGGGTCCTCGGTGGCGATGCCGCCACCGATGAGGGCCCGCGCCAACCGGGACATCGACGCATAGGAGAGGTTGAGCCGGTCGCCCAGATCACCCCTCGTCGCCGGCCCGTGGATCAGCAACTGGCGGGTGACAGCGAGCTCTCCCGCGGTCAGCAGCCCTCGCTCACCGGCCGACCGTTCAGACGCACCCGTCACTGCCATCCGCCCAGCTTACAAAGACGCCTTGTGACCCTTGTCACAGTGGCCAGCATGGCTTATTTTCAATCTGACTGTAAATAGGCCCCAGACCCCGGCGTGCACAGTCCCCGGGCGAAGGAGAGCTAAATGGTCACAACGACCTCGATCCGGCCGGCGAAGACCGGCCACGCCAGGAACGGTCCGCGCGACGACACCCGTCTGGCGCTGCTGTTCATCCTGCCCGCACTGGTCGGCTTCGCCGTCTTCCTGGTCTGGCCGACCTTGCGCGGGATCTATCTCAGCTTCACGAAGTTCAATCTGCTCACCCCGCCGGAGTTCAACGGCCTGGACAACTACGTCCGGATGATCCAGGACCCGGTGTTCTGGAACGCGCTGAAGGTGACGCTGTACTACGTGGTCCTGAACATCGGCTTCCAGACGGTGCTCGCCCTGGTGATCGCGGTGATGATGCAGCGGCTGACCCAGCGGACCTGGCTGCGCGGCATCGTACTGACGCCGTTCCTGGTCTCGAACGTGGTCGCCGCGATGGTCTTCCTCTGGATCCTCGACTACCAGCTCGGCATCGGGAACACGATCCTCGCCTCGATCGGCCTGGAGCGGATCCCGTTCCTGTCCGACAGCGCCTGGGTCATCCCGACCATCGCCTTCATCAACGTCTGGCGGCATGTCGGCTACACCGCGCTGCTGATCTTCGCCGGCCTGCAGACGATCCCCGAGACCGTCTACGAGGCGGGCCGGATCGACGGCGCGAGCGAGGTACGGATGTTCCGCAGCATCACGGTGCCACTGCTGCGCCCGATCCTGTCGCTGGTCCTGATCATCACGGTGGTCGGCTCGTTCCAGGTCTTCGACACCGTGGCGATCGCGACTCGCGGTGGCCCGGTCGACTCCTCGCGGGTGCTGCAGTTCTACATCTACGACGTCGCGTTCAGCCGTTTCCAGTTCGGCTACGCGTCGGCCATGTCGGTGGCGCTGCTCGCCGTACTGGTGATCGTGACCTTCGTCCAGTACCGGCTCACCCGCGCCGAGTCCTCCGACCTGGCCTGAGGAGGAATCATGACCACCGACACCACTGCGAAAGTCGCCACCGTGGCCCCCGTGACCGTCAAGGACCGCCCGGCCGCTCCGAGCGAGCCGCACCGGTTCAGCCCCGGTCGTGCACTGGCCTGGACCTTCATGATCCTGGTGATCCTCGTCAGCCTGTTCCCGTTCTACTGGATGCTGCGCACTGCGCTGTCCAGCAACAACGCCCTCTACGCCGGCTCCGACAACCTGCTACCGGTGCAGACCTCGGCCGGCGGGTTCGAGCGGGTCTTCGGGCTGCAGACCGGGCAAGAGGCCATCGACGCCGGTGGCGCCGGACAGGCGATCAACTTCTGGCGCTACCTGTTCAACTCCGTCGTCGTCGCCACCCTCATCACGGCCGGGCAGGTCTTCTTCTCCGCGATGGCGGCGTACGCGTTCGCGCGGCTGCAGTGGAAGCACCGTGAGAAGGTCTTCGCCTTCTTCCTGGCCGGCCTGATGATCCCGGCCATCTTCACCCTGCTGCCGAACTTCGTGCTGATCAAACAGCTGGGTCTGGTCGACACCCTGCTCGGCATCGCGCTACCGACGATGTTCATGACGCCGTTCGCGGTGTTCTTCCTGCGCCAGTTCTTCCTCGGCATCTCCCGCGAGGTCGAAGAGGCCGCACTGATGGACGGCGCCTCCAAGGTCCGGGTGTTCTTCCGGCTCATCCTGCCGATGTCGGTGGCCCCGATCACGACGCTGGCGATCCTGACCTACATCGCCTCCTGGAACGAGTACTTCTGGGCGCTGATGGTCAGCTACACCGACAAGTCACGCGTCCTCACCGTCGCGCTCGGCGTCTTCAAGTCCCAGACGCCGCAGACCGGCCCGGACTGGTCCGGACTGATGGCCGCCACGCTCGTCGCCGCCCTGCCGATGCTCGTGCTGTTCATGCTCTTCGCGAAGCGCATCGTCAACTCCATCGGCTTCAGTGGGATCAAGTGAGGAGCCCGGCATGATCACCTTCCGGCAACGGATCCGCACCGCGGTCGCGCTGCTCACCGCGGCGGCCCTGACCGCGTGCGGCGGTACCACCGGCAGCAGCGCGAACGGCACCATCGAGTACTGGCTGTGGGACTCGGCCCAGCAACCGGGCTACCAGAAGTGCGCAGATGCGTTCCAGCAGGCCAACCCCGGCCTGAAGATCCACATCTCGCAGTACGGCTGGGACGCCTACTGGTCCAAGCTGACCGCAGGCTTCATCGCCGACACCGCACCCGACGTGTTCACCGACCACCTGTCGAAGTTCGCGCAGTACGTCGATCTGAAGGTGCTCCGCCCGCTCGACGACCTCGGCCCGACCAGCGACATCAAGGACGGCGACTACCAGGAGGGCCTGGCGGAACTGTGGAAGGGCCAGGACGGCAAGCGGTACGGCGCCCCGAAGGACTGGGACACGATCGCGATCTTCTACGACGCTGCCGCTCTCAAGGCGGCCGGCGTGGATCTCGCCGAGCTGCAGAACCTCACCTGGAACCCCCAGGACGGCGGCACCTTCGAGAAGCTCGTCGCCCATCTCACCATCGACGACAAGGGCGTCCGGGGTGACGAGCCGGGCTTCGACAAGTCCCACGTGAAGACGCACGGGCTCGCTTCCGAGGGCTCCGGTGGCGGTGGCTGGGGTCAGACGCAGTGGTCGGCCTTCGCCGGCAGCGCGGGCTGGCAGGCGACCGACAAGAACCCGTGGGGTACGAGGTTCAACCTGAACCAGCCGGCCCTCCAGGACACGCTGAGCTGGTACTTCGGCCTGGTGCAGAAGGGATACATGCCCAGCTACGAGGAGATCGGCGGCGCGAACGCGATCGGCACCGACAAGCAGATCCAGTCCGGTACGGCGGCCCTGGGCCTGAGCGGGTCCTGGATGATCTCCAGCTTCACCAAGCTCACCGACTCCGCCGGCAAGAAGCTGGACATCGGTCTGGCGCCGACCCCGATCGGGCCGAGCGGGAAGCGGGCGTCGATGTTCAACGGCCTGGCCGACTCGGTCACCACGCTGTCGAAGCAGCCCGAGAACGCCGCGAAGTGGGTCAAGTTCCTGTCCGGCGAACAATGCCAGAACCTCATCGGCCAGTCCGGCGTGGTCTTCCCGGCCAGGCCGGCCGGCACCGACCTGGCGATCGCCTACAACAAGTCCGAGCGCAAGCTCGACGTCACCCCGTTCACCCAGCAGGTCGCGGACAAGACGACGTTCCTGTTCCCGGTCACGACGAACGCGGCCGACATCGCCGCGCTGATGGCGCCACGGTTGGACGCCGTTTACATCGGCAGCTCGCCGATCAGCTCGCTGACGAAGCTCAACACCCAGCTGGACGATCTGTTCAAAGTCGCCCAGTAGGGCCAGGCCGGGTGGACCACGGCGGTCCACCCGGCCTCCCGCAGCGTTACTGGTAGCAGGGCTTGCTGAACTCGTACTTCTCCGCGGTCTTCCCGGTGAAGAAGTCCTTCTCCACCGTCACTCCGGTCGGGGCCTTCGGGTCGACCTTGGAGATGATGCTCTGCCGGAACACCCGGTCGTTCGGCTCGCCGCCGAACTTGCCGGCCGCCGCCGGCAGCATCCCTTCGTAGTCGACCGTCTCCAGCGACTTCACCGCGGCCAGCAGCCCGGCCCGGGTCAGGTCCTTGGACTCGACGGCCTTCTGCAGGGCGGCCTTCATCGGGTACGACCAGACCCAGCCGGCCGTGTAGCCGTCGTTCGGCGCGGCCTTGAAGGTCGCCTGGTCCAGCGCCCCGGCGAGCGCCTTGTGCCCAGGCGTGTCGGTCCCGTACGGCGCCCAGGGTCCGGACTGCCGGTACAGCGCAGTCAGCGCGGGCGCGGCCGGGCTCTTCAGCAATGCCGGGTTCCAGGTCGGGCTGGTGCCGATGAACTGGCCCTTGAACCCGTTCTGCGCGGCGCCGCCGACGATGGTCGCCGCCTCGGTCGGGCCGGTGCTCACGATGACCAGATCGGGCTTGGCAGCGAGCAGCTTCTGGATCGCGGCGCCCTGGTTCTCCTGCCCGGGCGCGGTCGGGATGTCGGTGAACTTCATCCCGTTGGCCTCGGCCGCGAGCTTGGTCCCGGCCGCCGCGTCGTCGCCGTAGTCACCCGGGAAGTGCACCGCGGCGACACTCTTCGACTTCAGTGTCTCGGCCGCGAAGTCGACCGAGTTCATCGACTCGAAGCAGTAGTTCGTCCCGGACTCCAGGATCACGTCCTCGAACGCCCAGGCCGAGGTCCACGACGCCGGTACGCCGATCACGCTGCTGGACTTGAGATCGCCGAGGATGGCCGCGGTCGTCGGCGAACCGAGGGTCTGGGCCAACCCCAGTACGTCGGGCTTGATCTCGGCGTACACCTCGTTGTGGGTCTGCGGGTTGTACTTGTTGTCCTTGACGTACTTGGTCACGTCGACCTCGAAGGCCCCGATCCCGCCGGCCTCGTTGACCCGCTTCCAGAACGCCTTCTGGCTTTCGGTGATCGGTACGCCGAGAGCCTTGAACGGACCCTCCGTGAGGTCCGAGATCGACCCCAGGTAGATGCAGCCCTTGGCCTTGTCCACCGCGGCCGGGCAGGCCTCCTTGGTGACCCCGACGTCGAACTTGACGCCGGAGTCGCCCTCCTGTGTCTCCGGTGCGTCGTTCCGGCATCCCGCAACGGTGGTTGCGATCATCGCCAACGCCATTACCAGCGCGATGGTGGGCCCTCGTCGAACGGTCATCGATACTCCTTCAGTGCGAGAACGGCCATGACTTCCAATAGGTGCGGAGCCGGATCCAGATGCCGAACAGCCCCCGCGGTTCGAAGATCAGGAAGCCGATGATCAACAGGCCGTACAGAATCGTTTCGACCTGGAAGACCGTGATGCCCCCGGATCCGGAGCTGCCACTGATGAACGGCAGGACGGCGGGGAGTTCGCGGGTGACCCGCGGCAACAGCGTGATGAACAGCGCGCCGAGCACCGATCCCGAGATGGTGGCGACACCGCCGATCAGGATCATCGCGATGTACTGCACCGACATCCCGAGGTTGAACGATCCGGGCTCGACGAAGCCGATCATCACGTACAACAACGCACCCGCGACGCCGGCGTAGAACGACGACACCGCGAACGCGATCATCTTGTAGCGGGTCACGTCGACCCCGACCACCTCGGCGGCCAGGTCCCGGTCCCGGACCGCCGCTAGCGCCCGGCCGATCCTGGACCGGACGAGATTGCGGGCCAGTACGCCGAAGATCACCAGCAGCACGAGCATCAGCAGATACAGCTTCTGCGCCTTCGTGAACAGCTCCCCGTCGACCGCGAACTCGATCCCGAACAACTCCGGTACGGCGGCCGGCCGCCCGACCCCGACTCCCCCGGTGAGATCGCGCCAGTGCTTGAAGATGTGCTCGCCGATGAACACCAGCCCGAGCGTCACGATGGCCAGGTACAACCCGCGCAGCCGAGCCGTCAGTGGCGCGACGATCAGCCCGGCCAACCCCGCGACCAGACCGGCGGCGAGCAACCAGACCGGCAGCGACGTGATCCCGAACCCGATCAGCCGGGTGCTGTCCGGATCCCCTGACACAGCCGCCGCCGTGTACGCCCCGATCGCCAGGAAGAACGCATGCCCGAGCGAGACCTGACCGCCGTACCCGGTCACGATGTTCAGGCCGATCGCGCCGATCGACGCGACACAGGCAGTGGCCAGGACGACGAGGATGTCGTCGGTGAGCAGGAACGGCAGCGACACCGCGGCCACTGCCAGGACGCCCGTCCACATCCGCTTGGCCGGTGTGTTGAGCAAGGCCATGTCCTGCTTGTACGACAGGTAGAGCAGCGGTCGGCTCATATCCTTTCCACCTCTCTGCTGCCGAAGAGGCCATAGGGTCTGATCAAGAGGACGAGCAGCATCAGCAGGTAGGGGACGACGAGGAAGAAGTCGCCGCCGAAGACCGGACTCAGGTTTCCGCCGTAGTTGCCGATGAGCGCCTCGACCACCCCGATCGCAAGGCCGGCGATCACCGCCCCACCGAGTGAGTCGAGACCGCCGAGGATGATCACCGGCAAGGCCTTGAGGGCGGTCAGCCAGAGGTTTTGCTCCAGGCCGATGCCGGTCGAGAGGAATACTCCGGCGAGTCCGGCCAGCGCCGCCGCAAGCGCCCAGGACAGCGAGAACACCCGCCCAACCGAGATGCCCTGCGCGAGCGCGACCTCCTGATCCGACGAGGCCGCCCGCATCGCCAGCCCGGTCCGCGACCAGCGATAGAAGGCGAACAGCGCGGCGACCACGATCAGCGTCGTCACCAGCGTGGCGAGATGCCGCTGGTCCACCTTGACGCCCAGTACGCCGACCTGCCCCAACCCCCACGGGTCACCCATCTGGCGGATGTCCAGGCCGATGAAGGAGTTGACGACCGTACGGACGACGATGTCGACGCCGAGCGTGATGATCGCGATCACGAACACGGGCTTGCCGATCATCGGCCGCAATGCCAGGCGCTCCACGCCCGCGCCGAGCAGCGCGGTCAGCACCAGCGCGATCACGACGGCGAGGAAGAAGTTCATCGACAGCACGAAGTAGCTGACCAGCAGCGCGCCCGCCATCATGAACGCCGGCTGGGCGAAACTGATCACCCGCATCGACTTGTAGACGATCACGAAACCCAGCGCCAGCAGGGCATAGATCGATCCGTTGCCCAGACCGCGGACCACTGTCGCGACGAACTCGTTCACCGTGCACCCCCGGCGTACATGGATTCGACCAGCGCGGCGAACGACGTCGCGACCGCGGTGCGCTTCAGCTTCTGGGTGGCGGTCAGCTCGCCGTCCTCGTGATCGAGCAGCTTCGGCAGCAGCCGGAAGGACCGCACCTGCTCGACCGTCGCGAACCGTTCGTTGACCTCGTCCACGACCGTTTGCACCAGCGCGATCACCTCGGGTTTTGCGGACAGATCGCCGTACGTCGAGTACTGAAGCCGGTGGACCTGGGCCCAGTGGCCGACCGTGTCGGGCTCGATCCCGATCAGCGCGGCGAGGAACTTGCGCCGGTCCCCGATCACCAGCGCTTCCTTGATGTACGGCGATGCCTTCAGCGCGTTCTCGAACTCCGACGGGGCGATGTTCTTCCCACCGGCCGTGATGATGATGTCCTTCATCCGGTCGGTGATGCGCACATGCGTGTCGCCGACCCACTCCCCGACGTCGCCGGTGTGCAGCCAGCCGTCCGGCTCGAGGACGCTCGCGGTCGCGTCCGGGTCGTGCCAGTAGCCGGCGAACGTGCCGGGATGCCGGGTCAGGATCTCGCCGGTGCTCTCGTCGATCCGCACCTCGACGCCGTCATGCGGCTCGCCGACCGTTCCGACCTTCACCCGGCCGGGACGGTTGGCCGTCGCCACCGCGGTGTTCTCGGTCATGCCGTACACCTCGTGCATCGGCAGGCCGAGACCCATGAAGAACCGCAGCACTTCCGGCGCGATCGGTGCGGCCCCACACGCGGCGTACCGGACCTTCCGCAACCCGACGCGGTCCTTGAGCGCGCGATAGCAGAACAGCCAGCCGGCCAGGTAGACCGCTCGAGAGGCAGCCGTATGGCGTCCGTCGTTGGCCGCGAGTACGTCGCCGATCCAGTCCGCCCGCCGGAGCCAGAAGCCACCGATCACGCGCTTCACCGGATCGGCCGACTCGATCCGGATCCGCACACCGGCCGCGATCTTCTCCCAGATCCTCGGCACGCCGAACAGGACGGTCGGCTGGACCTCGTGCAGATTGGCCGCCACGGTCTCGATCGACTCGGCGAAGTGCACGCAGACCCCGGCACCGGCGCCGAACCAGCCGCTGAAGATCCGTTCGGCGACGTGACACAACGGCAGATAGGACAGCACGCTGTCGCGCGGCGACGGTGGTGGCGAGGTGAACCCGCCGCGCTCGATCAGCTCCTGGATGGCGAAGTCGACGTTCGCCGCGGTCAGCATCACGCCCTTCGGCGGGCCAGTCGTGCCGGAGGTGTAGATCAGTGTCACCACGTCGTCCGAGGTGGCCGCTGTCATCCGCTCGGTCACCGCGTCCGGTCGCTGCTCGGCATGGTCGGTGCCGAGGGCAAGGAATTCGGGCCACGCGATCAGGCGCGGGTCGTCGTACCGGTTCCGGATGCCGCGGGGCTCGACGTACACGATGTGTTCGAGGTCGGGAAGGTCGTCGACCGCGAGTGCCTTGTCGACCTGCTCCTGGTCCTCGGCGATCAGTACCTTCGCGCCCGAGTGGCGCAGCAGGTAGGCGACCTCGGCGACCGGGTTGGTCGGGTAGAGACCGACCGTGGCGGCACGGACCGCGACGGTGCCGACGTCGGTGTAGAGCCACTCCCGCCGGTTCTCGGAGTGGATCGCGACCCGGTCGCCCGGCTCGATGCCAAGGGCAAGCAACGCGTGGCCGACGAGGTTCGCGGTGTGCCAGTACTCGGCCCAGCTGACCTGCTGCCAGATGCCCAGATCCTTTTCCCGCAAGGCGATCGCACCCGGCGTCTCGGCTGCCCGGTCGCGCACCCGGCTGGCGATCGTCTTCATCGCATCACCTGGTGTTCCTCGCCCAGGTAGGCGCGGACCACATCGGGATCGGTCGCCACCTCACGCGGCAAGCCGGTCCGGATCGGCTTGCCGAAGTCGATCACCATGATCCGGTCGGCCAGATCCATCACCAGGCCCATGTCGTGCTCGACCATCACCATCGGCAGCCCCAGTTCGTCGCGGATGTCGAGGATGAACCGGGCCATGTCCTCGGTCTCCTCCAGGTTCATCCCGGCGACCGGCTCGTCCAGCAACAGCAGCTTCGGTTCGGACGCGAGCGCCCGGCCGAGCTCGACCCGCTTCTGCACGCCGTACGGCAGCAGGCCGACCGGGAGTCGCCGCCACTGCGCCAGCTCGAGGAAGTCGACGATCTCCTCGACGGCCTCGCGGTTGGCCAGCTCGTTGCGCCGGGCCGTACCGATCCACGCGAACGCGCTGAGCACCCCGTACGGGTGATGGTGGTGGCGGCCGAGCATGAGGTTGTCCAGCACGGTCAGGTTGGAGAACAGCTCGATATTCTGGAAGGTGCGGGCGATGCCGAGGCGGGCGATCTGGTGCGGCCGGCGACCGAGCAGATCCTCGTCGCCGAAGCGGACCGCGCCGCGGTTCGGGCGGTAGACACCCGAGAGCACGTTGAAGATCGAGGTCTTGCCGGCGCCGTTCGGCCCGATCACCGCGAACAGTTCGCCCGGGTTCACGGTGAAGCTGACGCCGTTGAGCGCGGTCACACCGTCGAACGCGAGTACGACGTCCTCGAACCTGAGTACCGGATCCGTCATGACAGCCACCGCTTCCGGCGGCGGTAGTGTTTGACGTCGCGAAATGACCTGGCCGATCCCTCGGCGCCGAGGCCGAGGTAGAACTCACGGACGTCGCCGTCCGCCAGGAGCTCGGCCGCGGGTTTGTCCATCACCATCGCGCCGTTCTCGAGGACATAGCCGTGCTCGGCGATCGACAACGCCATCGCCGCGTTCTGCTCGACCAGGAGCACGGTGGTGCCCTGCTGGTTGATCTGGACGATCACGTCCCGGATCTGCTGCACGATCAGCGGCGCCAGGCCGAGGCTCGGCTCGTCCAGCAGCAGGTACTTCGGATCCGACATCAGTGCTCGTCCGATCGCCAGCATCTGCTGCTCGCCGCCGGACAGGTACCCGGCCAGCTTGCGGCGCCGGTCGGCCAGCACCGGGAACAGCGCGTAGGTCCGGTCGAGGTTCGCCCGGATCGAACGCGGGCTGACGTGACCGCCGATCCGCAGGTTCTCCTCGACGGTGAGGTCGGCGAGGATCCGCCGGCCTTCCAGCACCTGCTTGATGCCCAGGGCAGCGATCCGGCTGGCGCCGTACGTATGGATCGGCTCGCCGTCGAGGGTGATCGAGCCGCGCCGGACCGCACCGTTGTGCACGTCGAGCAGGCCGGAGAAGGCGCGCAACAAGGTGGACTTGCCGGCGCCGTTCGCCCCCAGCAGGGCAACGATGCGCCCTTGCGGGACCTCGAGGCCGACGCCCCGCAGCACCAGCATCACGTCGTCGTAGACGACCTCGAGGTTCTTCGCAGCCAGCACCCGGCCTCCAGGATCCCCGACGGTTCCCAACCCACTTGGCGAGTGAGTGTGACAGCACGCGCAGTGAACTGAGAAGACCTGGCAGCCAGGAAATCTGACCCGTCACCCAAACCGTGACCGACGGTCAGGTGTGAAACCAGTTACGCCACTGGTATTACAACGAACGAACCCAGTTCGCGAGCAGCGTCGCGCCCGCGTCACCGGACTTCTCCGGATGGAACTGAGTGGCGGTCAGCGGACCGTTCTCGACCGCGGCGACGAAGCGGTCACCGCCGTACGTCGTCCAGGTGACGAGCGGGCTGACCGACTCGCGGGTGTCGGTGAGTTGCCAACTGCGGACGCCGTACGAGTGGACGAAGTAGAAGCGTTCCTTCTCGATGCCGTCGAACAGCGCGGTGCCGGTCGGGACGTCGACCGTGTTCCAGCCCATGTGCGGGACGGGCTCGGCGGATTCGGGCTGGAGCCGCTCGACCGTGCCGGGCCACTGGTCGCAGCCCTCGGTCTCGACGCCGTGCTCGATGCCGCGGGCGAACAGGATCTGCATGCCGACACAGATCCCCAGCACCGGGCGGCTGCCGGTCAGCCGGCGGTCGACGACGACGTCGCCTCGCACCGCGCGAAGGCCGGTCATGCAGGCCTCGAAAGCACCGACACCTGGGACCAGGAGGCCATCCGCGTTCAGCGCTTCGTCGTAGTCGGAGGTGACGGTGACGTCCGCGCCGACGCGTTGCAGCGCCCGCTCCCCCGACCGGATGTTGCCGGAGCCGTAGTCGAGCAGGACGACCTTCTTGCTCACAGTGCCGACCTCACAGGGCGCCCTTGGTGGAGGGAATGCCCGGCTGCCGCGGGTCCGGCTCGGCCGCCGCCCGCAATGCTCGGGCGAACGCCTTGAACTGGGCCTCGACGATGTGGTGCGGGTCGCGGCCGGACAGCACCCGGATGTGGATGCAGATCGCAGCGTTGAACGCGAGCGTCTCGAACACGTGCTGGGTCAGCGAACCCGCGTAGTCGCCGCCGATGATCGCGTATACCTGTCCGTCCGGCTCGCCGGTGTGGACGCAGTACGGGCGCCCGGACAGGTCGACCGTGCAGTGCACGAGCGCTTCGTCCAGCGGCACGGTCGCGTCGCCGAACCTTCTGATCCCTCGCTTGTCACCCAAGGCCTCGCGCAGCGCCTGGCCGATCCCGATCGCGGTGTCCTCGACCGTGTGGTGCGCGTCGATCTCGAGGTCGCCGACCGTGTTCACGTGCAGATCGAGCAGCGCGTGCTTGGCCAGCGCGTTGAGCATGTGGTCGTAGAACCCAACCCCTGTTGAGATCTCGGCGCGACCGGTGCCGTCCAGGTCGAGCTCGACCAGGACCTTGGACTCGCTGGTCTCGCGGTCGATCCGCGCACTCCGGCTCATGTCAACCTTCCCGTGTCTGTCTTGAGGACGCGCTCGAGTGAAGCGCGGAATGCGGCCATCTCCTCGCTGGTGCCGATAGAGACCCGCAGCCAGCCGTTCGGTCCGGTCTCGCGGATCAGTACGCCGTCGTCCAGCAGTGACTGCCAGACCGCGTGCCGGTCGGCGAACGTCCCGAACAGCACGAAGTTCGCGTCCGAGTCGACCGCGCGCAACCCCTGCGAACGCAGCCAGTCGACGGTCTCGTCCCGCTCGACCCGCAGCTGCTCGACCCGGCCGAGCAACTCGTCGGAGTGCCGCAACGCCGCCCGCGCGACCGTCTGGGTCACCGCGGACAGGTGGTACGGCAGCCGGACGATCCGCAGCGCGTCCACCAACTGCTTGCTCGCGGCAAGGTATCCGACCCGCCCGCCGGCCAGTGCGAACGCCTTCGACATCGTCCGCGCCACCGCGAGATTCGGGTACGACGGCAACAACGTCACCGCACTCGGAGTCCCGGTACGACGGAACTCCGCATACGCCTCGTCCACGACGACGACCGACCCCATCGCGGAGGTCCGGGCCGCGATCGCCTCGACCACGTCGATCGGGAGCGCCGTACCGGTCGGGTTGTTCGGTGAGGCCAGCAGGACGACCGACGGGCGGTGCCGCGAGATCGCCGCGAGCGCCTTGCTCTTGTCGAGGGTGAAGTCCTCCGCCCGTCGCCCCGTGACCCAGTCCGTATTGGTGTCCCGCGCGTACTCGGGATACATCGAGTACGTCGGCGCGAAGGAGAGCGCCGTACGTCCGGGGCCGCCGAAGGCCTGCAGGATGTGCAGCATCACCTCGTTTGACCCGTTGGCGGCCCAGACCTGCTCGGCCGTCAACTGCGCACCGGACTCGCGGCCCAGGTACGCCGCGAGGTCCGCGCGGAGGTCGAGGAACTCGCGATCCGGGTAGCGGTTCAGGCCGCGAGCCGCCTCGGTCACCGACGCGGCGATGTCCGCGACGGTCTCCTCGCTCGGGGGGTACGGGTTCTCGTTGACGTTGAGGAGGATCGGGACATCCAGTTGCGGGGCGCCGTACGGCTCGAAGCTCTTCAGCTCCTCGCGGATCGGCAGCCCGTCGAAACGACCCATCACTTCTCCCCAGGGAATCGCACGGACACCGCGGCCCCGTGAGCAGGCAGGTCCTCGGCGTGCGCCAGCGCGACCACGTGGCCGGCCACCTCCTGCAGCGCGTCGCGCGAGTAGTTGATGACGTGCACCGCCTTCAGGAAGCTGCGGACCGACAGGCCCGACGAGTGGCACGCGCAGCCTGCTGTCGGGAGCACGTGGTTGGAGCCGGCGCAGTAGTCACCGAGCGAGACCGGTGACCAGCCGCCGACGAAGATCGCGCCGGCGTTGGTGATCAGCCCGGCCCGCTCCTCCGCGTCCGCGGTCTGGATCTCCAGGTGCTCAGCGGCGTACGCGTCCACGACAGCCGTGCCCTGCTCCAGATCGTCCACGAGTACGACGGCCGACTGCTGCCCGTCGAGTGCTTCGTTGACACGGTCCTGGTGCTTGGTCTTCGCGACCTGCCGGGGCAGCTCCGCCTCGACGGCGGCCGCCAGGCTCTCGGATGGCGTGACCAGCACGCTGGCGGCCATCGGGTCGTGCTCGGCCTGGCTGATCAGGTCAGCCGCGACGTGCTCGGCGTTGGCGGTGTCGTCGGCAAGGATCGCGATCTCGGTCGGACCGGCCTCGGAGTCGATCCCGACCTCACCCAACAGGAACCGCTTGGCGGCGACCACATAGATGTTGCCGGGCCCCGTGATCAGGTTGACCTTCCGGCATCCGTCAAAGCCGTACGCGAACCCGGCGATCGCCTGCGCGCCACCCATCGCGTACACCTCCTCGATCCCGAGCAACGCACACACCGCAAGCACAGTCGGGTGCGGCAGACCACCGAACGCTGCCTGAACTCCTTCCCCGCCCCACCGCCCCGGTCGCTGTGGCGGGGATGCCACCGCCAGCGACGGCACCCCGGCAACCTGCGCCGGTACGACGTTCATCACGACGCTGGACGCCAGTGGCGCACGGCCACCGGGCACGTAGAGACCGACCCGCTGCACCGGCACGAACCGCTGGGTGACCCGGCCACCCGGCGCCGGCTCGGAGGCGATATCGGGAGTGAGCTCGTCCTGACTGACCTCGCGGACCCGGCGGATCGACTCCTCGAAGGCCGACCGCACCGTCGGATCGAGCTCCTCGAGGGCCGTCTTCAGCGCGTCGGCCGGAACCCGGACGTCCTCGACGTGGACATGGTCGAACCTCTCGCCGTACTCCCTGATCGCCTCGAGGCCGCGATGGCGGACGTCCAGGCAGATCGGTCGGACGACGTCGAGAGCCTTCTCGACGTCGAACACGGCTCGGGGGACGAGGGCATTCACTTCGGCTTGGAGGTCGGAGACCTCTCCGGCCGCCACTCGGCCCCGCAGGTCGACGCGGCGAATCATGGCGCCAGTCTAGTGGTGACGCCCCGGCGGGCTCGCGCCATATCCATCAGCTGGCAGTTACGAGGCGTGATCAGGGGTTCGCGTCCACTACTCTCGTCAACATGGACTCCCGCCTACCGCTGCTCACTGTCGACACAGTGATCTTTCCCGGGCTGGTGCTCCCCATTCCGGTCACCGATGTCCAGGGCCGCGCGGTCGTCCGCGACCTGGTGGAGAACGGTGGCGAACTGGTCTGCGGGGCGCTCGCCGTGCGGGACGGCTACGAGCTGGGCGAGCGGGTGTTCCGGTCGCTGTACGGCACCGGCTGCGCGGCGACGATCTCCGAGATCACGCTGGATCCGGACGACGACGGTCCGGTCGAGATCACGCTGACCGGCAACCGGCGGTTCAAGGTGGCCGAGCTGGACGGCGGCGGCGACTACCTGGTCGCCGACGTCGAGTGGCTCGACGAGGAGCTCGGCGACGACCCGCTCGGGACCGCGATGATCGCGGTCGATCGCTTCCGCAAGTACGCCGAAGCCGTCAGCCAGATCAGCCGCCCGGGCCTGCACATCGGCGACCTCCCGGACGACCCGAGCACGCTGTCGTTCCTGATGTCGGCCGCGATGACGTTGCTCACCCCCGACCGGCAGAAGTTGCTCGAGGCGAGCGATGTCACCGCCCGACTGGCCCAGCTCGTCGGCCTGCTGGACGGCGAACTCGCCGCCATCACGGCCCTCCCCTCGCTCCCGGCCGTCGACCTGATCAGCTGGTCGACAATGTCGCCGAACTGATCGCGCGGGCGATCGCCTGGCCGGTGGGCGCATGCTCGGGGTCGATCACGTGCTGCGCCATGACTCCGACCAGGAGGGCGTAATAGTAGGACCCCACCTCCCGCGCCCGCTCGACATCGGCCGCAGGATCGAGGCCGGCGAAGAGGGCGGCCAGACCGAGTCGGGCTCGTTCGGTGGCCTCGGCCAGCGCCGCCCGGAGGGTGGATTCGTGTTCGACCATCGCGAGTACGCCGAACTGCGCGGCCCACACGTGGTGATACCTCGCGAACAGATCGACGACGTACGTCCAGACCTGCTCGGGTGACCGGGCACCGCCGGCGATGAGCGCTTCCAACTCCTCGCTCCACTCGCCCATCAGCTCGATCGCGGCCCGCATCAGCAGGGCCTCCTTGGTGCCGTAGTGGTACCCGATCGATCCCAGGTTGGTGCCCGACGCGGAGACCAGGTCCCGGGCCGTGGTCCGCGCGTACCCCTTCTCGGCCAGGCAGGTCTTCGCCGCCGCCAGCAATGCCTCGCGATGTCCCATGCAGAACAGCGTAGCAGGGATTTACACATCGTATTATACGTTGTATAAATCTCTTAGCGAGGTCACCGAGTGAGGAGCGAGACGATGGACGGCAAGTACGTACTGATCACCGGCGCCACCAACGGGATCGGCCTGGCCGCCGCCCGCGAGCTGGCCGCTCGCGGCGCCCGGATCGGACTGGTCGCCCGCAACCGCGCGAAGGCCGAGAAGGTCGCGGCCGACCTCGGCGGGGCAGACGTGTTCGAGGCGGACCTGACCTCGCAGGCCTCGATCCGCGCGATGGTCGCCGAGGTGAAGGACCGCGCGCCGGCCATCGACGTACTGATCAACAACGCCGGCGCGATCTACGGCTCTCACCAGCTCTCGGCGGACGGGATCGAGCTGACCTGGGCGCTCAACGTCGTCGCGCCATACCTGATCACCACGCTGCTCGCCGACCACCTCTCCGCCGGCGCCCAGGTGATCGGGACGGCGTCCGACGAGCACGAGAAGGCCAAGCGGATCGACTTCGACGACCTGGCCGGCGAGCGGTACTTCTCGACCGGCGCCAAACTGACCGGCGGATCCCTGCGCAGGTACGGCGAGACCAAGCTCGCGCTGATCCTGCTGAGTGCGGAGCTGGGGCGGCGGATGCCGGCGATCCACACCTACGTCTTCGAGCCCGGGCTGGTCTCGACCGGGTTCAACACCAACAACGGCGTGCTGATGCGGGCCATGATGGCGATGACCAAGCCGTTCGCCCGGACTCCCGAGCAAGGTGCCGAGACCATGGTCTGGCTGGCCACCTCGCCGGACATTGCCGACGACACCGGCCTCTACTACTCGCGGGAACGGCGTACCGATCCCTCGACCGCCGCGCAGGACCAGGCCGCGGCCGGGCGGCTCTGGGAGACTTGTGCCGAGCAGACCGCGCTACCGAATTGAATCCCAGCGCGGTATGGTCTTGGTATGAGCAAGCAGATCACAGTGCGGTTGCCGGATGAGCTGGTCGACTTCATGGACCAGCTCGTCGCGACCGACAAGGCAACGAGCCGGGCGTCCGTGGTCGCCCGGGCGATGGAGCGTGAGCGCCGCCGGGAGCTGGCCGCCCGCGACCTGGCCATCCTGACCGAGCACGGCGACTACCCGGACCTCGAGGGTCTGTCCCCCGCGGCTGCCGGGACCGTGCTCACCGACCTCGACTGATGCGTCCGATCCACATCGCCCGGCTCGACAAGCCGCGGCCGGTCGTGGTCCTCACCCGCGAGCTGATCCGCCCGCGCCTGACCAACGTGACGGTCGCCCCGATCACCAGCACGGTCCGCGGTCTGTCCACCGAGGTCCTGGTCGGCCCGGACAACGGCCTCGACCACGTGAGCGCGATCTCCTGCGACAACGTCCAGACCATCCCGAAGGTCCAGCTCGGCCGCCTGATCGGCTACCTCCACCCCGACCAGGAGCCGGCCCTCGCGGAGGCCATCAACCTCGCCTTCGACCTAGAGCTGTAGAAACGTCGCCCGATTCGCCAGGACGTACGCCGCGGCGGCTCGATACCCGCCGGCGTGATCCTCGTCCCGATGTACGTCGAACGCCGGGTCACCCGCCCGTACCTGCTGGTCGATGTACGCCGCGAACGCCAGCAGCCTGATCCCGATCAGGTCCACCAGCTCGGCCGGCGCGACTCCCAGGCCATAGGACTCGCAGAACAGGCGCAGCCGCCCGGCCCGGTCGGGTTCCTCCGGCCAACCGAAGGGCTCGAGCGAGGCCGACGGGTGGAACGGGACGAACTGGTGTGCGGCGTACGCGAGATCCCACCGGCGGTTCGACGGGCGGATCGTGTCCCAGTCGATGATCCCGGTGACCTCGGAGCCCTCGAAGACGAGATTCCAGGGCGCCAGGTCGTGATGACCGATGCAGTCGATCGCGACCGGCGTCGCGACCTCCAGCGCGTGCCACTCCCCTGGCTCGGGCGGCTCGAAGCCCTCGGTCGCATCGTGGAGCCGGCGGATCGCGCGGGCCACACTCACCAGCGCTTGATCGGATCGGAGTTCGTCGGTCAGGGGCGGGTATCCCGTGGTTCCTGGAAGGTACGACAGCGTCTCGGTCGCATCGTCCACCGCCAGCAGCCGCGGCGCGAGGTCGAAGCCGACCTGCTCGAAGTGCCGCAGCAGCGCGTGCGTGTTCGCCGTACCCCGGCGGCGGCGCACGGTGTCGCCCCGGCGGACCGGTTGCGCGAACCGGCCGCCGGAGAGCGCCTCGTCCACTCAGCCCAGCTTGGAGACGTCGCGGACCGCGCCCTTGTCGGCGCTGGTGGCCATCGCGGCGTAAGCGCGCAGGGCCTGCGAGACCTTGCGGTCACGGGCCTTCGGGGCGTAAACGCCGTTCAGGGCGTCCCGCCGGGTGGCTAGTTCTTCGTCGGAGACCAGCAGCTCGATCGAGCGGCCGGGGATGTCGATCTTGATCTGGTCGCCGTCCTGGACGAGTGCGATCGTCCCGCCGGACGCGGCCTCGGGTGAGGCGTGACCGATCGAGAGTCCCGACGTACCGCCGGAGAAGCGGCCGTCGGTGACGAGGGCGCAGACCTTGCCCAGGCCGCGGCCCTTGAGGAACGAGGTCGGGTAGAGCATCTCCTGCATCCCCGGTCCGCCCTTCGGGCCTTCGTACCGGATCACCACGACGTCGCCCGGCGTGACCTGCTTGGCGAGGATCTTCTCGACCGCTTCCTCCTGCGACTCACACACCACCGCGGGACCCTGGAACGTCCAGATCGACTCGTCCACACCGGCCGTCTTCACCACGCAGCCGTCGACGGCCAGGTTGCCCTTCAAGACGGCGAGACCGCCGTCCTTCGAGTACGCGTGCTCGAAGTCGCGGATGCACCCGCCGGCCGCGTCGGTGTCGAGGGTCTCCCACCGCTCGGACTGCGAGAACGCCGTCGCCGACCGCTTGCAACCCGGCGCCGCGTGCCACAGCTCGACGGCCTCCGGCGACGGCGAACCCCCACGGACGTCCCAGTTCTTCAGCCAGTCGTCGATCGAGTCGCTGTGCACGGTGTGGATGTTCTCGTTCAGCAGCCCGGCCCTGTGCAGCTCACCGAGGATCGCCGGGATGCCACCGGCCCGGTGCACGTCCTCCATGTAGTAGGTGCCGCCGGGTGCGACGTTCGGCGCGACCTTCGCCAGGCACGGCACCCGGCGGGAGACCGCGTTGATGTCGTCCAGGTCGAAGCCGACCTCGGCCTCCTGCGCGGCCGCGAGCAGGTGCAGGATCGTGTTGGTCGACCCGCCCATCGCAATGTCCAGCGCCATCGCGTTCTCGAACGCTTCCCGGGACGCGATGTTGCGCGGCAGCACGGTCGCGTCGTCGTTGTCGTAGTACCGCTTGGTGATCTGTACGACGGTCTCGCCGGCCTTCTCGTACAACGCCTTCCGGGCGGTGTGCGTGGCCAGCACCGAGCCGTTGCCCGGCAGCGACAGGCCGATCGCCTCGGTCAGGCAGTTCATCGAGTTGGCCGTGAACATGCCCGAGCAGGAGCCGCAGGTCGGGCAGGCGTTCTCCTCGATCCGCAGGATGTCGGCGTCGGAGACGTTCTCGTTGACGGCCTCGGACATCGCGTCGATCAGGTCGAGCTTGCGGACGGTCCCGTCGACCAGCGTGGCCCGGCCGGCCTCCATCGGGCCGCCGGAGACGAAAACGGTCGGGATGTTCAGCCGGAGCGCGGCGTTCAGCATGCCGGGGGTGATCTTGTCGCAGTTCGAGATGCAGACCAGCGCGTCCGCGCAGTGCGCCTCGACCATGTACTCGACGGAGTCCGCGATCAGGTCGCGGGACGGCAGGCTGTAGAGCATGCCGCCGTGGCCCATCGCGATCCCGTCGTCGACGGCGATTGTGTTGAACTCGCGGGCGATGCCGCCGGCCGCGTGGATCGCCGCGGAGACGATCCGGCCGACCGGCGCGAGGTGGGTGTGACCGGGGACGAACTCGGTGAAGCTGTTCGCCACCGCGATGATCGGCTTGCCGAAGTCCTCGCGGGCTACCCCGGAGGCCTGCATGAGCGCGCGGGCGCCCGCCATGTTGCGGCCGTGGGTGACGGTACGGGACCTCAGAGCAGGCACGACGACATCTCCTCGCAGTAGAACGACCCTACTGATGTTGCCACGCCCGTCCGGATGGCGGTACGCGGGTCCCGGATCGTGGAGGAGTGATTCTGTCGGCGGGTCGACCTAGCCTGAGAACATGACCGGGTTCGTGCACCGCAGCCGTGCGGTGCACCCTGCCCTGCGGCCGTACGTCGGAGACCTGAGCGGATATGCGTACGCGGGCGATCCACCCTCGCTCCATCGTGGGCTGCCGTCGCGGTTCCTCACCCTGGTGATCACGCTGGACGAGCCGCTCGGCGTCGCCTGGCCGGGTGCACCGGTCGAGAAGTTCGACGCCCTGGTCGGCGGTCTGCACTCGACCGCGATCCACGTCGGCGCGACGCCCAGCCGCGCGGGCGTGCAGGTGTCGCTGACCCCGGCCGCCGCGCGCGCCTTGCTCGGTCTGCCGCCGGTGGAGCTCGCCTCCACGGTGGTAGGCCTCGACGACGTGCTCGGACGGCCTGCCCGGGCGCTGACCGAGCAACTGCGGGAGGCGCCGAGCTGGGACGCGCGCTTCGATCTGATCGAGGGACTCCTGCTCCAGCGGTGGTCCGGCGACACAGTGCCGGAGCCGCGTCCGGAGATCGACTGGGCCTGGCAGCGGCTACGCGACACCGGCGGTGCGATCGGCGTACAGGAGCTGGCGACTGAGGTCGGGTGGAGCCGGCGGCACCTGACGGGCCGGTTCACCGCGGAGTTCGGGCTGGCGCCGAAGGTGGCGGCGCGGGTGATGCGGTTCGAGCGTGCGATCGGGCAGCTGCGCCGTCGGCCGGCGACCCGGCTGGCCGAGCTGTCGGCGGAGTTCGGGTACGCCGATCAAGCCCATCTGACCCGCGAGTTCCGGGCGATCGCGGGCTGCTCACCGCGGCAGTGGATGACGGAGGAACTCCCAAACGTCCAAGACTTCGTGCCGGCCTGGGCCGCAGAGTCGGAGGCATGAATACCACGACAGAGCAGACAGTGATCGGGGTCTGGCCGACCCTCGTGTACCGCGACGGCCAGGCGGCCCTGAAGTTCCTCACCGAAGGCCTCGGCTTCGCCCTGGTCGTGTCGTATCCCGGCCCGACCGAGGGATCGATCGCGCACTCACAGCTGACCTGGGCGGCAGGTGGTGGCGTGATGGTGAGTTCGACCGACGCGAAGACGGAGCCGGACGAGTTCAGTCCGATCGCCGACGCAACCCAGTCGGTCTATCTCGTCCACGATGACCCGGACAGCCTGATCGGTCGCGCCGTCGGCGCCGGAGCCGTTGTCGTCCGTGGGCTCAAGGACGAGGACTACGGCTCCCGCGGCTTCACCGTGCGCGATCCCGAAGGCAACTTGTGGAGCGTCGGCACGTATGCGGGTTCGCAGTAATCCACAGGCTTGTGCAGGTACCCAGCATCGCCGCGACGATCTCACTAGACTCGCGGGGTGACCGAGACAACCGGACTGCCCGTTTCCGAAGCCGTCGAAGTGCTCAGCCGGGTCTTCGGGTACGACGCCTTCCGCGGCGAGCAGGCCGAGATCATCGACACGGTCGTGGCCGGTGGCGACGCCCTCGTGCTGATGCCGACCGGTGGCGGGAAGTCCCTCTGCTACCAGATCCCCGCGCTGGTCAGATCCGGTGTGGGGGTGGTGATCTCGCCCCTGATCGCGTTGATGCAGGACCAGGTCGACGCACTGACGGCTCTCGGCGTACGGGCGGGATTCCTCAACTCCACGCAGGATTTCGAGCAACGGCGCGAGGTCGAGCAGGCGTTCCTGGCCGGTGAGCTGGACCTGCTGTATCTCGCGCCCGAGCGGCTCCGCGTCGACGCGACCGTACGGTTGCTCGACCAGGGAAAGATCGCGTTGTTCGCGATCGACGAGGCGCACTGTGTGTCGCAGTGGGGCCACGACTTCCGGCCGGACTATCTGATGTTGTCGGAGCTGCACGAGCGCTGGCCCGATGTACCGCGGATCGCGCTGACCGCGACGGCGACCGAGGCGACCCATCAGGAGATCGCCACCCGGTTGAAGCTGACCGAGGCCAAGCACTTCGTCGCGAGCTTCGACCGGCCGAACATCCAGTACCGGATCGTCCCGAAGGACAACCCGCAGCGGCAGTTGCTCGATCTGCTCCGCACCGAGCACGCCGGCGACGCGGGCATCGTCTACTGCCTGTCGCGCAACAGCGTCGAGAAGACCGCGGCCTTCCTGACCCAGAACGGGATCGAGGCCGTGCCGTACCACGCCGGCCTGGACAGCCGGACCCGCGCGGCCAACCAGTCCCGGTTCCTGCGCGAGGACGGCCTGGTGGTGGTTGCGACGATCGCGTTCGGGATGGGGATCGACAAGCCCGACGTGCGGTTCGTGGCGCATCTCGACCTGCCGAAGTCGGTCGAGGGGTACTACCAGGAGACCGGTCGCGCCGGACGCGATGGGTTGGCTTCGACCGCGTGGCTGGCCTACGGGCTGCAGGACGTCGTACAGCAGCGGAAGATGATCGACACGTCCGAGGGTGATCTCGCGCATCGGCGCCGGCTCAGCTCGCATCTCGACGCGATGCTCGCGTTGTGCGAGACCGTGCAGTGCCGGCGATCCCAGCTGCTCGCGTATTTCGGTCAGCAGGGCGACGCCTGCGGGAACTGCGATACCTGCCTGACCCCACCGGAGTCGTGGGACGGGACGATCGCGGCGCAGAAGCTGCTGTCGACCGTGTACCGGCTGCAGCACGAACGCGGCCAGAAGTTCGGGGCGGGGCAGTTGATCGACATCCTGCTCGGCAAGGAGACCGAGAAGGTCAAGCAGTTCCGGCACGAACAGCTGAGCGTGTTCGGGATCGGCACCGAGCTCAAGGACAGCGAGTGGCGCGGCGTGATCCGGCAACTGCTCGCGCTGCGATTGCTCACGGTGGAAGGCGACTACGGCACGCTCGTGCTCACCGAGGAGAGCAGCGAGGTGCTGGGCCGCCGGCGCGAGGTGATGATGCGCCGCGAGCCGGAACGGGTGCGGTCGAAGTCGGGTTCCCGGTCGTCCGGCGGGAAGAAGGCCGCGGCCGACCTGTCCCCCGAGGCCGCGCCGGTCTTCGAGCGGCTCCGGACCTGGCGAGCCGGTGTCGCCAAGGAGCAGGGCGTTCCGGCGTACGTCATCTTCCACGACGCGACACTGCGGCAGATCGCCACCGACCTCCCGGGCACGCTGGCCGAGCTCGGCACGATCAGTGGAATCGGTGAGAACAAACTGGCCAAGTACGGCGACGGCGTACTGGAGGCATTGTCCGCCGACGAGTGATGTCGAGTCCGGCTGCGGTCCTTCGACGCGGTGGTAGGAGCGCGGACGGACCGCGTTCGCCGGAGTCAAGGAGCAACCTCATGTCTTCATCGGTGCTGTTGATGTCGATGTCCCTCGACGGGTACATCGCGGGTCCGAACGACCGGCCGGGCAACCCGGGCGGCGACGGGTTCATGCGGCTGCACGAGTGGTACGAGGGACCCGACGGCGAGTTCGGGCGGCCGACCGGACCGGACGGCGAGATCTGGGACGATATCCAGGCGAGCGGCGCAGTGCTGGTCGGCCGCAGGACCGCGGAGCAGGTCGATTACTACGGCGGCTCGCACCACGGCGTTCCCGTCTTCGTGTTCAGCGGCCGGCCGGCTCCGGAGTCGGTGCCGAAGTCCGTGACGTTCGTGGACGACATCGCGAATGCGATGGCGCAGGCGAAGGTCGCTGCCGGTGATCGGGACGTGATCGTCCACGGTGCCTACACCGCACAGAAGGCACTCGAGGCCGGTGTCCTGGACGAGCTGCAGATCGACCAGATCCCGGTGCTGTTCGGCCAGGGGCTGCGGTTGTTCGATGTGCTCCCGAACCGGATCGAGCTGGACGTGGTCAAGGTGATCGACACTCCGGCGGCTACGCACATCCGCTACCGGGTTCGCCGCTGAGGGTGTGACGGCGGGTCGGGCCCACTGCGTCTCCTTGAGGAATACCTACGATTGGAGACGTTTTGCCGACCTCTGCTCTGAGCTCTGTGCTGACCGGACTGCTCACCACGAGCCTTGTCGCTGTGCCGACGCCCCTTGCCTGGCAGCCGTCACCGGTGCCGGACGGGAACGCGGTGCTCTACACCACCGAGCAGGCGCAAGGCGAGCAGTGGGCCGTCGGGATCGAGCTCGAGCAGCAGGACGGCGGCCCGGCCGTCGCGTTCCACCCACTCGCCTGGCGCCATGACGCAACCGGGTGGCATCCGACCAAGAGCGTCGTACCGGACGGACGGCTGGACGACCTGTTGGTGCGGGGGCGCAACGATGCCTGGGCGGTTGGCGCGACCGACGATGTCGACAGCGTGGGCATCGTGCAGCACTGGACCGGCAAGGCGTGGAAGAAGGTCGCGACGCCGGCGACGACCGGCTCCGGCTTCACAGCGATCTCTCCGGTCGGCAAGCAGTTGCTGGTGGGTCAGTACAACTCGGCCGAGTCGTCGACTGCCGTCCTGCGGTCGACGGCCAACGGCTGGAAGGTGCTGCCGAGCGACGGACTGCAGAACGTCGTGTACATCGACGACCTCGTCGCACTACCCGGCGGGCAGATCCTCGCGGCCGGGATCGGCGGGATGTCGACGTACGACGGCACCGCCTGGAAGCCGGTCAAGCTGCCGCTTCCGACCGATCGGGTCAGCGAGATCGCCCACCTGCTGGTGCGATCCGCGACCGACATCTGGGCCGTCGGCGAGAAGCCCAGCGACGAGTACTGGCGCCAGCCGCTCGCACTGCACTACGACGGCAAGACCTGGACCGAGGTCCCCGCACCGGTCCGGACGGGCCAGTTCCACGACGTCGACCTCGTCGACGGCAAGCTCGTCGCAGTCGGCGGCGACCCGAACACCGGCGAACCCCTGGTCGCCGAGTACGACGGGACCAAGTTCGTCACGGCCACGACGCCGCCGGGCGCCGGGTATCTGCACGGCTCATCCTCCACCGGCAAGCAACTGACCACCGTCGGCGTCGCCCTCCAGTCCGGCCTCGAGCTCCCCTACGTTGCCGTAGGCAAACACAAGCCCGTCAACTGAGCAACGCCACCAGCAGATCGCTGCCCCCGTCGTCACCGTCGTCAACTGGTGGCGGCGACAAAGCTGATGCCTGGCTCCGCGGCATTCCGGCTGTGGGGCGCAGGTTGCGCTACGGCCGGAGTCCCACCGGCTACGTCATCCCCTGGCCGGACCACCCCACTGCAAACCAGCTGACCCCCGACGCCCCATCACTACACACCCGGATCCAGTACGCCGCTCACCGACCACTCGCTCACTTTAGGAAGCTGGCTGACGGCGAAGGTTGTTGGCTGAGAGCAGATCTTGCGCAGACGAAGGCGAACTCGGGCTAGCGTTTCCGAATGATTACGACGCGCGACCTCACCTACGACGTGGATGGGCTGACCATGATCGCCCACCTCGCACAGCCAGCTGGTGACGGACCCTGGCCTGCGGTGCTCGTCGGGCACGACGGGATCGGCCTCGACGACTACCAGCGCGCCCGCGCCGACGACCTGGCCGAGCACGGTTATCTGGCGCTGGCGATGGACTACAACGGTGGCCAGACGTTCTTCGGCAATCCGGAGGCGATGCTGGCTCGGGTCATGCCGCTGCTCGGCGATGCGGACCGAATGCAGGCTGGGGGGCGTGCCGCGCTCGACGTGCTGTTCGCGCAAGCTGGTGCGGACCCCGACCGGCTTGCCGCCCTCGGCTACGGCGCCGGCGGCCGGATCGTGCTGGAATTGGCCAGGACAGGGGCGCCGTTCAAGGCCGTTGCTGTAATCCATCCGGCCTTGCCAGAGCCCCGCCCCGAGGACTGGACCACTGCGACCGGCCCGTTCCTACTGGGTACGGGCTCCGAAGACCCGATCTGTACCCCGGATCAGCTCCTGACCTTTGGTCAGGCGCTCGAGAAGGCGGGGGTCGACTGGCGCGTGAATGTGTACGGCGGAGCCGAGCATGCCTTCTGGGCTCAGCCGCTGAATGCCGACGGGCGGCCGACAGGCGGGACGACCCACGACGCGGCCGTTCCCGGGGTGAGCTATCACGCGGCGCACACGCCGCGTGCCTGGCGGGACGTGCTCGACCTGTTCCAGGAGTCCATCGGGACCTCATCCGAGATCGCGCCATAAGGTCCGCGGACGTACCCGCCGGCGATGCCGTGCGCGCCGCCTGGTCGCGCGCCTCGGACACCGGAATGACGGTGCCGGAGTCGGCGTCCCCGTCGTACTGACGACCGGCGCTGCTGGTGATCGGCCGGGTCGGTGAGGCTGCGGATGTCGCGGCGGCGTACGTCTACCTGATGAACCAGGGCTATGCGACCGGCAGCATCGTCTCGGTCGACGGCGGGCACGTCCTTGTTTGATTCAAGCCTGGCAGAGTGGGTGCTGTGGCACGCATTCTGATCACCGGATCCGCCGACGGCCTCGGGCAGCAGGCCGCGGCCGAGCTCATCAACCAAGGGCACGCGGTCGTGCTCCACGCTCGCAACGAGGCCCGGGCGGCCGACGCCTTGGCCGCCCTACCGAAGGCCGAAGCCATCCTGACCGGCGACCTGTCGAGTATCGCGGAGACGCGGGACCTGGCTGAGCAGGCGAACGCGTCGGGCCGGTTCGACGTGGTCATCCACAACGCGGCGGTCGGTTATCAGGAGCCGCGGATCGAGACGGTCGACGGGCTCGAGCACGTATTCGCGATCAACGCGTTGGCGCCGTACGTGTTGACTGCTTTGATCGATCGGCCGGATCGGCTGGTCTATCTGAGCTCAGGCATGCACGAGGGCGGGGACGTCGCACTCGACGATCTTCAGTGGGTCCGACGGCGGTGGCGCGGAGCGCAGGCGTATTCGGACTCGAAGCTGTACGACGTGATCCTTGCGTTCACGGTCGCCCGGCTGTGGCCCGGCGTACTCTCGAACGCCGTGGATCCGGGCTGGGTCCCGACCAAGATGGGCGGCCGGGGTGCACCTGGTGATCTGAGCCAGGCGCATCTGACTCAGGTCTGGCTGGCGACCGCGCCGAGTACGCCGAGCGGCGAGTACTACTACCACCTGCGGACCCATCGGACTCATCCGGCTGCGTCGGATCCCGAGCTGCAGGCGGCCTTCCTGGACGCCTGCAGCTCGCTCACCGGGGTCGCGTTTCCTGGTCATTCCTGAGACACGTACAGCCGGTTCCCGTCCTGGTCACGCAGGCTGAACATCGGCGGGACGTCGGGCCACTGGAGCAGTTCGGTGGTCTCGACTCCCCCGGCGCTGAAGTGCTGATGGGCTGCCTCGGCGTTCGGGCTGGCCAACCGGATGCCGGTGTCGACGCCGGCCGGGTTGTCCTCCGACGCCGGCACGAGGGCGATGGTCGCGGCCGCGCCGGACGGTGCGACGACGATCCACCGCCCGCCGAACTGCGGCAGCGGCGCATCCATCACTAGCTCGAAACCGAGGGTCTTGGTGTAGAACTCGACGGCTGCGTCCTGGTCGGTGACCGGTACGCCGACGGTCCGGATTCCGCTGAGGTGGCTCATCTCTGGATCTCCTTCTGGTGAGAACTGCTGTCACTCAGGAGGTAGAGACCGACCCGGGGATTTCGACATCGCCGACGAGATTCTTTTCCGTGGTCAGTCCGTAGACGACCAGGTATTGGTCGGGGGCGTCGAGTACGGCGAGGACTTCGTACGGGAGGGTGAGGTCGCCGAGGGTCGGGTGGTGGAAGCGTTTGTGGCCGGAGACGTGCCGTTTGACGTCGCGGCGAGGCCAGCGGGCGGCGAACTCGGGGCTGGCGGCGAGGAGTTCGTCGACGAGCGCGCGGTAGTCGGGGTCGTCGACCAGGTGACCGGCGGCGGCGCGGAGGTGCGCGACGGTGTCGTCAGCGACCTGCGGCCAGTCGGCGAACAGGTCACGAGCCCGCGGATCACAGAACACATACCGCGCATTGTTGGGCCGCCGGCCGGTCGCTTGCAGTTGGCCGGGGTGCGCGTCTGAAGCAGGCTGCCGGTCGAGGTGCTCGTCGCGTGCGGGGAAGCGACCGGGGAAGAGGATGCGCGCGGGCTCGTTCCAGGCGAGGACGTCGCCGATGCGGCCGAGGACCACGGCTGCGGTCGGCGGCGCGAGGAGCGTAATCATCCGGAGGGCCGACTCGGAGACCTCCTCCGGCGGCAGGGCCGGGGGCCTCGCGGCGAGCGCCTTCAGGTGGGCGGCTTCGTCGGGGGTCAGCTGCAGCGTCCTGATCAGGGATTCGAGCACGCTCTCGGACGGATGAGCCGCGTGCCCCTGCTCCAGCCGGGTGTAGTAACCAGTGCTCAGTCCGGCCAACTCCGCGATCTCCGCCCGCCTCAGACCAGGCGTACGGCGTGGTGCGTCGTCACCCGTCGGGGTCAAGCGGCCGCGGCGCTCCCGGAGGAACGCGCCGAGCTCACGCTGCCGACCGGCGTACCGCGACATCACTCCTCACCTCCTGGGTGTCCCTGACAGGTGCACCCGGCAACCTTTTCTGCGGGCCTTCGAACGACCACGGTAGTCGGTGTGGTCAGTACACGTTCCGCAGTTCTCTCGTCCTCCCTCTCCTTCTTCCTCATCACCCTGAACGCTTCGATGGTCACCACCGCCCTGCCCGTCATCGGCCGGGACCTCGGCGACGGACCCGGTCTCGCCTGGGTGCTGACCGGGTATTCGCTTGTCTTCGCGATCTTTCTCTTGCCGGCCGGCGTCTGGGCGGACCGGGTTGGCGCCCGGCGCGCGTTCATGCTCGGAATCGGCCTGTTCGCGGCCATGTCGGTGGTCTGTGCGCTCGTCGGCAATCTCGTCGTGCTGCTGGCGGCCCGGGCGGTACAAGGTGCCGCCGCGGCCGCTGTCCTTCCGGCGGGGCTGTCGATGCTCAATGCGTCGATCACCGACCCGGCCGATCGCGCCCGGGCAGTCGGCCGGTGGGCTGCCGCCGGGGCGGTCGCGCTGGTGGTCGGCTCGCCACTTGGCGGTGCAATTACCACGGCATTCGGCTGGCCCGGCACCTTCTGGCTGAGCGTGCCCGTCGCGCTGATCGCCCTCGCCACCGCACCTCACACCCCGGCGACCGCGGCCCGTTCGTGGGGACTGCGAGGCCTGCTCGGCGCACCGGCGGTGGTGGTCAGTTCGCTCACCGGCTTCGCGCTCAACTTCTCGTCGTACGGCGCGATCTTTGTCGTCACGCTCTTGCTCCAGCAGGACCTCGGGCAGTCCGCGTGGACGACCGGACTCGTCTTCGTCCCGATGACCGTGCTGATCATTCCGTCGAACCTCCTGGCGGGCCGGCTGACCGCGCGGGTCGGGGCACGGCGGATCCTGCTGGTTGGCCAGGGGTTGATGATCGTCGGGCTGGTCGGACTCGCGTTCGCCCCGGCCGAGGTGTGGCAGTTGGTTCTGTGGCTGCTGCCCATCGGTGCCGGCGCGGGGCTGATCGCCCCGGCCGCGACCACGCTGATGCTCAATGGCGTACCGGCGGAGCGGAGTGGGTTGGGCGCAGGTCTGCTGAACGCGGCCCGTCAGTTCGGCAGCGGCGCCGCGCCCGCGATCCTCGGCGCTCTGCTGACGGTCAGCTTCCGCCTGAGTGTGTTGCTCGCGGCAACCGTGATCGCGCTGCCGGCCGGACTACGAGAGGCTCGCCGATGATGAACTACGAGGACGCGGGCGGCGACGGTACGCCGGTCGTCGCGCTGCACGGGACCTTCGGTCGCGGACTCACGTTCGCCGCCGTCGCGACCCGGCTGCTCCCCGACTACCGCGTCATCGGCCCCGATCTGCGCGGGCACGGGCTGTCGGACCGCGGTGGTGACTTCAGCCGGGAGGCGTTCGTACGGGATGTGGCCGATTTCATCCAGGAGCGCGAGCTGGCGCCGGCGCTGGTGATCGGGCATTCGCTCGGCGGCGTCACGGCGTACCAACTGGCCGCGCGCCATCCTGACCTCGTGCGGGCGGTGGTGGTCGAGGACATCGGCGCGGTCACCGACACGACGCAGGTCGAGCAGCCGGTCCTCGATGTGACCGGCTGGCCGCGCCGGTTCGTTCGTCGTGCCGACGCGATCGGGTTCTTCGCGGCGACCCCGGCACCCGAGTACTTCCTGGAGAGTGTGGCCGGCAACGGCGAACTGTTGTTCGACCTCGACGACATGATGGCCGTGCAGCACGGCAACGCCGGCAGCTGGTGGGACGACTGGCAGTCGGTCTCGTGCCCCGTCTTGTTGCTCAGGGCAGCCAACAGCTTCCTGCTCAGCACGGACCTGGCGGCGGAGATGGTCCGTCGCCGGCCGGGGACGGAGCTGGTCGCGTTCGCAGGGGCTGGGCACTGGATACACCGAGAAGCCCCGGACGACTATGCGGAGGTCGTCCGGGGCTTCTTCGCAAGGGTGTGACTACTTCGCGACGACCCGCAGGCTGAACTCGGCCTGACCGTCGCCGGTGGAGCGGGTGACGATACCGGCCGAGCGGAGCGCGGCCAGATCCTTGTCGGAGCTGAACCTCGGGCTCACCGCACCGACCGCGCCGAAGTCGACGTACCCGATCATGACGGCGCCCTTGGTGTCGGGCAGCGCCTGCTTGAAGTTGTCGGTCTGGCCGAGGTTGCCGCCCTTCAGCACCTGCTCGGCGTAGTCCTTGGTGGTCCCGAGGACGAGCGTGTCGTTGTCCTTCGCGCTCTCGATCGGGATGTTGGCCGAGCTGCGCTCGTGCAGCAGCGTGGTCAGCTTCTGCACCACCGGCTCCGCCTTCGCCGGGTCGGTCTCCATCCGGGCCGCGATCTTCGGGCCGTTCGAGGTGTCCTTGTCGATGGCGACCGCAAGGTTCTTGCCCAGCAGGCTCTTCAGGTCGTCCGGCAGGTTCAGGCCGGTCTCCTCGCTGATCTTGCCGGTCAGCTCCTTGATGTTGCCGCTGGCGGACTTCTCCAACTGCTTCCACATCGTGTCGACCAGGTTGTCGCCACCCGAGATCGCGACCGCACCCGCCGTACTGTCCGGCAGCTTGGTGATCAGGTCGGCGGCGTCGGCCGAGTCGACCTTGATGCTCTGGTCGCCCTGCGCGATGCCCTTCAGCTCGAGGTACGACGAGTCGAACCGCAGCGCCGCCGCCATACTCGCGTCGCTGACCCCGGCGATCGCGCCCGAGTCGACCCGGCCGGAGATCGAGGCGATGCCCTTCATGTCGGCCCAGCCGGACATGAAGCCCTGCTCGCCGAGCTTGTCCATGTCCGCGCTGAACTTGGCGTTCTTGGTCAGCGGGTTGTCCTTCGCGGTCGCGACGGCCGCGTCGACGGTGGCCTGGTCGTCGGACAGCAGCACGTAGCCGTTGCTGAACGCGCGGCCCGGCTTCTTGTCCTGGTTGGCCATCAGCTTGTCGAGGCCCTTGGTGGCCTCGCCCTCGTTCTTCACCTGGACGGCGAGGACGACGACCGGCTCCCGCTTGCCGTCAGCCGGCGGCAGCGCGGCGATACCGGCGCGATCACCCAGCCACGGCTTGATGTCCTTGTCGAAGTCGACGTCGGCCAGGTCGTCACCGGCGTACTTCTTGATCTGCTCGAACAGCTTCTGGCGCAGATCGTCCTTCTCGCCGGTCAGGCCGAGCCTGTCCTTGACGGTCGGGAACTTCAGCAGGAACCGGATCGCGGCGACCTTCTGGCCGGCCGACGGGTTCAGGTCGACGCGGGCGTAGGCGACGGCCGTGCCGGGCAGTACCGCGGCCGGCTGGTCACCGCCCTTGAGCTTGCCGTAGGCAAAGATTCCGCCGCCGGCGACGACGAGCACCATGGCGAACGCGGCGATCAGCGGGATCAGCTTGCCGCGCTTCTTCTTCGGCTCCGGCTGCCACTGCGGCTGCCCGTACCCGGGCGGGCCCTGCGGTGGCTGTCCGCCGACATGCATCTGCTCGTACGACGCCTGTCCGGCCTGCTGGCCGTACTGCGCCTGCCCCGGCTGACCGTACTGCGATCCACCCTGGGCGTACTGCGGCTGCTGCGGCCCGCCGTGCTGCGGTGCACCGCCGTATTGCTGACCCTGGTGCTGACCTTGCTGCGGGCCTTGCTGCTGGTAGCCGGGCTGCTGCTGTCCGGGGTGCTGACCAGGCTGCTGGCCGGCCTGCTGCTGCCCGGGCTGCGGCCACAGGTTCTGGCCTTGGCCTTGCGGTGGTCCCGCCGGCGGGCGCTGGCCCTGCTGGGGTCCGCCGTACTGGCCGTAGGGGTTCTGGGGCTGCTGGCCGCCGGGCGCACCAGGATGGCGCGGGGTGGGCGGCGTGTTCTGGTCGGACATAAGCTCCCTCGCTGGCTCCGATGGCCTCACCCACCGGACTGCCAAACGCTACTGCACCGGGGGCAACGGCTCAGACGCGGCAGGTTGCGATGTGGTTGCAACCGGTTCGGCGCGCCAGGTGGTGGCCGCGAGGATGGCGCTGGCGAGGGCCGCACCGATCAGCCAGGCCACCGCGGGAGTCCAGGTATGCAGCTCGAGCGGCGCCGAGATCAGGTCACCCGGCTTGGCCGCCTGGAGCCGCGGCTGGATCGGGTCGTGGCCGAGGAGCATGCCGACACCCCAGCAGATGCCGGAGCCGAGGCACGCGCCGAGCGTCACGATCGCCACCGACCACGGACCGTAGTTCCGCAGCCACCAGAACAGTGCACCACCGAGCAGGAGCGCGATCACGAACCCGATCGCGGTGAACGTCCCGTCCGGCCCGAAGATCCGGGTCATCTGCTCCTCGCCGAGGGCTCCCCCGTTCTCGTCCACCGTGTACTGCGCCAACGGCGAGAACTGCTGCCACGCCCACCCGGCCACCACACCGGCGACCAGAAACGCCACCACCGTCACCACAATCGCCTTCGCCCACGGCATCCCCGGCTCCGGCGCCACCGGCGCCCCCCACGGAACACCACCCGCAGGCGGCACATAAGGAGACGACGTCCCCCCACCAGAAGGCAAAGAAGGCTGCACAGGTTGACTCACGCCGCCAGTGTGCCGCATCCGATGAAACGACTATCAGCTGGCTAGGCAGGAGGGGCCTAGGAGGGCTTTTAGGTCGGCCATGAGGGATGAGGTGGGGGTTACCCGGAAGCGGTCGCCGATGCGCATGACGGTGGTCTTCTGGCGGGCCTGGAGGCGGAGGTGGACCTCGGTCATGCCGGGGTGGGACTGGAGGATGTCTCGGAGCTGGTCGACGACCGGTGGGGTGCAGCGGTTGACCGGCATCGTGAGGACGACCGGGCCGCTGGGGCCCTCGGTGAGGTCGGGGACGACTACCTCGTCGCCGCTCAGCTCGACGCGGTCCTCGCGACGACGGATCCGGCCCTTCATCAAGATGATCGCGTCGTTGCTGAGCAGGTGCGCGTGCAGCTGGTACGCCGAGGAGAACATCATCACCTCGATCGAACCTTCGAGGTCCTCGATGGTGACGATCGCGTAGATGTCGCCGCGCTTGTTCACCTTGCGCTGGACCGCGGTGACCAGACCACCGATCGTCACCCGGGTGCCGTCCGGCCGGTCCTCGTCCGCGAGCAGCTGACCGATCGTGCAGTCGGTGCCGTTGGTGAGCACGTGCTCGACCCCGAACAGCGGGTGGTCCGAGACGTACAGCCCCAGCATGTCCCGCTCGTGCGCGAGCTTGGTCGCCTTGTCCCACTCCTCGATCTCGGGGACCGTGACGGTGAGCCGACTGTTGCCCTCGCCCTCGTCCGCGTCGTCGTCACCCATCGAGAACAGGTCGAACTGACCGTGCGCCTCGTTCCGCTTCAGGTCGATCGCTTCGTCCACCGCCTGCTCGTGAACGGCGACGACCGCGCGCCGGGCGTGGTTCATCGAGTCGAACGAACCGGCCTTGGACAGCGACTCGATGACGCGCTTGTTGCAGACCGGCAGCGACACCTTGTCGATGAAGTCGACGAAGTCGGTGAACCGGCCCTTCTCCTCGCGGGCAGCGACGATCTCGGCCACCACGTTCACCCCGACGTTGCGGATCGCGGACAGACCGAAGCGGATGTCGGTGCCGACCGGAGTGAAGTTCGAGTCCGACTCGTTCACATCCGGCGGCAGCACCTTGATGCCCATCCGGCGGCACTCGTTCAGATAGATGGCCATCTTGTCCTTGTCGTCCTTCACGGACGTCAGGACGGCGGCCATGTACTCCGCCGGGAAGTTCGCCTTCAGGTACGCCGTCCAGTACGAAACCAGACCGTACGCCGCCGAGTGCGCCTTGTTGAACGCATAGTCGGAGAACGGGACCAGCACATCCCAGAGCGCCTTGATCGACTGCGCCGAGAAGCCGTTCTCCTTCATGCCCTCGGAGAAGCCGACGTACTCGGCGTCCAGCACCTCGCGCTTCTTCTTGCCCATCGCCCGGCGGAGCAGGTCCGCCTTGCCGAGCGTGTATCCGCCCAGCTGCTGGGCGATCGCCATCACCTGCTCCTGATAGACGATCAGACCGTAGGTCGTCCCCAGGATCGGTTCCAGCGCGACCGCGAGCTCGTCGTGCGGGTAGCTGATCTCCTGCTGCTTGTTCTTGCGCAGGGCGTAGTTGGTGTGGCTGTTCGCACCCATCGGGCCTGGCCGGTAGAGCGCACCCACAGCCGAGATGTCTTCGAAGTTGTCCGGCTTCATCAGCCGCAGCAGGGCCCGCATCGGGCCGCCGTCGAACTGGAACACGCCGAGCGTGTCACCGCGGCCGAGCAGCTCGAAGGTCGGGCCGTCGTCCAGGGTCTTGGCCAGCTCGTCCAGGTCGAGCGTGATGCCGCGGCTGGCCTCGACGTTCTTGACCGCGTCGTCCATGATCGTCAGGTTGCGCAGGCCCAGGAAGTCCATCTTGACCAGGCCGAGCGTCTCGCAGCTCGGGTAGTCGAACTGGGTGATGATCTGGCCGTCCTGCTCGCGGCGCATGATCGGGATCAGCTCGATCAGCGGCTCGCTGGACATGATCACGCCGGCCGCGTGCACACCCCACTGGCGCTTCAGGTTCTCCAGGCCGCGGGCGGTGTCGACGATCTTGCGGACGTCCTGGTCCGACTCGTACAGCTGGCGGAACTCGCCGGCCTCGGAGTAGCGCTTGTGCTGCGGGTCGAAGATGCCGGACAGCGGCACGTCCTTGCCCATCACCGCCGGCGGCATCGCCTTGGTGATCCGGTCGCCCATCGCGAACGGGTAGTCCAGCACCCGGCCGGCGTCCTTGATCGCCTGCTTGGCCTTGATCGTGCCGTAGGTGACGATCATCGCGACCCGGTCGTCGCCGTACTTCTCGGTGACGTAGCGGATCACCTCGGGGCGGCGGCGGTCGTCGAAGTCGATGTCGAAGTCGGGCATCGACATACGTTCCGGGTTCAGGAAGCGCTCGAAGATCAGGCCGTGCTGGAGCGGGTCCAGGTCGGTGATCCGCATCGCGTACGCGCACATCGAACCGGCACCGGAACCACGGCCGGGACCGACCCGGATGCCGTGCTCCTTGGCCCAGTTGATGAAGTCGGCGACGACCAGGAAGTAGCCGGCGTACCCCTTCGAGGTGATGACCTCGATCTCGTACTCCGCCTGCTTGCGGACGTGGTCGGGGACGCCGTCGGGGTAGCGCTTGTGCAGGCCGGTCTCGACCTCGGCGACGAACCAGGACTCCTCGTTGTGGCCGTCGGGGCAGGGGAAGCGCGGCATGAACCGGCCCTCGCCCTCGGTGAAGGTGACGTCGCACTGCTCGGCGATCAGCAGCGTGTTGTCACACGCCTCCGGGTAGTCCTTCCAGACCTCGCGCATCTCGGCCGCGGTCTTGACGTAGAACTCGTTCGCGTCGAACTTGAACCGGTTCGGGTCGGACAGCGTCGAGCCGGACTGGACGCACAGCAGCGCGGCGTGCGCGGTCGAGTCCTCGGGCTTGGTGTAGTGCAGGTCGTTGGTCGCGACCAGCGGCAGACCGAGCTCCTTGGCCAGCTTCAGCAGGTCGCCCTGGATGTTGCGCTCGATGCCGAGGCCGTGGTCCATCAGCTCGCAGTAGTAGTTCTCCCGGCCGAAGATGTCGCGGAACTCCGAGGCGGCCTCAACGGCCTCCTTGTACTGCCCGAGCCGGAGCCGGGTCTGCACCTCGCCGGACGGGCAGCCGGTGGTCGCGATCAGGCCCTGGCCGTAGGTGTTCAGCAGCTCGCGGTCCATCCGGGGCTTGAAGTAGTAGCCCTCGAGGCTGGCCAGCGAGCTCATCTTGAACAGGTTGTGCATGCCGGAGGTGTTCTTCGCCAGCAGCGTCATGTGGGTGTAGGCACCCGAACCGGAGACGTCGTCGCGGCCCGAGTTCGCGTCGCCCCACTTGACCCGCTTGCGCTCACTGCGGTGGGTGTGCGGCGTCAGGTACGCCTCCACGCCGATGATCGGCTTGACGTCGTACTTCTTCGCGGTCTTCCAGAACTCGTAGGCTCCGAAGACATAGCCGTGGTCGGTGGTCGCGATCGCCGGCATGCCCATCTCCTGGGCAGTCTTGAACAACTCGTCGATCCGCGCGGCGCCGTCCAGCATCGAGTACTCGGTGTGCACATGCAGGTGCACGAAACTGTCGCTGGACGCCATGTCGACGCAGACCTCCCAGGGCGTTGGTGAGCAAGACTGACACAGACTATGCGGGCCCCACCGACAGTTTTTGCAGACCCTCCGCCCGGCCGGTCAGCCCACCCGAAATCGCCCGATATCCGGTCGTTGACCAGACCACGATCACACCAGTTCGCGCCGATCCCCGTCGATCACGAGGGCCTGCCCGTCGCGCATCTTGAGGTGCGGTACGCCGGTCCGGTCGTACAGCTCGGCCACCTTCGCCAGCAGCTCGGTCTCGGGATGACCCGGCGAGTCGAGGTGCGGGACGATCGCATGATCGAGTACGCCGAGGCCGTCCCAGCGGACCTCCCCGTCCACCGCGCCGGCGTCGTCGCACAGCTCGAGCCCACGCAGGCTCGGGGCCAGGACGCACGGCCCGGCACTGTAACCGGCGTAGACCAGCTGCTCGGACCGGATCAGCTCCGGGAGGATCCGGTCGGCGCCGGAGCGAGCCATCGCGGCTCGCAGGACGAAGACGTTCCCGCCGCGTACCCACACCCCGTCGTACTCCGCGAGATCGGCGCGGAGGTCCGTGGTCTCACGGAGGTCGAGCTCACGTGGGTCGAGACCGAGGTCGGTCAACCAGGTGATCTCGTCGGCGACCTTCTCCCGGCGTACGGCGGGATCCTCGGTGTCGATCGAGTTGCAGATGACCGCCACCCGAGCCGCGGGCGGGAGGAGGGCGACGAGGTGTTCGGGGTGGTCGCCCAGGCGGAAGGACGACAGGTACAGCTTCATTGCGCGTCGGTCAGGAGGTCCAGGGCGTGGTCGAGGTCGTCCGGGTACTCCGAGGTGAATTCGACGTACTCGCCGGTGCCGGGGTGGGTGAAGCCGAGGCGCATGGCGTGGAGCCATTGGCGGGTGAGCCGGAGGCGTTCGGCGAGGACCGGGTCGGCGCCGTACGTCATGTCGCCGCAGCACGGGTGACCGATCGCGGACATGTGGACGCGGATCTGGTGGGTGCGGCCGGTCTCGAGGGTGATCTCGAGGAGTGTCGCGTACCGGAAGGCTTCGAGCGTCTCGTAGTGCGTGACGCTGGGCTTGCCGCCGGCCACCACGCCGAACTTGTAGTCGTGGTTCGGGTGCCGGTCGATCGGCGCGTCCACGGTGCCGGTGAACGGGTCGGGATGACCCTGGACCAGCGCGTGGTAGATCTTCTTGACCGTGCGCTCCTTGAAGGCGCGCTTGAGCACGGTGTACGCGTACTCCGTCTTCGCGACGACCATCAGGCCGGAGGTGCCGACGTCGAGCCGGTGCACGATGCCTTTGCGCTCGGCCGCGCCGCTGGTGGAGATGTTGAAGCCGGCTCCGGCGAGGTGGCCGATCACGGTCGGGCCGGTCCAGCCCGGTGACGGGTGCGCGGCGACGCCGACGGGTTTGTCGACCACGATGATCTCGTCGTCGTCGTACACGATCCGGAGGTTGTCGACGGTCTCGGGTACGACGGTCACTTCGGCCGGCGGAGGTGGTAGCTCGACGTCGAGCATCACGCCGGCGGTGACGCGGGACGACTTCGGTGCGGGCACGCCGTCGACCTGGACCAGGCCGGACTCGATCATCTCGGCGGCCTTGGTCCGGGAGACGCCGAACAGGCGGGACAGGGCGGCGTCGAGACGTTCACCCGCGAGGCCGTCCGGCACCATCACGGTCCGGGACGTCACTTGCGGATCTCCCGGGTGCCGTCGAGCCTGATCCCGCGGAGGGTCTGCAGCACGAGCAGGATGGCGGCAGACGTCACGGCCATGTCCGCGACGTTGAAGATCGCCCAGTGCGGGGTCTGCAGGAAGTCGACCACGTGGCCGTGGAAGGGCGAGGGGTCGCGGAAGATGCGGTCGATGATGTTGCCGACCGCGCCGCCGAAGAGGAAGCCGAAGGCGATCGCCCAGCCGACGGAACCTAGCTTCCGCGACAGGTAGACGACGCCGATCGCGACGGCGATCTGGATGGCGCTGATGTACGGCGTATACCCGGAGCCGAGGCTGAACGCGGCGCCCGAGTTCCGGATCAGGTTGAACTTCAGCAGGCTGCCGATCACATTCACCGGCTCCCCCGGCGTCAGATGCGCCAGAGCCAAAGCCTTCGTGAGCTGATCCAGCCCCAACACCACCAACCCCACCACCGCAAAAATCACCGTCCACTTCCAGGACTTCCCGGCCTCGCCGCCTCCGGCGACATCGGCCTCAGAAGAAGAGGAGGAGGAAGAAGAAGCAGTCTCATCCCCCACCCCGGGAGCGGCGGCTCCGCCGCCGGATGCACCCGAGTCGGTGGACGCAACCACCGCGGCGGCTCCGCCGGTTGTCAGCGTGATGCCCTCGTCCGACGAGGAGGCGGGCTCGGGGGGTGGGGACGACGGAGAACCGGCCGACTGGGGGTCGGCCGGTTCTGGCGTTGGGTCTGTGTCCCCTGCCGGGCGGGACGGGGTGTGGTTCAGCGGCGTTCTTCGCGTTCTTTGCATGACACGCACAGTGTCGCACGCGGGAATGCCTGCAACCGACCCTTGCCGATCGCGTTGCCACAGCTCTCGCAGACGCCGTACGTACCGTCGTCGATCTTCCCCAGCGCGCGCTCGATCTGGTCGAGCATGTCCCGGGCGTTGGCCGCCAGCGACATCTCGTGGTCGCGCTCCAGCGTCGTGGAGCCGACGTCGGCCTGGTCGTTGCCCGCGCCGTCACCACCGTCGCGGAGCAAGCCGACGATCTCCTGCTCGGCGTCGTGGATCTCCTTGCGCAGGTGCACCACGTCGGCCTCGAGCTCGCCGCGGAGCTCGGCCAGCTCGGCCGCGGTCCACGGGGTCTCGCCGGACTTCACCGTGAGGGTCTCTGCCTTGTGTGCTGCGGACTTCGCCGGCGCCGTTGCCGGGGCCCTGTTCTCATTCGTCTTCATGGCCACCCTCTTCGTCGGAGCTTGCTTGGCAGGGGATTTCTTGGCCGGAGCCTTCTTCGCCGCGGTCCCGCCGCCAGTGGTCCTGGCAGCCGATTTCTTCGCGGAAGTCTTCGTCGCCGGCGCCGTCTTCTTCGCCGGCGTCGACGTGCTGTGCTTCGTGGGCTCGGTCGATGTCGCGGCACTCTTCTTGGCCGCGGCGGTGCGTTGAGGGGCGGTCTTCTTGGGAGCCGATGTAGCCATTCGTCAGCTACCCCCTGCCTTCGTCGGAGACTGAAGCGGACTGGTCGCAAGACAGTAGGCCACGTGGTAACCACGTGCCAGTCCGACGCGCAGACCGTGGACATACGGTAGTCGGTTCTTCAAGCCCACTCGATGTTCCGCGCGTCACAGCCTCGTTGCAGCGGCTACGCTCCGTTAAGCGAACGTTTCAGCCGAACCCGCATCGTGCTCTCCTCCCCCTAGCCGGCCACCAGCCCGCGGCAGAATTCTCACGCCAGAATTCTCACCTGACCACCGATTAACGATTCGTAGTTGCCTGGTACTACGCCGTACACTGACAACCGCGATCCGCAAAGGCTGTGAAGGGGCTATCACCCCGGAGCCGCCGGAAGAACAGTCCGCAAAGACTTATTAGAACCGGCAGCGACGCGTTAAGGAAGTGGGTGACCGCACTCTGGGTCACCAAGGAGGGTGGTACCGCGCGGTAGCCGGGTGAGCATGCCCGGCGCTTCGTCCCTCGTCCCGGCAGCAGGACGCGCGACGAAGGACAGAACGATGGCGGCAGAAACCCCGGAAACTCCCTGGCGGCAGGTTCCCGCACAGGTCGACTTCCCCGCGCTCGAGCGGGAGGTGCTCACCCTCTGGGACGAGCACGACACGTTCGCCAAGAGCCTCGAACAGTCCGCCGGCGGCAAGCCGTGGACGTTCTTCGAAGGCCCGCCGACCGCGAACGGCATGCCCGGCACCCACCACATCGAGGCCCGCGTCTTCAAGGACGTGTTCCCGCGCTACCGGACCATGAAGGGCTTCTGGGTCGAGCGCAAGGCCGGCTGGGACTGCCACGGGCTCCCGGTCGAGGTCGCGGTGGAGAAGGAGCTCGGCTTCAACGGCAAGCCCGACATCGAGGCGTACGGCATCGCCGAGTTCAACGCCAAGTGCCGCGAGTCCGTCCTGCGCAACGTCGACGCGTTCAACGAGCTGACCGTGCGGATGGGCTACTGGGTCGACCTGGAGCACCCGTACAAGACGATGGACCCGCAGTACGTCCAGTCGGTGTGGTGGTCGCTCAAGCAGGTCCACGAGAAGGGCCTCCTGGTCGAGGACTACCGGATCACGCCGTACTGCCCGCGTTGTGGCACCGGTCTGTCCGACCACGAGCTCGCGCAGGGCTACGAGACGGTCGTCGACCCCTCGGTCTACGTCCGCTTCCCGCTGACCTCGGGGCCGCTCGCGGGCAAGGCGTCGCTCCTGGTCTGGACGACGACCCCGTGGACGCTCGTGTCGAACACCGCCGTCGCCGTGCACCCCGACGTCCAGTACGTCGTCGCCACCGACGGCAACGAGTCGCTCGTCGTCGCGGAGCCGCTGCTGGACCGGCTGGGCGAGGGCTGGACGGTTACCGGCACGTACGGCGGCCGCGAGATGGAGCGCTGGACCTACCAGCGGCCGTTCGAGCTGGTGGAGTTCCCCGAGCCGGCGCACTACGTCGTACTGGCCGAGTACGTCACCACCGAGGACGGCACCGGGCTGGTGCACCAATCCCCGGCGTTCGGCGCGGACGACCTGCTGGTGTCGCGTGCGTACAACCTGCCGGTGGTGAAGCCGGTGGAGACCAACGGGCACTTCTCCGCCGACGTCCCGCTGGTCGGTGGGCAGTTCTTCAAGAAGTCCGACGAGACCCTGGTCAAGGACCTGAAGGACCGCGGCCTGCTCTTCAAGCACGTGCCGTACGAGCACCCGTACCCGCACTGCTGGCGCTGCCACACCCCGGTCATGTACTACGCCCTCCCGTCCTGGTACATCCGCACCACCCAGGTCAAGGACGCCCTGCTCCGGGAGAACGAGAAGACCAACTGGTTCCCGGACTCGGTCAAGTGGGGCCGGTACGGCGACTGGCTGCGCAACAACATCGACTGGGCCGTGTCCCGCTCCCGCTACTGGGGTACGCCGCTGCCGATCTGGCGATGCGACGAGGACCACCAGGTCTGCGTCGGTTCGCTGGCCGAGCTCGGCGAACTGGCCGGTCGCGACCTGAGCGACTCCGACCCGCACCGACCGTACGTCGACGACATCACCTTCGACTGTGCGACCTGCGGCGCCGAGGCCCACCGGGTCCCCGAGGTGATCGATGCCTGGTACGACTCGGGCGCGATGCCGTTCGCGCAGTGGGGCTACCCGTGGGTGGAGGGCTCGAAGGAGAAGTTCGAGCAGGCCTACCCGGCCGACTACATCTGCGAGGCGATCGACCAGACGCGTGGCTGGTTCTACACGCTGATGGCGATCGGCACGCTGGTCTTCGACGAGTCGTCGTACCGCAACGTCGTCTGCCTCGGGCACATCCTGGCCGAGGACGGCCGGAAGATGTCCAAGCACCTGGGCAACATCCTCGAACCGCTTCCACTGATGGACAACCACAGCGCCGACGCGGTGCGCTGGTTCATGGCTGCCTCCGGGTCGCCGTGGAAGGCGCGTGGCATCGGGCCGAACGTGCTGAACGAGATCGTCCGGAAGGTGCTGCTCACCTACTGGAACACGGTCGCGTTCCACGCCCTGTACGCGCGGCTGGCCAACTGGTCACCCGCCGACGCTCCGGCGGTCGCCGACCGCTCGGTGCTGGACCGCTGGCTGGTGAGCGAGACGCACCGGCTGGTCCGCGACACCGACGAGGCGTACGCCGCGTTCGACACGCAGCGGCTCGGTCTGGTCGTCAACCAGTTCGTCGACGTGCTCTCGAACTGGTACGTACGGCGTTCCCGTCGCCGGTTCTGGGCCGGAGACGCCGGCGCGCTCGCGACCCTGCACGAGACCCTCGACGTGCTCACCCGGGTGACGGCACCGCTGATGCCGTTCGTCACCGAGCGGGTCTGGCAGGACGTGTTCCGCCCGGTCACGCCCGGCCTGGCGGAGTCGGTCCACCTGACCGAGTTCCCGACGTACGACGAGACGCTGATCGACGACGTACTCGCGCAGCACGTGTCGATGGCTCGCCGGGTCGTCGAGCTCGGCCGGTCCGCACGGTCGGAGGCGAAGGTGCGCACGCGCCAGCCGCTGTCCCGTGCCCTGGTCGGGTCGGCCGCGATCGCGGACCTGTCCGACGAGTTGCTGCGGGAGATCGCGGACGAGCTCAACGTGGGTTCGGTGGAGCCGCTCTCGTCCGCGGGTGCGGACCTGGTCGAGTTCTCTGCCAAGGGCAACTTCCGCGAGCTCGGCAAGCGGTTCGCCAAGCAGACGCCGGTGGTCGCCGCCGCGATCGCCGCGGCCGACGCCGCCGGCCTGGCGGCATCGCTGCGGTCGTCGGGAACGGCGACAGTCGTGGTCGACGGTGAGAACGTCGAGGTGAGCGAGTCCGAGGTACTGCTGTCGGAGCGGCCGAAGGAAGGCTGGTCGGTGGTGAACGAGCAGGGCGAGACCGTTGCCCTCGACCTCGAAGTCACCCCGGAACTTCGGCAGGCAGGTCTGGCCCGCGAGGTGGTCCGGACGTTGCAGGAGGCCCGGAAGAACGCCGGCCTCGAGGTGTCGGACCGGATCCGGGTCTGGCTCACCTCGACCGACGCCGAGCTGACCGATGCGCTGGGCAAGCACGCCGACGAGATCGGCCGCGAGGTCCTCGCCGTCGAGCTGACCCAGACGGCCCCGACTGAGTCCACGGACGTTGCCACCGGCACCGAAGAGGACCTGCAGCTGACCTACTGGCTGACCAAGGCCTAGAGGCTCAACGAGGAGGACGGACGGCGCGAGCCCGCAGTGCCGGGCTCGCGCCGAGCTGTTTGATCGCGTCGACCAGCAGCAACCGCGCCGCCTCGACCCGCTCGTCCCCCAGAGCTTCACGAAGCGCTGAATCGACCGCCGCCCGATGCCGGCGAGCCGCCGCGATCACGGCCTGCCCACGATCGGTCAGTACGACGTGACGCGCCCGCGCATCCTGTGGATCGGCGGTCCGCGCGACGTAGCCGCGCCCGTGCAGATCCGCGACCGTCTTCGACGCGGCCTGCTGCGTGACGCCGAGCCGCTCGGCGAGTGTGCTGATTGTCACCGGCCCACCGACCAGATGCTGGAACACCACACCGTCCGCGAACCGGGCGTCCTCGAAGCCGTCGGCCGCGAGCCGCCGCTGGACCTCGTCCGCGAGTGCCCAGCCGGTGAACAGCGAGGCGAGCGAGAGGTCGGCGTCGGCGGGATCGAATTCCATGCCCGAACTATATACAACCTTGGTTGTGTATCGGGTAATCTACAACTATGGTTGTGCAAAAGGAGTTCGTGGACAGGGCGCACCAGATCGTGTGGTGCAGCGTGGCGACAGTGGGGCGGGATCTACGGCCGAGGAGCCGCATCCTCCATCCACTCTGGGAACTGGAGGACGACGAGCTGACCGGCTGGATCGTCACCCGGGCAACGCCGGTGAAAGTGCGGCACCTGGAGTTCAGCCCGCATCTGAGCTGCAGCTACTGGGAGCCGGGCCACGAGGTGGCGATCGCGGACTGTGACGCCGAGTGGGTCGACGATGTCGCGACCCGGCAGCGAGTGTGGGAGCTCTATCGGGATGCTCCGGCACCACTCGGTTACGACTTCTGGAGTGTGTTCCCCGCCGGCCCGGCTGGGGAATCACCCTCACTTCTGCGGCTTACGCCGTACCGGCTGCGGTTGAGCGATGTGGAGACGCTCAGCGGCCGGAAGGCTCCTCGGGCCTGGCCCTGACACCCAGTCACCGGTCTGGGACCGTCTGTCAAACGGGCCCGGACATGACGAAGAGGCGGTGCTGCCGGAAGGCACCGCCTCTTCAGGGTCAAACCCAGCCGAGGTGTTTTGCTGGTTTAGACGCCGTGACCGTGAGCCTGGGCGCGGGCCTCCGGGCGGAAGCCGTTGCGCGGGCTGAGCGTGTCGTCGCCGTTGCCCAGCGCCTTGAGCTGCTCGGTGAAGTACGTCTTCAGCCGGCTGCGGTACTCGCGCTCGTAGGCGTGCAGGTCGTCGATCGTGCGCTCCAGCTGGCCCTTCTGCTTCTCCAGCGTGCCGAGCATCTGGGCCCGGCGCTCCGCGATCTCGCCGTCCAGCTTCTCGGCGCGGGCGCGAGCCTCGCCGGTCATCCGGTCGGCCTTGCCGCGAGCCTCGTTCTCCAACCGCTCGGCCTTGGCGCGGGCCTCACCGATGATCTTGTCGGCGGTGTCCTTCGCCTCCTGGACCAGGTCGTCGGAGTGCTTGGTGGCCATCTCCAGCAGCCGCACGGCGGAGCTGGAGGCGTCACCGACGGTCCCGGCTGCCGCAGCAGCCCCCGCAGCCGCTACCGCGGGCATCACCGGCGGCTTCTCCTCCGGCTTCTCGACCACGACCGGCGGCTTCGGCTGCTGCACGACCGGCGGCAGCGCGGCGGTCTGGTCGACCGGCCGCTCCTGCTGCTGGCCCGCACCAGCGCGCTGAGCCGCGGCCAGCTTGGCCCGCAGCTCCTCGTTCTCGGCGAGAAGTCGCTCGAGCTCGGCTTCCACCTCGTCGAGGAAGGAGTCGACCTCAGTGACGTCGTAGCCCTCCCGTAGTCGGACGGGCGTGAACTGCTTCGAGCGGACGTCATCCGGCGTCAGCGGCATCTTTCACCTCGTTTGTCTGTGTCTTGGCGGAGTCCCCGTGGTGCAACACCTCGGCGACTCAGTAGATCACGTTATCGCTTCGTTGTGTTCTAACGGAATCCGGGCGGGTGATAACGGCTCATACCCGTCGGAACGTCGGCAACGAATCGGCCCCGTTTCCAGGACTCTACCTACCCCGTCGCCGCGATTCCCACCCTCCGACTCACTGGCTGCTCTGCTGGTTCCGTGCTGATCACAACGAGCGCAACGCCGTCGAGTTGATCGACATCGCCACCGACACGATGACGAAGAGCATCAGCATGGACAGGTCGATCCGCACCCCGCCGGCCCCGATCGGGGGCAGGATCCGCCGCAGCGGCCGCAGCAGCGGGTCGGTGATCGAGTAGATCAGCTCGAAGAAGAGCAGCAGCGGCCCTTTCGGGTGCCACTGGGGCGCGAACATGACGATCAGACTGAGCACGAACCTCGCCACCAGAACCAGGAAGAAGGCGAGCAGCACCCAGCTGAGAACACTGAGGACGAGCGCTAGAGCAACCATGTCTCCATGAGTGTAGAAGACGGCGGAAGGCAGGCAGAGCGTCAGCTCTGGTTGTAGAACCCGTCCGCGGCGATCTTCTCCTTCTCCTCGGCGGCGACTGTGACGTTCGGCGGGCAGACCAGGAACACCTTGGTGGTGATCCGCTCGATCGAGCCACGGCAGCAGAAGATCAGCCCGGCGGCGAAATCGACCAGCCGCTTGGCGTCGGCGTGGTCCATCTCGGTCAGGTTCATGATGACGGGCGTGCCGTCGCGGAAGTGCTCACCGATGACTCGCGCCTCGTTGTAGCTGCGCGGGTGCACGGTGGTGATGCGGGCCAACTCGGTAACCTCCGGGGACGGTGCGACACCACGTCGATCTGGAAACTTGCTGACCGTCGCGCCCTGGTCCTCGCGGCCCGAGTGCGACGGCGACTCGGTGCGGGACTCACGGGACTCGCGGACCTCCCGGCCGGCAGCGACCGGCTCGGGCTCGTGGGACTCCCCGTCGACGGCTTCGTCCTCGTACTCGTCGTAGTCGTCGTACTCGTCGTCGTACCGCGCGTTGTAGCGCTCCCCGTCCTCGACCAAGCCGAGGTACACACCCATCTTGCGCAGCGCGCCGCTCATGGCCCTCCAGCCCCTCGATCCGGTTCGACGACAACGGTGAGCAGGAAGCAAAACCTGCTCGATGTCGACACTAACCGAGTGGAGGACGCGTACCGAGTAAGGCGCGCCCGAGCCGAACGTGTGTCGCTCCGTGCCTGATCGCCGCCTCGAGATCACCGGTCATCCCGGCCGAGATCCAATCCGCGCCAGGATGTTCGGAGCGTAACCGCGACGCTACGTCGAGCAGGCCCGCGAACGCCTCGTCCGGGTCGGATCCGAGCGGCGCCACCGCCATCACTCCCCCGAGCTCGAGACCATCGGCCGACGCCACCTCCGCAGCCAGTTCGAGTACGGCGTGAGGCTCGACACCACCGCGGGCAGCACCGGTCGCAGCGTCCGCGGTCCCGTACGACGCCAGACTCACCTGCAGGAGACACCGAAGGGTCTTCTCCTCGGCCACCGCAGCCTTGGACAGCGCCGACACGAGCGACGAACGGTCCACCGAATGCACGACCGACGCCGAGCGCACCACCGAGCGGGCCTTCTTCGACTGCAACTGCCCGACGAAGTGCCACGTCAGCTCAGGGCACTCCGGCCCCTTCTCCTTGAGCTCCTGCTCACGGTTCTCGCCGACGTCGTGTACGCCGAGGGCCGCCAGCGCCCGTACATCGCTGACTGGGAAGGTTTTGGTGATCGCGATGAGGTTTACCTCGTCGGGGCGCCTCCCGGCCGCCTGACAGGCCTTCTTGATCCGTTCTCGCGCCTGCTGGAGATTCTCCCGCAGCTCGTCCTCGCGACTCATCGCGCCGACAGCTTGACGAGCCCGGCCATCCGCCCGCTCACCGGACCTTCGCGCCGGTACGAGTAGAGGTCGTCGGACTCGATCGTGCAGCGGTTCGCGTCGAGCACCTCGACACCCAGTTCGTCCAGCTGGGCACGGACTCCGGCCGCCACGTCGATGGACGGCGTACCCCAACTGGTCTCGCCGTACGACGCGGGGACCTGCTCGGCCACCTCGGCGCGCATGGCCGCCGGGACCTCGTAACACTTCCCACACGCGGACGGCCCGAGTACGGCGGTGATCTGACGGGCACCGAGGTCACGCATCGCTTCCACAGTTGCCGGTACGACGCCGACGTACATTCCCTTGCGTCCCGAGTGGGCCGCACCGATCACGCCGTCACCGGCGAGCAACACCGGCAGACAGTCGGCGGCGCGGACGGCGAGCACGATGTCGTCGCGCGTTGTGACGAGCGCATCAGCCTTCGGCATCGGGGTCAGCGGCAGCTCGTCCTCGGCCCCGACGACCTGGACGTCGCGGCCGTGGACCTGGTTGACCCGGACCACGGCCTCCGGCTGCACGCCGAACTCGGCCGCGATCCGGCGGTAGTTCTCCCGGACCGCATCGGCGTCGTCGCCGACCGCGCTACCGAGGTTCAGTTCGCCGTACGGCGCTGTGCTCGCACCGCCGAAGCGATCAGTGACGGCGAAGCGGACAGACCCGAGAACCTCGTCGTAACTGAACACGCCTGAAGATTACCCAGCCACGACCGCGGCACCCAGCACTGTCCGCGCCTCGTCGGTCACACTTCGCCGGTCCGGATCCGAGGACAGCGTCAGGACGTGTTCGAGCGCGCTGCGGTAGGCGACGGTGAACGCGTCGGCGGCCGGCACCTCGACATCCGGAGTCACGCCCGTTCCTTCCCAGTTGGTGCCGGAGACCGGGTTCATCGCCCGCGCCACCGGGAGCGTCGCCTCCAGGTGCTGGTGCAGCTTGAATCCGCGCCGGGGATGGGCACCGCCCCGGGTCCGTTCGCCGACGATCTGCGCCCGCTTGAGTTGCTGCAGGTCGTAGGTCAGCTCCTCACCAGCCGAGAACGTCGACGCACTGGTCAGGACCCAGATCGGCTTGGTGGCGCCGAAGCGAGGCACGCCGACGTACGGCGTGGTCCAGTACTGCCGCACGGTCCCGTCGAACGGGGTGACCAGGTCGTTGAGATGCACGGGATCCGTTCCGAACAGATGACTGCAGACCAGTGCGACCTGCTCCGGCGATCCACCGAGGCAGCGCCGCAGGTCGATCAGCAGGGCATCGGTGCCGGCGACCATCGACAGCGCCGCGGTCATCGCGGCACCGGCGTGCGCCGGGTCGTAGAGCAGCGGCCGGAGCTCGAGCAGGCCGATGTTGCCGTCCAGCCGCTCGATCCGGCCGATACCGCCGGCGTCGAGCTCGGCCCGCCGCATCCAGTACGCCTCCTCGGCCGCCGGGTCCTTCTCGTCCGGAACCTCGCCGGCGTGGAACATCAGGCGCAGGTGCAGGTCGTTGTTGCCGACCTGCAGGTCGGCGGTGACGAGCTCGGACAACCGCTCAGGCGTGTCGAGTGCGTCGTACCGGCCAGACTCGGCGGCGGCGGTCAGGCGGGCGGCGACCTCGGCGCCGACCTCGGGAAAGACGTAGTGCTCGGCCACCAGGCCGGCCAGGTTGCGGACGACGGAGCGGATCTCCTCAGGATTCATGGGCAGGAGTGAAGCACGCGGATTGACAAAGCGTCAAGAATTCTCGACGCTTGATTCATGACGGAGATGCCCGATCGTTTCGAGGTGTCCAGTGCCGAGCACTTCAAGGCGCTCGGGCATCCACTGCGGCACCGGTTGCTGTTCGCGCTCGGCCAGGAGGCGGCGACGATCAGCCAGCTGGCGACCGCACTCGGGACGGCGAAGGGGAACGTCGCGCATCATCTCGGCGTACTGCGGGATGCGGGCATGGTGCGGCTCGCCGGGACGCGGCAGGTGCGGGGTGGGACCGAGCAGTACTACGAGCGGGCGGCCCGGATGTTCGACTTCGTCGGGGAAGGCGCACGGGCGAACGCCGCGGTCTCACTGCAGGCGGTCGGAGCCGAGCTCGCCACCGCGGACGCGGAGCCGTTGATCGTCCTCCGCAACATCCGGCTGACCCGGCAGCAGGCCGCCGAGCTGTCCGATCAGCTGGAGCAGATCGCCGACGGACTCACCGACGCCGGACCCGGGGAGTCCAGGTACGGCGTCGTCGTCTCGGTCTACCGCCCCCGCCAGACCTAGTGCGCCGTGTCGGACTGGCGGGTTACTTCAGGAAGTCCGGGATGTCGAGGTCCTCTTCCGGGTCCGGCTTACGGGTCGGCCGGGGCGGTGTGGACTGGGAGCCTCCGGTGGACGCGCCGGAACCAGGGTTCGAGCTGCTCGGTCCGTTGGTGGGCCAGGAGTGCGGCGTCGTCGGGCTGGCCGGGGTGTGCGGTGCGGGCTGGGCCGTCTGGGGGGACTGCTGGCCCGGCTGAACCGTGCGGACCGGGTCGCCGGACTGCGGACGCGCCGAGTGGGTCGTACCCACGCCCGGACGTCCCTCGGTCGGAGCCGGCACCGGCACGGTGTCGTCGGTCGGCGACGGCGGGTTCACCGGCTGCGCGGTGGCAGGCGGCTGGTTGTTCGTGGCCGGCGGCTGACCCGTCGAACCCTGCACAGGAGTCGAGGCAGGCTGGCCCGCCGGAGTGTTCTGCGCGGGCGGAGGCGTAGTGGACTGTGTGGTGGACGGCGTGGTCTGCTGACCAGGCGGCGGAGTCTGCGTCGTCGAGCCACCGCCCGACATCGGGGCCGAGTAGGACTCCGACCGGGACGACTGCGGACGTGCCTGGCTCATCGCCTGCTCGCGACGCTTCGGCATGCCGCCGTCGAAGCCGGCCGCGATCACGGTGACGCGGACCTCGTCGCCGAGGGCGTCGTCGATGACCGCACCGAAGATGATGTTCGCGTCGGTGTGGGCGGACTCCGAGACCAGCTGGGCCGCCTCGTTGATCTCGAACAGGCCCAGGTCGGAACCACCCGCGATCGAGAGCAGTACGCCGTGCGCACCCTCGATGCTTGCCTCAAGCAACGGTGAGGAGATGGCCGCCTCGGCCGCCGCCACCGCGCGGTCCTCGCCGCGGGACGAGCCGATGCCCATCAGCGCCGAGCCGGCGTTCGACATGACCGCCTTGACGTCGGCGAAGTCCACGTTGATCAGACCGGGGGTGGTGATCAGGTCGGTGATGCCGGAGACACCTTGCAGCAGCACCTGGTCGGCCTGCTTGAACGCATCCAGCACGGACACGGCACGGTCGGAGATCGTCAGCAGCCGGTCGTTCGGGATGACGATCAGGGTGTCGACCTCTTCACGGAGGGCGGCGATGCCGTCCTCCGCCTGGGTCGCGCGGCGCTTGCCCTCGAACGAGAACGGCCGGGTCACCACACCGATCGTCAGCGCACCGAGCGAGCGAGCGATCCGGGACACCACCGGCGCACCACCGGTGCCGGTGCCGCCGCCCTCGCCGGCGGTGACGAAGACCATGTCGGCGCCCTTCAGCGCCTCCTCGATCTCCTCGCCGTGGTCCTCGGCGGCCTTCTGCCCGATCGCCGGGTTCGCGCCGGCGCCGAGGCCCCGGGTCTCCTCCCGGCCGATGTCGAGCTTGACGTCCGCGTCGCTCATCAACAGCGCCTGGGCGTCGGTATTGATGGCGATGAACTCAACGCCCTTCAAGCCGTGCTCGATCATCCGGTTCACGGCGTTCACGCCGCCGCCGCCGATGCCTACGACCTTGATGAGTGCCAGGTAGTTCTGCGGTGCCGCCACGTCCGCGCCTCTCGCCTCGTTCGTTTCCCGTTGTCCAGCGAAAAGACTGAACCTCAACTGCATGCTTAGACTTATGTCAACTTTAGATTACGACGCACGGTACGGGACGCTTCCAGCCAAAGTCCACGCGCCTCGCCGCACACTCCCGTGATGTGACCGATCACCGCTTTTCCCCTTTGGTGACAGGGAGATCGGGCGCCGAGACGTCGTACACGCTCGCCTTGCGCTTCATCAGCACGCTGAGTACCTCCGCCTTGCGCTCGCTGTCATCGGAACTGCCCCAAACGACCCTCACGCCGGAGGAGAGGTTGAGGGTGATCGAGTCCGGTGACGCGGCCGAGATCGTCCCGACCTGCGAGCGCAGGGTGTCCGGCAGGGCGGCCGAAACCGTCACCACCGAACGGATCGTGACGTCGCGCCGGGTGCCGGTGATCTTGGCCTCCGGCAGTCCGGCCGGCCGGTCCGGCACCGTCTTGAAGGCCGCACCAGTCGCGTCCACCAGCTCGAACCGCGAACCGTCCGTCACGACCACCACCGGCACGCGTTCGGTGACGACGATCACGACTTTGCTCGGCCAGGCGCGGGTTACCTGCGCGTCCGCGACGGCCGGGATCGTCCGCACCCGGTCCGCGATCGAACGCAGGTCGACCTTCGCCAGCGGCGTACCGATCGGTGCCGCCGCCGCCTGCTCGATCGTTGCCACCGGCACCGTATCCGCACCACTCACCCGGACGCCGGAGACGGCGAACGCGGACGAGTAGTAGAACAACCAGACGATCAACCCGGCCAGGACGACCAGTGCGCCACCGATCGCCCACGGAAGCCAACTCCGCCAGCGCACCAGCCGTTGCCGGCGCGCGAACCGCTGTTGTGCCCGAGCCAGATCAGCGCTCTGGCTCATACGGTCGACCCCACCCGTTTACTCCACCACAGGTGTGAGCGCTGCCTCGGCAGACTCGCGGGCGGCGGCGCGTTCGGCCAGCAAACCAACAACTTCCGGCCCGATCAGCGTCACGTCACCGGCGCCCAGGGTCACGACCAGGTCGCCCGGCTCGGCCAGATCCGCCACCAGCTGCGGTACGGCGGACCACGACGGCTCGAACCGCACCTGCTCCGGCTTCAACGGCACGTGGTTGGCGAGCAGGGCACCGGTCACACCGGGCTCCGGGTCCTCGCGCGCCGCGAACACGTCCATCACGACGACCTCGTCGGCCAGCGCGAGCGCCTCGGAGAACTCCTTGGCGAAGATCCGGGTCCGGCTGAACAGATGCGGCTGGAAGCACGCGATCACGCGCCCCTCCCCCGCCACCTGGCGCGCCGCGGTCAGGTCCACGGCCAGCTCGGTCGGGTGGTGCGCGTACGAGTCGAACACCCGCACCCCGTCCTCGAGCCCCTTGAACTCGAACCGCCGCCCGGTCCCGGTGAACGACGCCAGCCCCTCGGCCAGATCAGCCGCCGAGAACCCGAGCCCAAGCCCGACCGTCATCGCAGCCGACGCGTTCAGCGCGTTGTGCTTGCCCGCTTGCTGCAACTGCACCATCGGGAGTTTGCGGCCGCGATACACCGGCACGAACGACTGCGTCGCCCCGGTCGCGGTGATCTCGGTGACGTGCAGGTCCGCGTCCTCGGCCTCGCCATATGTCCGTACGTCGATGCCCTGTTCGCGCGCGTACGACGCCAACCGGCGAGCGCCCGCGTCGTCATGGCAGATGACCATGAACCCACCGGGCAGGACCCGAGCGCAGAACTCCTCGAACGCCTTGCGGTAGCTGGCCTCGTCGCCGTAGTTGTCCAGGTGATCCGGCTCGACCGACGTGACGATCGACACCTCAGGTGTGTACGTCAGGAACGACTTGTCCGACTCATCAGCCTCGGCGACGAACAGGTCACCGGTGCCGTCGTGGGCATTCGAACCCGACTCGTTCAGGTTGCCGCCGATCGCGTACGACGGATCGGCCGCGCAGTGCTGCAGCGCCACGGTCAGCATCGACGTCGTGGTCGTCTTCCCGTGCGTTCCCGCGACGGCGATCGTCCGGCGGCCGACCATCACGGAGGCCAGCGCGGCGGCCCGCGGCAGGATCGGGATCCCGGCAGCCCGGGCCGCGACGACCTCGGGGTTGGTCTCGCGGATCGCGGTCGACACCACGACGGTGTCGGCCTCGGCGACATGCTCGGCGGCGTGACCGACCCAGCAGGTGGCGCCGAGCGCGCGCAGCGCGGCCAGCACCTTGCCGTCCTTGGCGTCGGAACCGGACACCTCGATGCCGCGGGACGCCATGATCCGGGCGATGCCGGACATGCCGGCGCCGCCGATTCCTACGAAGTGCACCCGGCCCAGCTTTTCCGCCGGGAGTGTGGTGTCAGGAGCGGTGACGATCACGAAGCAGACCTCACCACATCGAGGATGATCCGCGCCAATCGCTCGTCGGCATCCGTCCGGATCACACCGGTCGCTGCTGTGGACATGGCTGTCAGACGCTCGCGGTCGAGCAGAAGTTGCGGCACGTTCGCCCGGACCCAGTCCGCGGTCAGGTCGGCGTTGTCGATCAGCACACCACCACCCACGTCCACCACCGGCTTCGCGTTCAACCGCTGCTCACCGTTACCGATCGGGAGCGGAACGTAGATCGCGGGCAGGCCGACACCGGACACCTCGGTAACCGTGTTCGCGCCGGACCGGCAGACCACCAGGTCGGCGGCGGCGTACGCGAGATCCATCCGGTCGACGTAGTTCAGTACGACGTACGGATAGCGGCCCGTCTGCGGGACCTCGAGGGTGTTCTTCGGGCCGATCGCGTGCAGGACCTGGATCCCGGCCGCCTGCAGGTCCGCGGCCGCACCGGAGACGGCCTGGTTGATCTGCTGCGCCCCCTGCGAACCGCCGGTGACGAACAGCGTCGGTGCGTCCGGGTCGAGCCCGAAGAACTGCCGGGCCTCGGCGCGGAGCGCGGCCCGGTCCAGCTGGGAGATGGCGCGCCGGATCGGCAGGCCGACGTACTCGGCGTGCGGCAGCCCGGTGCCCGGGAACGACGTCTTCACGTGCTGGGTGCAGTAGCGGGCGGCGAACTTGTTCGCGATCCCCGGTACGGCGTTGCCCTCGTGCACCACGATCGGCGTCTTGCGGCGCCATGCGGCGACGTACGCGGGGGTGGAGACATACCCGCCGAAGCCGACCAGGACGTCCGCCTTGGCGTCGTCCAGGATGCGCCGGGCGGCGCTCACCGAGGCCAGCATCTTCCCCGGAACGGCGAGCAGCGCCGGGGTGGGTTTGCGCGGCAGCGGCACCGGTGGAATCAGCTCGAGCCGGTAGCCGGCCTCGGGGACGACCCGGGTCTCCAGACCGCGCTCGGTGCCGAGCGCGAGGATCTCGATGGTCGGATCGATCCGGCGCAGCGCGTCGGCGGTGGCGATCAGGGGTGAAGTATGGCCGGCGCTACCGCCACCGGCCAGGACGATGCTGGGCACAGCTTTCAACGCTCCCGCGGGTTCTCTCAGTCGTTCGCTCGCCGCGACGGCAACCATCCGAAACGCGGCCGCCGGGTCTCCTTCAGGGCAGCCTGCGCGCCGGGTTCGGCCTTCGCGAAGGACAGCAGCATGCCGATCGCGATCAGCGTCGGCAGCAGTGCGGAACCACCGTACGACAAAAGCGGGAGCGGAATCCCCACGATGGGTAGCAACCCGATCACGGCACCCAGGTTGACCAGCGTCTGGGCCATGATCCAGATCGTGATTCCGGCCGCCGCATAGCGGACGAACGGCTCGGTGTTCCGGGTCGCGATCCGCACTCCGGCGTACGCCAGGGTGAGGAACAGGGCGAGCACGGTGAGCGACCCGACCAGGCCGAGCTCCTCACCGATCACGGAGAAAATGAAGTCGGTGTGCGCCTCCGGCAGGTTGCCCCACTTCTGCCGGCTGTTGCCGATCCCGACGCCCCACCAGCCACCCGTCGAGAGTGCGTAGAACGAGTGGTACGCCTGCCAGCCGACCGCGGTCGGGTCGGCGAACGGGTCCAGGAACGACGTGACGCGCGCCATCCGGTACTTCTCCGCGTTGACGAAGTACGCCGCGGTCGCGCCGACCACCAGGATCGTCGCGACGAACAGCCGGGTCGGTGCGCCGACGATCCAGATCAGGCCGATCATCACGGCCATCAGGACGAGCGCCGTACCGAGGTCGTGCTGGCCGACGACGAGCGCGATCACCAGGCCGCTGACCGGGACCATCGGGACCAGGAGGTGCTTCCACTGGGTGAGCAGTTTCTCCTTGCGGGCATAGAGATCCGCGCACCACATCACCAGTGCGAGCTTGGCGAACTCACTCGGCTGGATCTGCAGCGGTCCACCGAGGTTCAGCCAGTTGGTGTTTCCGTTCACGCCGACGCCGAGTCCCGGGACGTAGGTGAGGACCAGGAGGAACACCGAGCCGAGCAGGGCGACGTACGAGAGCATGCGGAAGTGGCGCGGCGTCATCCGGGACGCGACGTACGCCATCGGCAGGCCGACGCCGACCCAGATCAGCTGGCGGATGAAGATCGTGTAGCTGTTCCCGTTCGCGCGCAGCGACAGGACACTCGATGCCGACAGCACCATCAGCAGCCCGAGCACCAGCAACAGACCGGTGGCTCCGAGCAGGATGTGGTACGACGTCAGCGGTCGGTCCAGCACCTCACGGATTGCCGCAAGCCACGGCCGTTCCTGAGTTTTGTCCTTCTGGTCCGGCTGGTCCGCGATCGACGTCACTCGATCACCCCCGGATCAGACACGGCCTCGCCGGTGCACGGCTTCGGCGAAGGCGTCCCCACGGGCTCCGTAGTTGGCGAACATGTCCCAGGATGCGCAGCCAGGCGCGAGCAGCACGGTGTCACCCACCTGTGCGAGCTTCGCTGCCTCCCCCACCACGATCTCCATGGCTCCAGTGTCCGTTGCCTCGATCACGATCCTCGGGACATCCGGTGCGTGTCGCTCGAGTGCTTCGGCGATCACGTCCTTGTCCTGGCCGAGCAGTACGACGGCACGCAATCGATCCCGTGCCGCGATCACCAGTTCGTCGAACGTCGCACCCTTGGCCTGCCCGCCCGCGATCCACACCACCGGGTCGTACGCGAGCAACGAAGCCTGGGCCGCGTGCGGGTTCGTCGCCTTCGAGTCGTCGACATAGTTGACCCCGGCAACCTCCGCGACGTGCGCGATCCGGTGCTTGTCCGGCCGGAACCCGCGCAGCGCGTCCCGGATCGCCGTCGCCGGTACGCCGAACGACCGGGCCAGTGCGGCCGCGGCCAACGCGTTCGCCACGTTGTGCGGCGCCGGCGGGTTGACGTCCTCGATCGTCGCGAGCTCCAGGGCCGACGTGGCGCGCTGCTCGACGAACGCCCGGTCCACCAGCAATTCGTCCACCAGGCCGACCATCGACGGTCCCGGCGTACCCAGGGTGAAGCCGATCGCGCGGCAGCCTTCGATCACGTCCGCGTCGACCACCAACTGCTCGGTGGCCGGGTCGGCGACGTTGTAGACGCAGGCGATCTGGCAGTTCTCGTAGATCCGGCCCTTGTCCTTGGCGTACGCCTCCATCGAGCCGTGCCAGTCGACATGGTCCGGCGCGAGATTCAGTACGGCGGCCGAGTGCGCGGACATCGAGTGAGTGAAGTGCAACTGGTAGCTCGACAGCTCGACCGCGATCACGTCGTACGGCTCGGGGTCCATCACGACCTCGAGCAGCGGCAGACCAACGTTGCCTGCAGCAACGGTCCGGTGACCGGCCGCGGCCAGCATCGCGGTCAGCATCTGTACGGTCGTGGTCTTGCCGTTGGTCCCGGTGATGCACAACCACGGCGCCGCGTTGGCCGGATCGCGCAACCGCCAGGCCAGCTCGATCTCACTCCAGATCGGCACATCCCGCTCGGCAGCCTGGGCCAGCAAAGGTGCATGCGGCGGTACGCCGGGCGACGTCACGACGACGTCGACTTCCTTGGGAAGTTCCGCCGTACTGCCCGGACCGAGCGTGATCGTGGCGCCGAGCGTTTCGAGGATCTGCGCCTTCTCGCGCAGCGCCGCGTTGTCCCGGTCATCGAGTACGACGACCTGCTCCGCGCCGGCCTGGATCAGCGAGTCGGCGCAGGCGTAACCCGCCGTACCGAATCCCAGCACGACGAACCGCGTCGTCGCCCAGCCGTCGTCCGTCCGTGTTTCCAGACTCATGTGGCCACCCATTCCGCGTAGAAGACCCCGAGTCCGATCACCACACACAGTCCCTGGATGATCCAGAACCGGATCACCACGTTGACCTGTTCCCAGCCGAGCATCTCGAAGTGGTGATGCAGCGGGGCCATTCGGAACAGCCGTTTGCCGTGCGTGATCTTGAAGTACCCGACCTGCAGGATGACCGACGCGGTGACGATGACGAACAGCCCGCCGAGCAGCAGCACGAGCAGTTCGGTCCGGGTCATCACCGCGAAGCCGGCCAGCGCACCGCCGAGCGACAGCGAACCGGTGTCGCCCATGAAGATCTTGGCCGGCGACGCGTTCCACCACAGGAACCCGAACAGCGCACCGGTCAGCGCGGCCGCCACCACCGCCAGGTCGTGCGGATCCCGGACCTCGTAACACCTGGCCTCGGGTGTGGTCGCACAGCTCTGGTTGAACTGCCAGATACAGATCAGCGTGTAGGCGCCGAAGACCATCATCGAGGCGCCGGTGGCCAGACCGTCCAGGCCGTCGACCAGGTTCACGCCGTTCGACATGCCCGCGATCAGCAGCAGGATCCAGATCACCACCAGGATCATCGGCAGCTCCAGCCAGCCGATGTCGCGGATGAACGAGATGAACGGCGACGCCGGCCGCTGCCCGCGGTCGTCCGGGAACTGCAGCGCGAGCACGGCGAAGATCACCGCGACCATGGTCTGGCCGGCCAGTTTCGCCTTGCTGCGCAGGCCCAGGCTGCGCTGCCGGAAGATCTTGATGAAGTCGTCCAAGAAGCCGACCGCGCCCATCCCGGCGAACAGGAACAGCACGAGCAGTGCCGAGGCGGTCGGCGCGCTGCCGTGGCCACCGATCATCGTGAACAGCTTCGCCGCGAAGTACCCGACGATGGTCGCGATGATGAAGACCGTGCCGCCCATGGTCGGCGTACCGCGCTTGGTGTGGTGCGAGGTCGGGCCGTCGTCGCGGATCTCCTGGCCGTAGCCACGCTTGGACAGCACCGCGATCGCCCACCGGGTGCCGATCAGCGTCAGCACCATCGAGACGGCGCCGGCGAACAGGATCGAGATCACTGCACGTCCTCCACAGACTTGGACAGCTCATCGCGCTCAGCAAACTTGGACAGCTCATCGCGTCCGGGTAGCAAGGCGTCGGCGAGGCTGCGCAGTTTCGCACCCTTCGAGGACTTCACCAGTACGACGTCACCCGGCCGCAACTCGGTGCGCAGCAGCTCGAGCGCCTCGGGAATGGTGTCCACGAACGCGGACTCGTTCCCCCACGACCCTTCGAGCGAGGCACCGAGGTGGATCGGTTTCGCGCCCGCACCGACCACGAGCAGCCGGTTCACATCCAGCCGCACCACCAGTCGCCCGATCGCGTCGTGCTCCTCGCCCGACCTGTCGCCGAGCTCGAGCATCTCGCCCAGCACCGCCCACGTCCGCGCACCGCGGGACCGGCCGATCGCGACCAGGGACTTCAGGGCCGCGCGGGTCGAGTCGGGGTTGGCGTTGAACGCGTCGTTGATGATCGTGACGCCGTCCGACCGCTCGGTCAGTTCCATCCGCGCCGCGGACACCCTGGTGGCGGAGTTCAGTCCGGCCGCGATCTGCTCGGCGGGCATGCCGATCGCCGCAGCCACGGCCGCGGCAGCCAGCGCGTTCGACACGTAGTGCTCGCCGATGAACCGCAGCTGCACGTCACCGCTGAAGTCACCGATGTGCAAGGTAAAGGCCGGGCGGCCCTCGGCGTCGAGCTTTACACCTTCCGCGCGGATGTCGGCCTCGGGCGCCTCCCCGAAGGTCAGCACCCGCTCCTGCGTCCGGGTCCGCATCGCGGCGACCCGATGATCGTCGGCGTTCAGGATCGCGATCCCGCCGGGGATCACCGCCTCGATCATCTCGCCCTTGGCGACCGCGATGTTGTCCTGGGTGCCGAACTCACCGATGTGCGAGGTGCCGACGTTCAGCACCAGGCCGACCTTCGGCGGGGTGATCCCGGTCAGGTAGACGATGTCGCCCTGGTGCCGCGCACCCATCTCCGCGATCAGGTACTGCGTGGTCCCGGTCGCGTGCAGCGCGGTCAGCGGGTGCCCGATCTCGTTGTTGAACGAGCCTTCCGGCGACACGGTCTCGCCGTACGGGCGGATCAGCTGGGCGATCAGGTCCTTGGTGCTGGTCTTGCCGGACGAGCCGGTCAGGCCGATCACAGTGAGGTCGGGCAGCCGGCCGATCACCAGGCGGGCCAGATCGCCGAGCGCCCTCTGCGAGTCGGCGACGACGATGCACGGGCTTCCCTCGATCGGCCGGGTGGTGAGAGAGGCTGTGACGCCTGCCGTGGTCGCCGTACCGACGTAGTCGTGGCCGTCGACGTTCTCGCCGGGGAGGGCGACGAACAGCCCACCTTGCCCCGCGGCCCGCGAGTCGATCACCACCGCGCCGTCGACGACGGCCGCTGGGTCGACACCGACCAGCTCTCCGCCGACGACGTCGGCGATCTCGCCGCAACTGACAGGGATCACCGGTCTGCCTCCAACAGCTCACGCACGGTTTCGCGGTCGTCGAACGGGTGGATCACACCGCCGACGTCCTGGCCTGTTTCATGGCCCTTGCCGAGTACGACGACGGTGTCGCCCGGACCGGCCAGCTCGATCGCGCTCGCGATGGCCTGCCGCCGGTCACCGATCTCATGCAGGTCGGCGCCGGGGACCGCTTCCCGCGCACCGGCGAGTGCGGCGGCGCGGATCGTGGCCGGGTCCTCGCTGCGGGGGTTGTCGTCGGTGACGATCACGACGTCCGCCGTCCGGGCCGCGGCCGCACCCATCGCGGGCCGCTTGCCGGGATCGCGGTCGCCGCCACAACCCACGACCGCGAACAACCGGCCCTTGGTCGCACTCCGCGCGGCCTGCAACGCCAGCTCGACCGCGTCCGGGGTGTGCGCGTAGTCGACGATGACCGCCAGGCCGTCCTGGCGGGTGAACGTCTCCATCCGGCCCGGGATCGTCGCGGTCCGCAGGCCGGTCGCGATCGCCTCCGCGGGTACGTCGAGCTGCCGCAGCATCGCGGTCGCCAGCAGCGCGTTCGCGACGTTGAAGTCACCGGGCAGCGCAATCTCGACGGTCAACGACTCGCCAGGACCCTGGATGTCCAAGACCGTCGTACCTTGCTCGGACTGGTGCCGGCTCGTGACCGTCCAGTCGGCGTCGCCCTTGGTGGAGACAGTGACGAGGGGTACGACGGTCTGCGCGGCCAGGCGGCGCCCGTACTCGTCGTCGATCATCACCACGGCGACATCACAGCGCTCCGGGGTGAACAGTGAGGCCTTTGCCGCGAAGTACTCCTCGAACGTGCGGTGGAAGTCCAGGTGGTCCTGCGTGAGGTTGGTGAACCCAGCGACCGCGAACCGAGCCCCGTCGACCCGGCCCATCGCCAGTGCGTGGCTCGACACCTCCATCGAGCACCACGCGACCGCCTGCTCCCGCATCACCGCGAAGAGCGCCTGCAGGTCGGTGGCTTCCGGAGTGGTCCGGACACTCTTGACCACCTCGGCACCGATCCGGGTCTGGATCGTCCCGATCATCGCGGCCGGTCCGAGCTCACGCAGTACGGCGTCCAGCAGGAAGCAGGTGGTGGTCTTGCCGTTCGTACCGGTGACCCCGAGCAGCCGCAGCTCACTCGTCGGCTCACCGTAGATCCGGGCCGCAACCGCCCCGAGAACGTCCCGGGGCTTGTCGACCACGAGCACCGGCAGACCAGCTGCCGTGGCTCGGTCCCCGCCGGTCGGGTCGGTCAGTACGGCGACAGCCCCGGACTGCTGGGCTTTCGCCACGAACTCGGCGCCATGCGTGACGGCACCGGGCAGAGCGGCGTACAGGTCGCCGGGCAGGACGGAACGCGAGTCGAGCGAGACGCCGGTGACGTCGACCGACCCAGCGGGGACCCGCGCGTTCGCGACACTCGCGACGTCGGCGAGGCTGACCGGCACGACGTGCCGTGGCCTGATCGCGGCTACGGCGCCGCCTGCGGCGGTAGGGGTGGACACGGGCCCTGAGGCTACCGCTCCGGGCACTGTGACTCCTACCTGACCCTGCGTCACCAGGCTCGGTGTCACGCGGTCCTGCGTCACCAGGTGATGGGCACGTTGGGCTGCTTGGCTCCCGTCGGGGGTACGACGTACTTCTGCAGCGCGTAGCTCATCACGTCTCGGAACACCGGTCCTCCTTGCAGGCCACCACCCCGAACACCGTCACTCGGGTCGTGCAGTACGACGTACGTAACGAAGCGCGGGTTGTCGGCCGGAGCGAATCCGGCGAAAGAAGTGGCCCACTTGCCGTACTTGCCGGTCTTCGGGTCGACCTCCTGGGCCGTACCGGTCTTGCCGGCGACCAGGTAGCCGTCGATCGCCGCCTGCGGTGCGGTGCCCTTCGTCGCGGTCACCGCCTCCATCATCGTGGTGACTTCCTTGGCGGCCTTGTCGCTGACCACCCGGTGCGGCGCGGCGGCCTGGTTCGGGGTCACGGTGCCGTTCGCGTCCACATAGTTGCGGACCAGCTTCGGCGGCACGTAGACGCCGCCGTTCGCGACCGTGTTCACCGCGGCGGCCATCTGCACGGCGTTCGCGGACAGACCTTGGCCGAAGGCGACGTTGGACCGGGTGATCTCGGGCCACTCGTCGCCCGCCATCAGCTTGCCCCGGCTCTCGCCCGGGAAGTTCAGCCCGGTCGGCTCGCCGAAGCCGAAGTCGTGCAGGTACTTCACGAACTGCGGGATCCGCATCTGCTGCGCGGCCATGATCGTGCCGACGTTCGACGACTTGGCGACGACACCGGCGATGGTCAGGTTCATCGGGCCGTGGTCCCAGTGGTCCTTGATCTTGTGCCGCTGCACCTCGATGCTGCCGGGCACCCGGAGCTTGGTGTTCAGGTCGATCAGGCCGGCGTCGGCGAGGGCGGCCATCGTGGCCACCTTCTGCACGCTGCCGGGCTCGTAGGTGCGCTCGAGGGCCGGGTTGTTCAGGTCGGACGGCTTGTACTTCTTGTTCGGGTCGAACGACGGGTAGTTCGCCATCGCCATCAGCTCGCCGGACTTCACGTCCATCACGATCACTGTGCCGGAGGTGGCCTTGTACTGCCGGACCGCCTGGGCGATCCGCTGTTCCGCGAAGTACTGCAGGTCGGTGTCGAGGGTCAGCTGCACGCTGACACCGGGCTTCGGCTCCTCGACGGTGTGGTTCGCGTTCGGGATCTTGTTGCCCCGGGTGTCGACCTCGTACATCGCCTTGCCGTCCTGGCCGGACAGCTTGTCGTTCAGGCCGTACTCGAGCCCGGACTGGCCCTTGCTGTCCGCACCGACCACACCGACGACGGTCGAGGCGACACTGCCGTTCGGGTGGCTGCGGATCGGGTCGTCCTCGGTATAGAGGCCGGCCAGCAGCGGAGCCTGCGGGCCGGTCGGGTCGGCCTTGTTCTGCTCGTTGATCGCGGCGTTCTTGTTCTTCATCGCGGCCTGGATGTCGCTCCAGACCTGCGGGCTGACCTGGTGCGCGAGCAGGGCGTACCGACCCTTGCCGGTCATCCCCGCGACGAGTTTCGCGTACGTCGTACTCGGAACCTTCGGCGCGATGATCGCGGCGAGCTGCTGGGCCACCGGCTTCGTCTGGGTCGGGTCCGCGGTGATCGCCACCGCTTCCTCGGAGACGGCCAGCTGGACACCGTTGCGATCCTCGATCGCACCACGGGAGGCAGGCAGGACGAACGGCCTGGTGTTCTCCTTAGTCGCCGCCTGGGCATAGCTGTCCGGGTCCACACCCTGCAGCAGCACGAGACGCCCGGCGAACAACGACAGTACGAACGCCATTACGCCGAACGTCACCCGCAACCGCAGCGCGGGACGGCCCAACCGGAGCATTCGCGGCGGCTTGCGGACCTTCCGCTTCTTGGGCCGAGGCTGTGGCCGATTCTGCGGCGGCCGCTTCTTCGCCGCGCCCTTCTTGACCGGAGTCCGCTTGACGGGAGCGCGCTTGGCCGGAGCCTTGCGCGGACCTCCAGAAGCAGGCGCCTTGCGCGCTCCACTGCCTTCGGGTGCTCGGCGAGGCGCAGCCTTCGGCGCGGGCCTGCCCTCGGCGCGCTTACGTGGCGCAGCCGCGCGCGCGCCGTCCGGCGGCGGACGCCGTCTCCCCTCACCCGCGGCGTCTGGCGGCGGACGCCGTCTGCCCTCACCTGAGGCGGGGCGGCGCGGAGCGCCACCTTCCTCTTCGCGCGCCTGGCGGAGGAGGCGTTCGCGGGTGGACTCGGGACGCTGCGGGGTGTTGCGGGTGCTGTCGGTGACGGACGGACGACGGGGTTGAGCCTTACGCGGCGGAGTGCCCCGCCGCGGTTCGGTGCCACGTTTACGTGGCGGCTCGTTTCCCCGTCGATCCGTCATCCGATCATCCCCCGGTGGTCGTCGTCCCTGGCTTCGTCGTCCCTGGCTTGGTAGTTCCTGGCTTGGTGGTTCCTGTTCCCGGCTTCACCGTGCCCGTCGCCGGTTTGACGGGGACCTTCGCGACCGGCGGCTTCGCGACCGGCGGCTTGACGACCGGCGGCTTGGTCGCCGTTCCGGTGGGCGTGTTCGGTCCGAACATCGCCGTACCCGTGCCGGCCTTGCCTTCGGCCGGGACCCCGAGCACCCGTCCGTCGGACAGTCGCAGGAAGACCGGGTTCGGGTTCGGCACCATGCCCATCTTCAGCGCCCGGTCGGCCAGGTTCTGCGGCGACTCGAGCGTGCGGACCTGCTTCTCCAGCCCTTCCTGCTGATCGCGCAGCTGGTTGGCCTGGTTGCTCAGGTTGGTGATGTCGAACGTGCCACGCTGCAGCTCGGTGTTGAGCAGCAGCAGGCCGACCAGGCCGGCCGCGAGCAGCGACACCACGAAGATGACGAACGGCATCCGCGGCGGCCGGAACGGCGCCCCGTACACCACGCGCAGTTTCGGCTCCGCGCGCTTCGCCGGCGCCGGTGTGACCCGCGCCTTCTGCGGGCTGAAGACAGTACTCATCAGGCCACCAGCCCTTTCTCCCGGATTCGTTCCCCAGCACGTACGCGAGCGGAGGCGGCCCGCGGGTTCACCGCGACCTCCTCCTCGGTCGGCCGTTCGGCACCTCGGGTCAGCAATTTCAGGTATGGCTCGTGCCCGGCCGGAATCACCGGCAGGTCGTCGGGTACGTCGCTCTTCGTCGCGGCGGCGAACGTCTGCTTGGTGATCCGGTCCTCGAGCGACTGGTAGCTCATCACCACGATCCGCCCGTGCAGCGCCAGCGCCTCGAGGGCAGCCGGCAACGCACGCCGCAGCACCTCGAGCTCACCGTTCACTTCGATCCGCAGCGCTTGGAACGTCCGCTTCGCCGGGTGTCCCCCGGTACGGCGTGCCGCCTGCGGGATCGCGTTGCGAACCAGCTCGGACAGCCGCGCGCTGTTCGTGAACGGCTCGGTCTCCCGCTCCCGGACGATCCGGTCCGCGATCCGGCGGGCGAACTTCTCCTCGCCGTACTGGAACAGGACCCGGGCCAGGTCGGCCGCGCTGTAGGTGTTCACGATGTCGGCCGCGGTGGTCGGGCCGGTGGAGTCCATCCGCATGTCCAGCGGCGCGTCCTGCGCGTAGGCGAAACCACGGTCGGCCTCGTCCAGCTGCATCGAGGACACCCCGAGGTCGAACAGGATCCCGTCGATGGCCGGCACCTCGAGCTCCGCGAGTACGCGCGGAAGTTCGTCGTACACGGCGTGCACGAGCGTGATGCGCTCCTGGTACGGCGTCAGCCGGTCACCGGCCAGCCGCAGCGCGGCGGGGTCACGGTCGAGCCCGATCAGCCGGGCCTGCGGGAACTGCTGGAGAAAGGCTTCGGAGTGACCGCCGAGCCCGAGGGTGGCGTCGACGAGGACGGCACCGGGATGCGCGAGTGCCGGCGCCAGCAGCGCGACCACGCGCTCCAGCATCACCGGCACATGCCGCTCCGCAGCGTCCATCCTCGACCCTTCCCGTCGCCGCGGGGAGCGAGCCTGCCCCCGCAGGTCTTGTGTGTGGTGCTCTTGGGGGCGGTCCGGATACAACACCGTCCGGTCAGATCACGAGTACGCCTTCCGGGGAAGTACCCCGTGGTCTTGGCGCCGGGGAAGTGGCGCCAACACGTGAGGTCGGAAGTCGGACTCGTGATCTCACCGGACGGCCGGTGTGCTCGCGGTACCGCTCGCCCACTGTTCAGCTGTAGTGCTCCAGAAACCGTGCAGTCTCTAGAAGATGCCGGGCAGTATTTCCTCGGAGAGATCGGCGAAGGCCTGCTCCTGCTCCTGGGAGTACCGGTTCCAGTTCTCCGTGTTCCAGATCTCCACCCGGTTCATCGCCCCGATGACGACGCAGTCGCGGTCCAGCCCCGCGTAGTCGCGCAGCATCGGTGGGATGGTGACCCGGCCCTGCTTGTCCGGCACCTCGTTGGAGGCTCCGGCGAACAACATCCGTAGGTAGTCCCGCGCACCCTTGTTGGTGATCGGGGCCTGCTTCAACTGCTCGGTCAGCTGGACGAACTCGCGCTCGGGCCACACGGACAGCGACCGCTCCTGTCCACGCGTGATCACCAGGCCGTCAGCAAGTTCGTCGCGGAACTTCGCCGGCAGGAACAGCCGTCCCTTGTCGTCGAGCTTGGGGAAGTGAGTTCCGAGGAACACGCTCCACCTCCCCGTTGCGGACTCTCCGTCTCAGGCGAGCTGTTTCCACCACTTCGGTTCCACTGCGCTCCACCTTACTCCACTTTGCACCACCGTCAACCAACTTCCGCCCCATTTGCACCCCGCGCCGCCTGATTACGCGACCGCTCTCCCGCGTGTCGCTGCGTGGTCAGCTGCTCCACTTCGCTCCACCAGGGGAACCTCCAACTGCTCCACCTCGCTCCACGAGATGAACCTTTCGGGCGAATCCGACGTGAACCTTCTGGGGGTTCGGTACGTCGTACGCCCCGCCTACTGCTTTGTCCGCCCGTACGCTTGGAGGGATGACTTCCCGACCCGCCGTGAGGGCGTGCGCCGATGAACACCGAAACACCAGGTAACGAAACCCCCGCTGGACTAGGCCCGACCCCTACAGCGGGTGAGAATGTGTCGGCCGTCAATGAAAGGGGAGGACTCAGGGTGAGCACCACCGCGACCAGCTCGGCGCTGGCAGGAGCCGGAGACTTCGACGAGCTGTCCGAGGTGGCAGCCCGGGTTCGCCGGGCCATGGAGCAGGTGATCGAGGGCAAACCCGACGTGGTCGAGGTCGCCATCACGGTCCTGCTGGCCGAAGGGCATCTCTTGATCGAGGACGTACCGGGCGTCGGTAAGACGATGCTGGCCAAGGCCTTGGCCAAGTCGATCGACTGCACCGTGCGCCGGATCCAGTTCACGCCCGACCTGCTGCCGTCCGACATCACCGGCGTCTCCGTGTTCAACCAGGAGATCCGCGACTTCGAGTTCAAGCCCGGCGCGGTGTTCGCGAACATCGTCGTCGGCGACGAGATCAACCGTGCCTCGCCGAAGACCCAGGCCGCACTGCTGGAGTCGATGGAGGAACGCCAGGTCACCGTCGACACCACGACGTACCACCTCGAGGCGCCGTTCATGGTCATCGCGACCCAGAACCCGATCGAGATGGAAGGCACCTACCCGCTGCCCGAGGCACAGCGCGACCGCTTCATGGCGCGCGTCTCGATGGGCTACCCGGAGCCGGCCGCCGAGCTGCGGATGCTCGACGGGCACGCCGCCGACGATCCACTGGCCAACCTGCAGCCCGTCACCGACGGTCAGCAGATCCTCCGCCTGGTGAAGACGGTGCAGTCGGTGCACGTGTCGGAGTCGGTCAAGGAGTACGCCGTTGCTCTGGTCGGCGCGACCCGCCGGTCGCAGGAGCTCCGGCTGGGTGCGAGCCCGCGGTCGACGCTGCACCTGATCCGAGCTGCCCGGGCGGCTGCGGCACTCGACGCCCGCGAGTTCGTCCTGCCGGACGACATCCAGGAGCTCGCGGTGCCGGTGCTGGCACACCGGGTGCTTCCGGCGGCTGAGGCGCATCTCGGTGGGCGCGGATCAGCCGACATCGTCTCCGGGCTGGTGGCCAGCGTGCCGCTGCCCCGTACTCGTCGGGACTGAGCATGCGGCAGGCACTGCGCGGGCTGACCACCAGAGGCCGGGCGTTCGTCGCGGCCGGTATCACTGCGTCGCTGTGCGCGCTGTTGCTCGGGCAGAAGGACCTGTTGCGGGTCGGCATCCTGCTGGTGGCGCTGCCGGTCGTCGCGGCACTCGTCGTCGGCCGGACCCGGCTGCGACTTCAGGTACGGCGCAGTCTCGCACCGGACCAGGTCGCGGTCGGGGCGCAGGCGACGGTGGAGCTTGCCCTCAGCAACCAGGGCCGGATGCCGGCCGGGTTGCTGCTGCTCGAGGACCGGATCCCTTATGTGCTGGGACACCGGCCGCGGTTCGTCGTCGACCGGGTCAGCCCGAACTGGCGTCGTACCGTCACCTATCCGGTCAAGTCCGACGTACGCGGGCTCTTCCAGGTCGGGCCGTTGATGCTGACGGTGGCCGACCCGTTCGGGTTGGTGGAGACCAGCCGGACGTTCACCCGCAGCCAGCATCTGCTGGTCACGCCGCGGGTCTACAAGCTGCCCGAGATCCGGCTCGGTGCCGACCGGGCCGGTTCGGGCGAGAACCGGCCGCGGGCGATCGCCTCGGCCGGTGAAGAGGATGCGACCGTCCGCGAGTACCGGGACGGCGACGATCTGCGCCGGGTGCACTGGCGCTCGACGGCCCGCCGCGGTGAGTTGATGGTCCGTCGGGAGGAGCAGCCCTGGCAGAGCCGGTGCGCGATCTTCCTGGACGCCCGGACGATCTCGCACCACGGGCACGGACCGTCGTCCAGCCTCGAATGGGCGGTCAGTGCGGCCGCATCGGCCGGGATCGACCGGCTGCGTCGCGGGTATGTCACCACGATGCTCGGCGGGCCGACGACGCTGACCGCGATCAGCCATCGCACGTCGGCCGCCGTCCACCAGCCGCTGACGGCACAGCAGTTGCTGACCGAGTGCGCGACCGTCGAGGAACACAAGTACGCCGAGATCGGTCCGCTGCTGACCGTGGACCGGCACGCCCAGGAACCGAGCCTGGTGATCGCGATCCTCGGCGCGTGCAGTTCCGATGACGTCGTCGCTCTGAACCGGTGGCGGACCAGCCAGGCGACCGGGGTCGCGCTGCTGCTGGACGCGGCCAGTTGGGCGGTCGGCGCCGAGGCGACCGAGAAGGCGGCCCGGCTGCGGGCGGCCACGGACGCCACCGAGAACGAACTGCGCCGGAACGGCTGGCGAGTCGCCAAGGTCCAGCGCGGAGATCACCTACCCACCGTGTGGTCCGCCCTAGGACTACGGAGCGGAAGGATCGCATGACTCTATTAATTGCCGAGCCTCCGGCACGGCGGGTCACGGTGACCCCATGACTGGTCATGCCAGGATTTCTGTTGCTGCTTGGGGCGCGACCATTCTTGGGTCGCTTGTTCTGACTCCGGTGTTCTCGGGGCCGTTCCTGATCGTCAGTGCGATCTTGTGTGCGGCGATCACCGGTGTCGGTGTCGGGCTGCAGAACCTGCGCACCCCGCGGGTCGTCGTACCGCTGGTTCAGCTGGTGGTGCTGATCGAGCTGCTCTCGCTCTTCTTCCTGCAGGACACGCTGAAGTTCGGGCTGATCCCGGTGAAGGCGACCGCGCTCGAGTTCAACACCCAGATGGTCAGCGCGATGGACTCGATCAACCGGTTCAGCGCGCCGTTGCCGCCGGACTCGCATCTGACCTTGTTCGCGGTCTCGGTGATCTCGGCGACCGGGTTGCTCGTCCACGTCATCGCCGTACAACTCAAGCAGGCCGCGTGGGCCGGGCTGCTCTTGCTGATCATGTACACGGTGCCGGCCGCGACTGTGCACGGTGGCTTGCCTGCGTTGCTGTTCATCCCGCCGGCGCTCGGCTACATCCTGCTGCTGTCGGCAGAGGGCCGGAGTCGCCTGAGTCGCTGGGGCCGCCGGATCTCCGGTGTCTCGCATCTGGACGCAGCTGAACCGGTCGAGGCGTCCGCCCTCGGTCAGGCCGGCCGTCGCATCGGTCTGTCCGTGGTTGCCCTGGCCGCGCTCCTGCCCATGCTGCTGCCGGCCCTGCCGGAAGGTGTCATCGGCAACGGCCTGGCCGGCAGCGGTCCCGGCGGCGGGCTCGGTGCGTCGATCTCGTCGACCGACCCGATGCTCGACATGGGCAAGAACCTGAAGCGCGGCGACAACGTGGTCGCCATGACCTACAAGGGCGGCGCGAACGGCGGCACGTACCTACGGCTGACCGCCCTCGACCTCTTCGACGGCAACACCTGGCGGATCGGCCCCCGGCCCGAGGGCCACAAGATCAACGACGAGCTGACCCCACCGCCGGGCTTCATCGGCGATCTGGGCAAGGTCCCGCAGAACAAGATGGAGATCGACGTCACCCGGGCCTTCCGGTCCCAGTTCGTGCCGGTCCCGTACCCGTTGCACTCGATCTCCCTGAAGCGGGACTGGCGGTACGACAGCAGCACGCTCGACGTCGTGTCCTCGAACGGCCAAGTGATCGCGGGCAAGAAGTACAACGTGACGTCGTACGACGTGCAGCCGACGCCGGACCTGTTGGCGAGCGCGACCGACACGGGCGCACCGGACGCGAACACCACTGTCGTCCCGGCCAACACGCCGGCGGACATCAAGGCGAAGACCGAAGAGATCGTCGCGGGTGCCAAGGGCAACCATTTCCGTGAGGCCTCGGCGCTGCAGCAGTGGTTCCGCAGCGGCGGCAGCTTCACCTACAGCACCGCCACCCAGCGCGGCAGCGGAATGAAGGCGCTGCACGACTTCCTCCTCGACAACAAGACCGGGTACTGCGAGCAGTTCGCGACCGGGATGGCGCTGATGGCGCGCATCCTCGGCATCCCGTCCCGGGTCGGGATCGGCTTCCTGCCGGGGACGTCCGGCAAGGACGGTCAGTACACCGTGCGGATGCACGACATGCACGCCTGGCCGGAGCTGTACTTCCAGGGCACCGGCTGGGTCCGCTTCGAGCCGACGCCGGCCGCCCGGGTGGCGAGTGCGCCGACCTGGACGATCGCCACCACGCCGGATCCGACCAACCCGACCACCGAGCCGAGCACCGCGCCGGTCAGCCCGGGTGCGACCGACGACCCGGAGATCGACCGGCCGAACGCCGACCGCAACCTCCCGGCCGACGGCGGGCTCGCGGCCACCGGGGGCGGCAACTGGTTCAGCAACGGCGGCGGCAAGCTGATCGGGATCGTCGGCGGCGTACTCCTGCTGCTCTGCATTCCGTGGCTGATCCGCAGCCTGACCCGGCGTCGCAGGTTCCTCCGGGAACCGGGCCGTGCGTCGGCCGAAGGACTGTGGGCAGAGATCCGGGACACCTCCCGCGATCTCGGGCTGGACTGGTCCGATATCTCCACGCCTCGGCAGTCGGGTGAATGGCTCGTCTCGAAACTTCCGGCCGAGACACAGCCGCAGGCGTTGCGGTTGGCGCGAGGCATCGAGGCACTCCGGTACGCCGGCGACGCGAATCCGGCGGTGGACCTGAGGTCCGAGGCTGCCGCCGTACGGAAGGCGCTGTGGGTGCAGGCACGGCAGGTCCGCCGGTGGCGGGCGCGGCTGCTGCCACCGTCGTGGCGCTGGTACCTGAACCGGGGCAGCAACGAGGCGTCCGATCTGCTGGACGAGTTCGACCTGCTGCTGGCTCGGCTCCGCTCGCTGTTCCTGCGGCGCGGGCACGCCAACAACTAGCCCGGACGACACCGGCCGCGGACTCCTACCCGGAGTCCGCGGCCGTTCTCATACCCCCTGGCTGCGACCAGGGCAGGTGAGCAGCGGGCTGGGTGGTCCGGGGGCAGCCGGGCGGGCGAGCCGGGCAGCGGGCAGCGGGCAGCGGGCAGCGGGCAGCGGGCAGCGGGCAGCGGGCATAAAACAACCACACCCGCTCCACCAGGGCACGGGTGTGGTTGAAGGACTGGGCTACGCGCTCACTCCGCTTGGCAGCGGCGGCGCGGACAGGCCGTCAGAGATCTTCGTCGCGGCGACGCCGCCAACGATCCTCCATGCGCTCCATGAAGCTACCGGACGAGTCGTGTTTGGTCCGGTGCCGCTTGGTCGGCGGAGGCGGCGGGATGTCGTCGGACTCCCCCGCGTTGCTGATTCGCTTCATGCTGAGCGCCGCGACGTACAGGCAGGCGACCATCACGATGAAGCCGATAACCCCGATGATGGTGTTGGGGATGATCGCGCCGGCCATGAGCACCGCGATGCCCAGCACGAATCCGACGCCGGCAAGCACTGCCCGGCGCTTGTAGTACAAGCGCACGTTGGTCCCACGCATGGCGGAAACGAACTTCGGGTCTTCCGCAGCAAGGGCACGTTCGAGTTGCTCGAACTGGCGCTGCTCTTCTTCCGAGAGGGGCACCGTCGATCCCTCCATGATGAGCACGATCTCTATAGGCCGCTCCCAGTCTAGGCCGCGCGTGCCTCACACGAAACCCTGACCGCCTGTCCAGCGCGTCACGGTCCCGCAACTGCCCCTACCGCACCGGTCTCAAACCGGCCCGTTCCGGCGTGTCGTTGACCGCTTGCCGGCAGTTTCCTGGCACTGGAAAGCCTTCGCCGCCGACACGTCACCCCACGATCACCGTCCGTGGCCGGTGTGATCTGGGCCACCCGCCGCGGTCAGCGGGTGGCGAGAATGTGCAGCTGGGTAGCGAGTGCGCGGAACGCCGGGTGCTGGCTGGCGGCACGCTCGAGCTCGCCCAAGGACTCCGCGGCGCCCGGCTCGGAGTCGACGAAGGCGGACGGGACCAGATCGGCGAACGTCCGTACGCCGTGCACCGTGTGCACCATGAATCCGGCATCGGCCAGTTGCGCGATGATCCCGGTCTCGTCGAACCGGCGCGGCATCGGGTCGTTCGGACCCCACCGGCCATCCGGATCCTGCAGCGCGACGCGCGCGTCGGCCAGGTGACCGGCGAGCGCGCGAGCCAGGACGACAGCGTTGCGCTGGGCAACAAGCAGACTCAGTACGCCGCCCTCACGGAGAACTGACGACATCGCCTGCAATGCCTGCACCGGATCGTCTACGACCTCCAGCACGCCATGGCACAGTACGGCGTCCGCACTCGACTCACCGGCGAGTCCTTGGAGCTCGCCCGCGTCGCCTTGCACGCCACGGACGAGATCGCTCACGCCTTCGTCTCGGGCACGCCGTTCGAGTGAGGCCAGCGCGTCGGGGCTCGGGTCGACGACCGTGACCCGATGTCCTTCGACAGCCAGTGGAACCGCGAACCCGCCGGTTCCACCTCCGAGGTCGACGATGTCCAGCCCGGCTCCCGGATCGGTCCGCGCGCGGCCGGCCAACGCAACCCGCAAAGCCTCACCTACCAGCGCGGTCCGCACACCACGCCGCCGCCGATCCACCATCAACAACCCTCCAAGCCATCCCCAACCACCCCACCGCGCCACACCCTACTTCCACCCCACCCCCGGCCTCGGCAACGGCCGCCGGAACAGCGGCCGTAAGGAAGCGGTAATCCACGGAGCCTGTCGGCCCAGGTCGGGCCGGACCATCGTCAGCAGCGCACGCGTCGATTGGACGTCCCGGTCACGGGGCGGTGCGTCCAATGACGTACAGCCGTTGGGTGGTCTCCTGCCGGGTGGTGATCGGACCGCGGAGGTACCACTCGATGTCGACCAGGCCGGCGGCCTCGAGCACGCTGACCACGGACGTCGCGTCGTACAGCACGTAGTCGAGGTCGACCTCTTGGCCGAAGAACGCATCGACGTGTCGAATCTCGGCACCGGCATGCAGCGCGAGGACGAGCCAGCCGCCCGGATCGAGCGGGCGGACCAGTGCCCCGATGGCGTCGGGAAGCTCAGCGGCCGCGAGGTGGATCAGCGAGTACCAGGCCAGCACCGCAGCCCAGCCGGAACTCGTCGGCGGGCGGCCGAGCCGTCGCAGATCCCCCACCTCGAAGCTCCGGTCAGGGAAGCGTCGACGGGCCTCCTCCACCATCGCGGGCGAGAAGTCGACACCGGTCGCGTCGGCCCCGCGATCAGCCAGGTAGTTGGTGATGTGCCCCGGCCCCGACCCGACCTCGACGACAGGACTCCCGTTGGCCTGGGCGACCACCCGATCCAGCAACCACGTCTCGAACGGCAACCCGTCCAGCTCATCCACCAGGTTGTCGGCGTACGTCTCGGCAACAGCGTCGTACGACGAGCGCACGCGGTCGTCACGCGCTTCGGCGCCGTCGGCGATCACCGCGTCCCGGTCGACGGCCGCGGCGGCGACCTGCTCGGCCTGCTCCGGGATCGGTCCGAGGAGATGGATCCAGCGGCGGTCGTGTTGTCCGGCTTGCCGTTCGAGCTCGCGGACCAAGGGCTCGGGACGGGCGGCCATCCGGCGCAGGCAGGCTTCGACGTCGGCGCGGTCCTCGAAGGGGTGGAGTCGCTCGGTACGAGTCCGCAACTCCCCCGGCGCCTGCGCACCTCGCAGTAGGAGGACCGTCAGCAGTGCACGCTCGTCGGCTTCCAGCCCGAGGCGCTCGTCGAGGGTCTGGTGATATTTGAGCGTCCGTCGACCTGTGTCGACCCAGACGATCCGCAGCAGTTCGCGATCTCGCAGCGATCGCGCCACCCGCTCAACCGTCCCCTGGTCGTAATCCACCACGGGATCCCGGTTACTCGTCTGATTGCAGGCCGTCCGCAACGCGTTGGCCGTCAGCGGATACGAAGCAGGCACGGTCGTCTGCTTCTCCATCAGACTCCCCAACACCCGCTGATCCTCAACCTCAAGCACAGGAAGATCACTCACGCCCCCGACCCTAAAGCCCCAAAGGCCAACCCACCCCCGATCCCAACATCCAAGCCCAATCAGCCACGAGCCGCGGGATCCCCCAGTTGACGGATCATCGCGGCAGCCGGGTCAGCCAGGGTGGCCAGCTGGCCGGGTGGGGACAGCCGGTTCATGTGATGTGAGCTCAGCCGGTCTACGCGCCGCGGGGCTCAGCCTGTTCACGTGCTCCGGGGTCAGGCTGGGGTTAGCCGGGTTGGTAGGTGGTGGGGTCTGTTAGGGCTATGGGTTCGAAGGCGGTGCCGTTGCAGCGGGGGCAGAGGGCGTCGGCGTGGATGCCGGAGCCGGCGCATTGGGTGCAGAGGCCGTCGTGCCAGGACTCGCCGGTCAGGGAATGGTGGGGACGTGGGAAGTGGGTGTCGGGCAGGTAGCACTCGATGCCGGTGATGGCATGGACTCTGCCGCAGATGTCTTTGCCGCTGCCTCTGCTGAGTTCAGACAAGGTCGTGCGCTCCTGCATCGTCGGGATGGATGAGCCAACCGGGTCAGCTGGCTTGCATCCAGGGTTGCGTCAGAACGGACTGGGGATCCGTGGTTGCCGTCAGGACCGGAGTGGTCGAGAGACGAAGGCTCGCCTCCACCTGGGTGTAGAACGTGTCGACGGCGCGGATCAGATCGTCGGCCTCGCGGACCGTGACCGCGCGCTCGAGACCCGCCTCGGCGGCCGCACGCTGGGTGGCCCCGGCGGCGAAGAACGTGGCCCACTCGCCGAACTCAGGCGCAACCTCGGCCAACAGCACCCACGCGTTGCGCTGGACCCGGCGACGGCTGCTCGAGCGCACCGGGCGGGCGCGAACGGCGAGCACCGCTGCCGCGACCCGCAGCGCCGCGACGTGCGCGCTCGAGTAGCGGATCAGGTGGTCGCTCGTATCCGTTGCCTCGGCCAGCGCGGCACGCGCGCGGGACAACTCACGGCTGGCCGCGCCTGCGGCCACCGGGGACACCGGTGAAACTGTCATCGGTCCGTCACCCTCTCCAATTGCCAACGACCGGAATCCGGGTCGTGCGCGAGATCGAACAACTCCCGCCGACCGTGCCGGCCACAACCTGCTTCCACGCGGAACACCGCTCGCCGCGGGCCCCACTCCGCATCCAGTACGCCGACCGCCGCGGAACTCTCCGCGACACCACTGGTCGTGCACGGCACCAACGCTTCCTGGTCCGCGCCGACGCCGACCAGGGCGTCGCGGTCCGCGCGCGTGCCGATGATGCCGCGCTCCCACCAGGCCGCGGTCTCGGTCCAGTGCGACCGGACCGAGCAGACCCGCCAGAGGCGGCCGCGCCACAGGAACTGGTCCGGGGTGTCGATCCCGTCCACGTCCGCCGAATGGACGTCGACGGCCTGGTCGAACTCCCACATGTTCATCGCCTCCTGTGTGCGTTGCTTCCCCTGGTCGGAGGCCCGGCGGGTAGGCACGAGGTGGGGGTCGAGGTCCACCCCGGTGCCCGGCCCGCCGGGACCACCGGTTTCCGATGCGGCCGCAACTCCGCACCGGAGCCGTCCAGCTGTCCGGCTCACCTCCGAATGCCTGGATCGCTCATCGCGTCCTGGCGCCCAGCCTCCCGACGAAGCCGGGTCGGAGGTAATCGAACATCTGTTCGAACACTGGAAGCGTATCGCCGTCCGCCGACAATCGTCAACGGCCCGTAAGCCCGGCGCGCCGCCGCGGCACCGCCCTGGCCCCGAGACTGGGACCAGGCGCACCGCAAACAGGAGCGCCGGAACCAGGCCGGCCGGGCGCAGGCCGACGGAAGGGACGACCGTGAAGGTCCGGACAGCAGGAATCACCGCGGCGGCGGTCGCCGTCGTGGCGCTCGCGGTCGCGTTACCGCTCTTCCAGCCGTGGCGGCTCTTCACCGACAAGGTTGTCGACGAAGCGCTCCCCGGCACTGTTCCGATCTCCACACAGACATCGTCGACGACGCCACCGACAGTTTTTGTCAAGCCCCCAAAAGCCCCTGAGCCGACAAAGATCCTGCTGACCGGACAGCTGATCACGCACGAACACGAGACGTCCGGCACAGTCGCCGTACTGCGTCTCCCCGACGGCAGCCGTGTGCTCAGAATCGAGAACCTCGAGACTTCGGACGGGCCTGATCTCAAGGTCTGGCTGAGCGACGCCAAGGTGGTCGACGGCCGCACGGGCTGGCACATCTTCGACGACGGCAAGTACCGCGACCTGGGCAGCCTGAAGGGCAATCACGGGAACCAGAACTACGCCATTCCGGCCGGCGTGAAGCTCGATGATTTCCGCAGTGTGGCGATCTGGTGTGATCGGTTTAACGTGTCGTTCGGTGCTGCCCGGCTCGCATAAGGTTCGAAGTGTGAGCAGTCATCCCAATGTGCAGAAGGTGGCCGACGCGCTGGCGGCGGCCGGAGCCACCGGCGAGATCGTGATCCTGGACGAGGCGGTCCCGACGGCCGCGGCCGCGGCGGCCGAGCTCGGTTGCGAGGTCGGCGCGATCGCGAACAGCCTGATCTTCGACGGCGACGGCACCCCGGTGCTGATCCTGACCTCAGGCGCGCACCGCGTCGACACGGCCAAGGTCGCCGCCGAGCTCGGCCTCGGCAAGCTCCGCCGCGCCACCCCCGAGTTCGTCAAGGAGCACACCGGCCAGTCGATCGGTGGCGTCGCCCCGGTCGGCCACCCCGGCCAGGTCCCGACGTACATCGACACCGCCCTCGAGCAGTACGACGTCATCTGGGCCGCGGCGGGTATCCCCCACTCGGTCTTTCCCACCACCTACCCCGAGCTCCTCACCCTCACCAACGGCACGCCGATCACGGTCAACTGACGTGTAGACGATCGGCCAGTGACGTCTGGCCGTTGGTCGACGACTTCGAGCCATTCGGTGCTAGCGCCCTAGGAATCTTCGACGGAAGCCTGGACCTCAACAACCAGGAACGTCGGAGATGAGGATCCATGAGCAGCCCCCGGAGCACCGGGCATCGAGTCGTCGCACTTGCCGTCGCCGCAACGCTGATCGCAGGTGGAACAGCGGGCCTGAGCACCCAGCATGGCCACCACCACCCCCTGACCGTGCTCACCTCCGGCATCGCCATCGTCGCGGGCCTGGCCTTCCTCCGCCAGGCCCGCAAGGGTCGATGAGGCCGCGGGGCAATCGGGCGCTGTTGACCGTCCTGGTTGTGGGTGTCTGCCTGGGTGTCGTCGCCATCGGCGGGATCACCTGGCTGAACCACAGAGGGTCCACCACGGACCACGGCGCGAACCCGGGCGCGGCACCGCCACCCACTACTGCCGTGCCCGCTCGCAAGAAGCTGTACGGCAAGCCACCGAGTGCCTGCTCGCTGGTGAGCCCGCCGGCGCTGGAATCGCTCTACCCCGGAGCCAAGGGTGAGGAGGACGACGTGGACACACCCGCACTGGAGAACGACTACTACTCGCACGAATGTCGTTTCTCCAGCGGCGGCAGCGGGGACTTCGGGATCCGCTTCATGAGCGTTCGCGTGTACGTCCTGACCGGACAGCATGCGCTACAGACCAACCGGGGCACGTATGTCGACGATGTGGCGCATCTGTCCAGGAGCGTCAACATCCGAACCGTCGAGGGCCAGAAGGCCGTACGCGGCTATGGCGAGGAAGCGCACCTGATCTACGGCCTCGACTCCGAGAACTGCCGTACGGCGTTCCTCCTGGTCCGGACGCAGAACGCGGAGCTCACCCTGAAGTACGGCGGATGCAACAGCCCCGGCGGCATGGATCTCGAACCCGTCGATCGGACCACCGCGCTGAACGGCTTGTACACCGAGACCCACGAGGTCCTGACCAACCTGGCCACGATCAAGTGAGCACCCGGGGAATCGCAGTTCGCACGAACTGGCGCGCCAGCACCGCGCGACGGTGGCGCCAGAACGGCGACGGGCGGCCGGGCGATCCGTACCGGCGGCGGGCGATGTCGGCGACCACACCCGCCGGCGCGTCCAGCGACGGCAGCACGTCGAGGGCGGCGCGTTTGGTGATCAGCTCCCCCGTGGTGAGCGTGACGTGGGCGCGGGCGATCGTGACGAAGCTGAGGTCGACCCAGATGTCGGCGTACCAGTTGGTGCGCCGGGCGACGGCGGGGAGCCAGAACTCCTGGAGGTCCTGGCGGATGAAGTCGGTGAGCTCGGCGTCGGTGGTTGCGGGCAGCAAGGAAGAGGGCGGTGGGCCGAACAGGGAGAGGTTGCTCAAGGCAAGTTCCCGGCGGGTCACCGGCGTGACCGGGCGATCGAAGTACCGCTCCTGGGCGAAGGTCACATGCTGGATGGACGCGTCGGTCAACTGATCGGCACGCATGTAGGAGCAGTGGAGTTTGCCGGCCAGTGGTGACTCCCGCATCAGCCGGCGGTGCACGTCGGCGACGGCGTCCGGTACGGGCGAGGACACCACCGCGACCAGGTCCAGGTCGCTGCGTCCGAGTTGGTAGTCCCCCAGCGCCAGTGAGCCGTGCAGCCAGATCGCTTCGACCGCGGCGACCTGGCGTACTGACGTGACGAAGCCGTCCAACAGATGCTGGACGGCTTCGTCGATCACATCATCCAATCTAGAAGGCTGGGCGGATGTCTACGTCGGCTGCCCGTACGTACGCCATCCGGTGGCCGAACCAGATCTGGTAGTAGCGGTCCTTACCGAGGACCTGGACGTGGTCGGTCGGGGGCTGGCCTGCGAACGTGACGGCCCGGTAGTAGTCCGTCTCGATGTTCAGGTCACCCACTGGGTACGCCTGGCCGGCGCCGATCGAGTACTGCAACGGCGTGACCGTCTGGTACGGAATACCCGTCGGGTACGCCGCCTGCTCGGGGTACGCCCGTCCGTAGACCGGCACCGACGTCTTACCCGGCTTCGGCTTCACCACGAGACCCGGCTTGGCGAACGCGTCCGGGGTCTTGGCCGGGCTCTTGAACCAGCCCATCGCGCCGAGGTACCAGACCGCGACCCAGTCGCCCTGACGCTTCGCCACGACGTACTGCGAACCCGCAGCGGCCCGTGAGCCCATGTCGGAGACGTCAGTGGTCCCGTCGATCCCGGTCGGGTGCAGTCCGATGTCCTTGACCAGCGGAGCGTTGTCGTCCGGCGACTGGCGCAGGTAGACGAAGTTCGTTGCCTGCGGCGTGCAGGTGGTGTTCGGCGCGTCGCAGTTCGTCACGACCTGGACGTTGCCCTGGAAGCCAGGCTTGATCGAGACGATCGAGCCGGGCCGCACCGGGAAGATCGAGTGCCCGTAGATCGGGGCACCCAGCAGGTCCATGTAGTGCTCCCAGTCCCAGTACGGTCCCGGGTCCCAGTGCATGCCGGAGACCGTCGACGGGATCGTGCCCGGCACCTGGTCGTGGCCGATGATGTGGGCCCGGTCGATCGGGATGTTGTTCTTGGCGGCCAGGTACTTCACCAGCTTGGCCGAGTTGCGGTACATCGCCTCGGTGAACCAGGTCGCACCCTGCGGGGCGAAGCCCTCGTGCTCGATGCCGATGCTGTGCATGTTCACGTACCAGTTGCCGGCGTGCCAGGCGACGTCGTTCGCCTTGACGTGCTGCCAGGTGTGGCCGTCGGACGACCGCATCGTGTACTGCCAGCTCACGTACGTCGGGTCCTGCACCAGGTTCAGCACACCCTGCCAGGTGCCTTCGGTGTCGTGGATGACGATGTAGTCGATCTTCCCGGTCTTCGGCCGGTTCGCCAGGTCGTGGTTGCCGTAGTCACCGGCCGTGCCGAACTCCGAGTACGGCGCGGGCAGCCACTCGCAACCGAGGGTCGGCGGGCACTCCACGTTGGACGTGGCGGGCTTGACCCCGGTGGGCAGCGACAGCTTGTGCACCTGGGCCTTGTCCGGCGTGACCGCCGTGGCCGGCATGACGACCTGCTGGCCGGTGTTGGTCAGCCGGGCCGCGCCCTTCGCCATGATCGAGTACACGTCGTCGGCGAAACCGGAGGCGGCCACCTTGTCGCCGGCTTCGGCGTACGACGCCACTGCGCCGTACCACTCGGCCGGGGAGGTGCCGGCTCCGACCTGCAGTCCGAGCGAGCGCTGATACGACGCGAGCAGCGCGGCGCCGCCGTTGATGTTGGCGGTCGTGTCGGTGCGCAAGGCAGCCGGGTCCAGACCGGTCAGGTCGGACGCCTTGTACAGCGTCCGCAGCGACTCTGCCTTGGCGACCTTCTGCTTGCCGGACAGGTCCGCGACCTCACTGGGGTCCAGTGCGGTCAGGTGCATCGGGCCGTAGCCGCCCGACGTACTGGGCGACCCCTTGTGGTCGTCCCAGCGCGACTCCGCGTAGGACACGGCCAGCAGGACGGACTCCGGTACGCCGTACTTCGCAGCGGCAGCGTGGTACGCGGTAGCCGCGACCGTAGCGGGTGCCGGCGGTGGCGCAGCGGCGGCCGGTGGTCCTCCTGACGACACGCCGGTCAAGGTGATGGGCAGCGCTACCGCAGCCAGTGCGGCGAGAATCTTCGAACGACGCAGCATGTTCTTCTCCTGAACCCAAGGGCGGGGTGCCAGTCACAAAGACTGGCAGGCTTGCTCACAATGAGTCGAGGCGACCCGGATGTCAACGGTTAACCAAAACTCACACCGACGGGTTCGATAGTGACGAAAACGTGTCGCGCGCGGAACGGCGACTGAGGGTTACGGAGCACGACGATGGAAGCGTTGCCGTTGGCGTTCACGACGGGCTGGGCGAGTGGCATCAATGCCTATGCCTGCGTGCTGATTCTCGGTCTGCTCGGCCGTTTCGCCGGGGCCGACGACGTACCGACCGCGCTGACCAGCAACGGCGTTCTGATCGCAGCGGGTGTTCTTTTCCTGTTCGAATTCGTCGCCGACAAGATCCCGTACATCGACTCGGCCTGGGACGCGATCTCGACAGTGATCCGCCCGACCATCGGCGCGATCCTGGCCGCGCTGCTGTCCGGTGAGGCGAGCACGCTGCACCAGGCGATCATCGCCACCACGGGCGGTCTGGTCGCGCTGCTTTCGCACGCGGTGAAGTCGAGCTTGCGGCTCGCGATCAACACCTCCCCTGAGCCGGTCACCAACATCGCCGCGTCTTCCGGTGAGGACGTCGCCGTCGCGGGTGTGGTCTCGCTGGCCGCGTTCCACCCGGAGGCCGCGCTGATCATCGCCGCCGTCCTGCTGGTGCTCGGCCTGATCGGGGTGTACTTCGCCTTCCGCTTCATCCGGCGTGGCTATCGCCGGTTCCAGGCCTGGCGAGAGAAACGAAGCAATCCTGCAACGGGGAGTAGTGCCGTCTGATGTCTGAAGTGATCGTGGTCGGGGCCGGCCTAGCCGGTCTCGCCAGTGCAGTCCGCCTGGCCAAGCTCGGCCACCAGGTCACCGTTTGCGAACGTGATGAGCACCTTGGCGGAGTGCTGGGCCGCATCGAGGCAGACGGCTTCAGCTGGGACGCAGGAGCGGCCAGTACGACGCTCCCGGCCGCGCTGCGCGACCTGTTCCGCAAGAGTGGTCGCCCGATCGAGAATCTGGTCCAACTGGACCCGGTGACCGAGCCACGACGACACATGTTCGCTGACGGGTCCGTATTGGACCTACCGGTCGGCGACCGCGGTGCACAGCAGGACGCCTGGACCGATCTGGCTGACGCAAAGGTCGCCGAGCGGTGGACCGCGCTGGTCGACGGGTACGGCGAGACCTGGCAGATCCTGCGGAAGACGTCCCTGGAGCCACCCCTGCAGGACAAGCTGCCGCTCAAGACCATCCGTACCCTCAAGCCTTGGCACTCCCTGGAGAAGGTCGCACAGAGCGAGCTGACCGACGAGAGATCCCGCGCGGTACTGCGGCACTTCGCAGCGCAAGGTGGATCCGACGCGAAGCTCACCCCGGGATACGTCGGGGTCTGGTCGTACCTGGAGCGCACCTTCGGCCGCTGGACCATCGACGGCGGCTTCGGCGCGCTGGCGGACGCACTGGTCCAGCGGGCCAGCGAGCGGAAGGTCACCGTCCGCACCAGCACCGAGGTGGTCGGAATCACCACGACCGACGGCGGTGTGACCGGCGTACGGCTGACTGACGGCACTGAGCTGGCCGCGGATATCGTCGTGAGTGACATCGATCCGCGCGAGCTCTACGGGCAGCTGGTGGACGACCCCGCGGCCAAGAAGGTGCGCAAGCGGGTCCTCTCGACCCACCAGGCCCAGGCCGCGTACGTCGTACACCTCGGGCTGAAGGATCCGGTCCCGGACCTCCCGTTCGAGACCGTCCTGCACGGTACGCCGACAGTTGTCGTGCGGACCGGTGGACAGGCACCGGCCGGCCACCAGGCGTGGTCGGTCCTGGTACACGGCTACCCGACGGACGACGTACTGGACCTGCTGGTGGCCCGTGGGCTGCACGTCCGGGACAAGGTGGTGTCGCGGCAGACGTCGCCGTCCTGGTGGGCCGGGGTCGCGTGGGAGGGCTACAGGACCGCCCGCCGCCGGGCGTCGAACGTCTCCCCGATCAAGGGTCTGTACTGCGTCGGCGCGGGGGCTCACCCCGGTTCCGGCGTACCCGCGACCACGCTCGGAGCGGCCATCGTGGCCGACGCGATCGGGAAGGCCTGAGACCGGGCTGGGGTTAGGAATCTGGGCACACTAAGATTGATCGTTCCTGTGTTCCGTGTCGGGGCAGGTGACCGGCAGTAGAGAGGACCTCGGTGGATCAAACCCCCACGTCGGCCGATCACGAGAACGTCGAGCTGGCTGAGCTGGCGGCTGAACAACTTCATGTCGACCGGGTCTACGACCGGGTCGCGGCGGCCAGCCGATCGGCGTCACGGATCGCGGTCGAAGGGCACCAGCGCGCACAGGCGCAGAACGTCGGCCGCGTCCGCGACGAAGAGCAGACCGGTCTGTACGAGCGCGACGTCCTGGTGTTCGCCGCGGCCCGGCGGATCGCTGAGCTCGACGCCGAGCACGAAGGCCTGGTCTTCGGCCGGCTCGATTCCGACACCGGCGACGACCAGCCGGCCGCCACGGCGGCCGCTGACCTCGAGAAGCTGTACGTCGGCCGGATCGGCGTCCGCGACGCCGAGTACGAGCCACTGGTGATCGACTGGCGCGCCCCGGCCGCCGAGCCGTTCTACCGCGCCACCTCGACGGACCGGCAGAAGGTCGTCCGCCGCCGCGTCCTGCGGAACAAGGGCCCCCGCATCGTCGGGCTCGAGGACGACCTGCTGGCGCCGGAGCGCGCGCCCGAGGACCTGCCCGTGATGGGTGAGGGCGCGCTGATGGCGTCCCTGTCGCGGGCCCGCGGTCACACGATGCGCGACATCGTCGCCACCATCCAGGCCGAGCAGGACGAGGCGATCCGGGCGCCTGCCCGTGGTGTCACCGTCATCGGTGGTGGGCCGGGCACGGGCAAGACCGTGGTCGCTCTGCACCGGGCGGCGTACCTGCTCTACAGCGACCGCAGGCGGTTCGAGCGTGGCGGCGTACTGGTCGTTGGGCCGTCCGCCGCGTTCATGGCCTACATCGAGCGCGTACTGCCGAGCCTCGGCGAGAACACGGTGTCCCTGCGAGCCGTGGGCGAGCTGGTGGACGGCGTCAAGGCCACTGCGGTGGACGAGGCCGATGTGGCCGCGATCAAGGGTTCGCTGCGGATGCGCGGCGTACTCTCGCGGGCTGCCCGCGACCGCGTGCCGACTGCCCCGGCCACCCTGCGCGTGTTCATCGGCGGCGCCACGATCGAGCTGGACGCCAACCGGCTGGACAACGTACGCCGGAACGCGCTGCGCCGGACGCCGCGCAACAAGGCCGCTGCGGAGGCTCGCAAGGGTCTGGTGGCCGCACTGTGGCAGCAGTTCCCCGAGGACCTGCGGACCGGCGTCCTTGGTGACCGTGAGGCCTTCGGCGACCGTGTCGGCGACACTCCGGCGTTCAGGACGTTCTTCAGCCAGTGGTGGCCGGTGCTGACGCCCGAAGCGGTGCTGCGCTGGCTCGGAGACCCGCGGCGGCTGCAGCGCTGGGCGCGGAACGAGCTGACGCCCAGAGAGGTCGATGTACTCGCCAAGGCGATCCGCGGCACCGACGAGTTCACCATCGCGGACGTGGCGTTGCTGGACGAGCTGAGCACGTTCCTGGGCCGCGCCCCGATCATGGAGGGCAAGGACGACGAGTTCGACTGGCTGGAGGGCCTGAGCGACGGCGTCAACGAGGTGCTCACCACCTCGGAGCGCCGGGCCCGGGCCGCGGCCGCCCGCGAGGCGGACGAGCCCGAGGAGTACGCGCACGTGCTGGTGGACGAGGCGCAGGACCTCTCCCCCATGCAGTGGCGGATGGTGACGCGACGCGGTCCGCAGGCGAGCTGGACGATCGTCGGTGACCCGGCGCAGAGCTCGTGGCCGGACCCGGACGAGGCCCGGGCGGCGATGGACTCGATGCTGTCGCACCTGCAGCGGCACACGTTCCGGCTGTCCACCAACTACCGGAACTCGGCCGAGATCTACGCGTTCGCCGGCGAGGTGATCCGGCGTACGCTCCCGGACGCCGACCTGCCGAACGCGGTCCGCAGCACGGGTGTCGAACCCGAGCACCGGGTCGTTGACGACGGCAAGGTCGCCGCGACCGCGGGTGACGCGGCGGTCGAGCTGCTCCAGCTGGTGGAGGGCACGGTCGGCGTGATCGTGCCGCCGAAGCTGCGTCCGATCGTCGACCCGGTCCTGGCCGAGCTCGGCGATCCACGGGTCGTCGCGGTCAGTCCCCTGGATTCCAAGGGTCTGGAGTACGACGCGGTCGTGGTGGTCGAGCCGGACCGGATCGTCAGCGACACGCTAGGCGGCGTACGAGCGTTGTACGTCGTCCTGACCCGAGCCACTCAACGCATGATCACCGTCAACAGCACCACCAACTGGTTGCCCTAGCCGCGCGGAATCACGTATTCGACCAGATCCGCGTCGTTCGGGCCCAGGTCCGACCAGCGGCAGGTGAGGTGGAGGACGGTGAGCCCCGAGGTCGGGTACTTCTGGGTGAGTTCGGTGCGTTCGGGGCTGGTGCCGTCGAGGGCGAGTTCGTCGGCGAGCCACGGGACGCCGGGTGCGTGGCCGACCAGGACGACGGTGCGTGCTTCGGACGGCGCTTCGCGGACGACGTCGAGGAGCTCCTCGGTGTCGGCGTTGTAGATCCGGCGGTCGTACCAGACGTCGGTCGCGATCGCACCGGCCTCGGCGGCGTACTGCCAGGTCTCCCGGGTGCGCTGCGACGGCGAGCACATGACCAGGTCCGCCTCGATGCCTTGGGCAACGAGATGGCGACCGGCCGCGGCGGCGTCGGCCCGGCCCCGGTCGGCCAGCGGGCGCTGCAGGTCCGGCATCGACTCGGGCGGGACCGCCTTCGAGTGCCGGAGCAGGACGAGCGTGCGGTCGATCAAGAGATCCGACGGGTCAGCCATCGCGTCAGGATACGACCGATGAAGTGAGGTTGAGGAAGACCTGGCGGGTCGCGGTCGAGCGGTTCAGGGTGATGAAGTGGATGCCGGGCGCTCCGCCGGCCAGCAGCTGCTCGCACAGTTCGGTGGCGATCTCGATGCCGACCTCGCGAACCGCGGCCGGATCGTCCTCGACGGCCAGCAGCCGGTCGGTGACCGCCGTCGGCAGCGCCATCCCGGTCAGCTCCGCCATCCGCTGGATCTGCTTGATGTTCGTGACCGGCATGATGCCCGGCAGCACCGGCATCTCCGAGCCCAGCGCCGCGGCCCGCTCGATCAGGCGGAAGTAGTCGTCCGCGCCGAAGAACATCTGCGTGATCGCGTAGTCGGCCCCGGCGGCAGCCTTCGCCGCGAGCACCTGCGCGTCTGCCTCGAGCGAGGTCGCTTCCGGATGCTTGTCCGGGAACGCCGCCACTCCGACACAGAAGTCGCCGAGCGAACGGATCAGCTCGACCAGCTCGACCGCGTGGTTCAGCCCCTCGGGATGCGCGACCCACGGCTGGTTCGGCCCGCCCTTCGGGTCGCCCCGCAAGGCGAGCATGTTCCGTACGCCGGCACCCGCATAGGCACCGATCACCGACCGCAGCTCGTCCCGCGAGTGCGCGACGCAGGTCAGGTGACCCAGTGGCGTCAGCGACGTGTCCTGCGCGACCCGCTCGGTGACCCGGATGGTGCCGTCCCGGGTCGTCCCACCGGCGCCGTACGTGATCGAGACGAAGGTCGGGTGCAGCTGCTCGATCTCGCGGATCGAGCGCCAGAGCACCTCCTCGGCCTCGGGCGTCTTCGGTGGGAAGAACTCGAACGAGAACGAACGCTCACCACTCGACAGCAGCTCGCGGATCGTCGGCGTGCTGCCGGGGAGCCTCGAGGGAAGTCCGTTCGCCATGGCGACAGGTTACCCGCGGTGTCTACCGTTTCGCCGGTACGGACTACGCTCCGAGACGTGTATGGCGATGTGGACATCCCGGCCGAGATCCAGCGCGCGCTGACCGGTTTCCTCGACCTCCAGGAGCAGCGGCTGACCGCGATCGGGCCCGAGCTGACCGAGCAGGTGCAGGCCGCCCGGGACGCGACCAGCGGCGGCAAGCGGCTGCGTCCGTCCTTCTGCTACTGGGGTTTCCGGGCTGCCGGCGGTGACCCGGTCCAGCCGATCCTGACGGCCGCGGCGAGCCTGGAGATGCTGCACGTCAGCGCGCTGGTACACGACGACGTGATGGATTCCTCCGACGTACGACGGGGTGCGCCGGCGGCCCATCGCCGGTTCGAGGCCCTGCAGCGGGCGCGGTCCGAGGCCTCTGGTCGCGGTGGTGACCCAGTGAGCTTCGGGATCGGCGCTGCGATCCTGCTCGGGGATCTGTGCCTGATCTGGGCCGACGAGTTGCTGCACACCTCCGGCTTCGACGCGGCCGCACTGGCCCGGGCGTCGCGGTTCTTCGACGCGGTCCGGGTCGAGGTGACGGCCGGGCAGTACCTGGACCTGGTCGCGCAGGCGAGTGGCGAGTCCGAGATGGACCTGGCGTTGCGCGTGCTGCGCTACAAGTCCGCGACGTACACGGTTGAGCGGCCGCTGCACGTCGGCGCTGCGCTGGCCGGTGGGAACCAGCAGTTGATCGAATCGTTGTCGGCGTACGGACTGCCGGTGGGTGAGGCGTTCCAGCTGCGCGACGATCTGCTCGGGGTGTTCGGCGATCCGGCGCTGACCGGGAAGCCGGCCGGGGACGATCTTCGCGAGGGCAAGCGGACCGTGCTGGTCGCGTATGCGGTCGACCACGCGTCGGAGGTCCAGCTGGCCGAGTTCGACCGGCTGTTCGGGCGGGCCGATCTGGATGACGACGAGATCCAGCTGCTGCGCGAGATCCTGCAGGACTCGCGGGCGGTTCAGGCCTGCGAGGACCTGATCACCGAACGCACCGAGGACGCCCTCGACGCACTGGAGCGCGCTCCCCTGGCCGACGACACGGCCCGCAAGGCCCTGACCGACCTCGCGATCGCGGCAACGTCCCGTCAGCTCTGAGACGTCAGCTTTGGGGCGCCGTCATCAGGTCGATCAGCCGGAGTAGCTCGGCGGTCGGCGCGAGGTCGCCGAGGATGATCACCTTCAGTACGGCGCGATCCTCGTCGTACACGGTCTCGACCCGGAGCCGGCCGATCCCGCTCTGATTGAGCGAACCGACCACGTGCGTGCTGATCCGGTCGGCGCCGGCGCGGTCGATGGCGTCGATGTGCACGATGCTCGACGCCTCCACGTTCCGCTGCGCCTCGTCGACCTCGAGCGCGGCCGCGGTGGTGCCGGTGAACGCCTCCAGGTCCGCGCGGGCGATCCGGTACTGCTTGCCGATCCGCACCGCCTTCAGCCGGCCGTCGCGCACATAGTTCCGGATCGTGCGGACGTGCAGGCCGAGCCGGTTCGCCACCTGCTCGACCGAGTACAACTCCTGGGGCATCCTGACAGCCTACGGCAGCTTCCTTAGAATTCCCTATAAATCGTCAGATAGAGCTATTTAGGGTATTTTTAGGTCCATGGTGAAGGAGCTGAGTGGGGTTCGAGTGTTCGTGGCCGACGGCGCGGTGGGTGATGACCGCGACGCCGTGCAGCTCATCGCCGATGCGCACTACGGGCATCAGGCGGTGTGGATCGCATTGCCCGCGGAGAAGCTGGGCGACGACTTCTTCGAGCTGCGGAGTGGGCGCGCGGGGGCGATCGCGCAGAAGTTCGTGGACTACCACATGCGCCTGGCCGTGATCGGGGACATCACCAGCAGGGTCGCGGCGAGCACGTCGCTGGCCGACTGGGTGCGGGAGAGCAACCGCGGGAAGAACCTGTGGTTCGTGCCGGACCTGGAGACACTGGCGGAGCGGCTACAAGACGGGCAGTGAGCTCAGCAGGTGCGGCGTCTTGGTGGTCTTCGGTTCGAGGATCAGGACGCGGAGCTGGCCGGAGTTCGTGATGTCCTCGGTGAAGATCTGCAGGGCCACGTCGACCGTGTCGTGATCGTGGTCGAGCAGGTGCCGCAGACCCGCCCAGAGGACGATCTCCGGTTCGCCGGTGGAGCGATCGCTGAGCGAATCGGCCAGCGCGTCCCAGTTCCGGCCGAACCACCGGGGCAGGTCGAACGCGGTCGCACAGAGGTCGAGGAACCCGGACTTGTCGTGGATCTCGGTGGTGTCGAGCAGCACGAAGTCCCACCCCGCCGCCTCGACCTCACGCCGCACCTGGTCCGGCGTCTGATCCGACCGCCACCGGTAAACCCCAGGCCGAAGGCCATCAGCCAACAGCGCGCGCAAATCGGTCATGAGGTGCCCCCGTCTTCCGCTATTCGGCGGAAGGATTTGTAGTGGTCGTCCGTGTAGTAACGCTCGTCGGCGCTACCGGTCACGATCCGGCGGGCACCACGGTCCTTCTCGCCCGGCGTCTTGACGGTGAACTCGTGGTAGTAGCCACGGTCGTGCTTCGGCAGGATCTTCTCCAGATTGCCGAACACCACGCCGTCGCGGCTGTACGGATACGGTCCGCCCTTGTCGATCAGCTTGAGCGTGTCCTGCGCCTCCTTCGGCAGGTCGGCGAACGCGACAACCTGCAGACCGCTGGCGGGATCGGTGCTGCCGGCCGCGGACGGCTTCGCCGCGGAACAGCCGAACAGCGACGCCGCCAGCGTGATCACCAGCATCGCGATCACGACGGCCGCGATGATCCGCGCGGCCTTCGGGTTGTTGATCACCCGGCCTCCCGCAACCGCCGGCTGAACTCCGCAGCCGCCGCCGCGGGGTCGTCCGCGTCGGTGATCGCCCGTACGACGACCACGCGGTCGGCACCCGCGTCGATCACCTGGTCCAGCCGCTCGAGATCGATACCACCGATCGCGAACCACGGCTTGGACTGCTGGCGGCTGGCGGCGTACGAGACGAGCTCCAGACCGGCGGCCTGCCGACCGGGCTTCGTCGGGGTCTCCCAGGTCGGGCCGACGCAGAAGTAGTCCGAGCCCTTCTCGGTCACCACGGCGTTCACCTGGCTGAAGGTGTGGGTCGAGCGACCGATGATCGGCTGCGGACCGGTGATGGCCCGGGCCGCGTGCACCGGCAGGTCGCGCTGACCAAGATGCAGTACGTCGGCCCCTGCGGCGAAGGCGATGTCCGCACGGTCGTTGACGGCCAGCAGCTTGCCGTGGCGCTTGCACACCGCGGCGAACACCTCCAGCGCGGCCAGCTCGTCCGCAGCCTCCATCTCCTTCTGCCGGAGCTGCACGATGTCCACACCACCGGTCAGTGCGGCGTCCAGGAACTGTTCGAGGTCGCCCTGCTTCTCGCGCGCATCCGTGCACAGGTACAGGCGTGCGTCGTTGAGTCGGTCGGTGTGCTCAGTCACACCCCAAAGCCTGCCATGTCCGGCCAGAAGTAGGCTTACGGCATGCCTGAGCAGACGTCCGATGTGGTGGTGGTCGGGGCCGGGCTGATCGGTCTGGCGACTGCCTGGCGACTCGCTGCAGACGGTATCCAGGTGACGGTATGTGACCCGACTCCAGGCGCCCAGACCTCCACGGTCGCCGCCGGCATGCTCGCGCCGGTCACCGAGGTGGAGTACGGCGAGGACGACCTGCTGGCCCTGAACCTGGCCGGCGTCAACGCTTGGCCCAGCTTCGCGGCCGAGCTGGAAGAGCTGACCGGACTGTCCGCAGGACTGCACCAGACCGGCACCCTGTCGGTCGCGTACGACGTGGACGACGCAGCCGCACTCCGCCGGCTCGCTGACTACCAACGGCGGCTCGGACTGGAGGTCGAGGAGCTGTCCGGCCGCGACGCCCGTCGACGCGAACCCCTGCTCGCGACTGGCGTCTCCGGCGGCGTGTGGGTGCCAGGCGACCACTCGGTCGACAACAGGCAAGCAGTCGCCACCCTCCTCCGGGCTGTCGAGCTCTCTGGCGTGATGTTGATCCGTCAGCACGTGGCTCGTGTGATCACCTCTGGTACGACGGCAATCGGCGTACAGCTCGACAACGGGGACACTGTGCACGCCGGGCACGTGATTGGCGCCGCTGGGCCGTGGTCGTCGCAACTGGACGGTGTGCCCGAGGAGCTGCGGCCACCGGTCCGACCGGTGAAGGGTGAGGTGCTGCGACTGCGGGTGCCGGAGGCGTACCGCCCGGCGTTGCGGCACACCGTGCGCGCGACTGCCCGAGGCTTCTCGGTCTACCTGGTGCCGCGACCCGGTGGCGAGCTCGTAGTAGGTGCCACGAGCACCGAATTGGGTTACGACACCAGAGTGCTTGCCGGCGGCGTGTTCTCGTTGTTGCGCGATGCAAGGACCGTGCTGCCGGTCCTGGACGAGCTGGAGCTCGTGGAGACGATCGCCGGCCTCCGCCCGGCCACGCCGGACAATGCTCCGATCCTCGGACCGTCCGGGCTGGACCGGTTGCTCTGGGCAACTGGACACTACCGGAACGGCGTCCTGCTGACTCCGATCACCGCACAGATCCTCGCCGAGACCGTGCGTACCGGCGTCCTGCCCGAGCTCGGAAAACCCTTCCTCGGCAGCAGGTTCGGCCACTCCGGCCACTGAGGACCCGCGGTTGCCCAGAGCAACGGCAACTTGTGAACGACAAGCATGTAGTTCAGCCTTGAATTGTCACCATTGAGTTACAGGCGTAACAAACACCCCATGTACCCCTGTTGTCACATCCGTACCAGCACTTACGGTCGAGCAACAGTCACACGGGGAGTTGGACTGCATGCGAAACGTCATACGAGTACTGACCGGGATCGCCGTACCAGTGCTGACCGCCGCCGTGATCACCGCCGGATCACCTGGATTCGGGGCCTACAAGGTCAAGGACGGCGACACTCTCAGCCACATCGCGGACCGCTATGGGACCACCGTCCGGGCGCTGGTCGCGCTGAACAAGCTGCCCGGCAACGGCAACGCGATCTACGCCGGTGAGGTGCTGAAACTCCCCGGCAAGGGAGCGTCGACCAAGACCTCCACCGCCGCCAAGCCGGCCAAGCGGTCACAGCTCGGCCGCGTCACGTACGTCGTGAAGCCCGGCGACACCGTCTCCAAGATCGCCAAGCGCTTCAAGTGCTCCCAGGCGAACCTGCTCGCCGCCAACGGACTGCGCTCGAGCAACCGCATCTACGCCGGCAAGACGCTGCTGATCCCGGTCAAGATCCACCCGAAGCCGAAGCCGGTCAAGAAGAAGAACAACACCTTCGCCGGGCGCACGTACGCCGACCACATCGTCGCGCAGGCCGATCGCAACCGGGCGATCCTGAAGAAGCGCAAGCTGCCGACCCGGACCCAGATGCGCAGCCTGATCACCAGTACGTCGAAGAAGTACGGCGTCGACCCGGAGCTGGCGCTCGCGGTGAGCTGGCAGGAGTCCGGCTGGAAGCAGCGGGTGGTCTCCCCCGCCAACGCGATCGGCGCGATGCAGGTGATCCCCTCGACCGGCCGGTTCGCCTCCAGCATCGTCGGCCGCGATCTCGACCTGCTCAGAGCGCAGGACAACGTCACCGCCGGAGTGGTGCTGCTGAGCCGCCTGACCGGCGCCGCGAAGCTGGATGTCGCGATCGCGGGCTACTACCAGGGCCTCGGCGGGGTGAAGAAGAACGGCATGTATCCGGACACGAAGCTGTACGTCAAGAACGTGCTCCGTATCAAGGCAGCGCTCGAGAAGGGCTGGAGCCCGCTCTAGGACGTCTGCGGTGCGCCTGGCGCGGTCACGCTCTGCCGTTATCTACACTCTCTGAGGGAACGGTTTGGAGAGGCGGCTCACCGCAAGTGACGGACGACGTGGACACGCAGGTCAGCGACCGCCTCGTCGGGCGTGTGCTCGACGGTCGCTACCGCGTGGGAGCGCGTGTCGCGAAGGGCGGGATGGCAACCGTCTACCAGGCCCACGACCTGCGGCTCGACCGGACCGTCGCGGTCAAGGTGATGCACGACGGGCTCGGCGACGACGCCCAGTTCGCCCGCCGGTTCGTGGCCGAGGCACGGGCCGCTGCCCGCCTGTCGCACCACAACGTAGTGGCCGTCTTCGACCAGGGTGACGACGACGGCACGCTGTTCCTGGCGATGGAGTACATCCCCGGCCGGACGCTCCGCGACGTGATCCGCGACGAGGCGCCGCTGTCCCCCGCCCGCTCGCTGGACCTGCTCACCCCGATCCTGTCCGCGCTCTCGGCGGCCCACGACGCCGGCATCGTCCACCGCGACATCAAGCCCGAGAACGTGCTGATCTCCGACAAGGGCGAGGTCAAGGTCGCCGACTTCGGTCTGGCCCGCGCGGTCAGCACGACCGGCAACACCGCGACCCAGGGCCTGCTGATGGGCACCGTGTCGTACCTCGCTCCGGAGCTCGTCACTGACGGTAGTGCGGACGCCCGCTCGGATGTCTACTCCGCCGGGATCCTGCTCTACGAAATGCTCACCGGCAATAAGCCACACTCCGGTGACACCCCGATCCAGGTCGCCTACGCACACGTCCACGCCGACGTGCCCGCACCGTCACTGGAGCAGCCGGGCATCCCGCCGTACGTCGATGCGCTCGTGCAGCGGGCGACCGCCCGGGAGCGCGACCTGCGGCCCGCGGATGCGCGCGTACTGAGCCGGCAGGTCCGCCGGGTCCGCAGTGCACTCGACGAAGGCCTTCCGGACGACCCGGAGCTCACCGGCGACCTGACCATCCCGATCCAGCAGATCCGGCAGGACAGCGGGTACGACGACGGTTACACGCGCGGCGCGCCCGAGCCGGGGCACGAACCGGTGCTGCGGCAGGACACGATCGTCGTACCGATGGACAAGGGCCGACCCGCGGTCAAGGCACCCACCCCCACCCAGACGCGTCGCGGCCGCGGACCCATCGCACTACTCGTCATCCTGCTCGCCGCGATCGCGATCGGTACGGCGGCCTGGTACTACGGGATCCACCGGTACACGACCACACCGAACCTGGTGGCGATGGCCCCCGCGGCTGCCGCCACCGAGGCCGGGAACGCCGGATTGCGGACCAACCTGGCCAATCAGGACTTCTCCGAGGACGTGCCCAAGGGCTTCGTGATGAAGACCGACCCATCCTCGGGTGATCGGATCCGGAAGAACGGTGAGATCCTCCTCACCGTCTCCAAGGGCCCGGAGCGGTACAGAGTGCCGCAACTGGTCGGACTGGACCTGGAAGCGGCCCAACAGGCGCTCGCTCCGATCAAGCTGAACACCGGTCAGGTCAACGAGCAGTACAGCGAGACCGTGCCGCAGGGCCGGGTGATGGCGATCAGCCCGAAGTTCAACACGGTCGTCAAGCCGGGCAGCTCGGTCAACTTCGCGGTCAGCAAGGGAAAGAAGCCGATCGGCGTCCCGGACTTCACCGGTAAGAGCTACAAGGACGCGAACAAGGCACTGCGCAAGCTGGGCTTCACCGTCGGCCGCACCGAGCAGTTCGACGCGAAGGTGGCCGAAGGCAAGGTCATCAGCCAGAACCCCAACAGCGGCACGTTGTTCGCCAAGGACAAGGTGCAACTGGTGGTCTCGAAGGGACCACCGCTGGTGGAGGTACCGGACGTGAAGCGGAAGAGCACCGCGGAGGCGCAGCAGATCCTCACCACCGCGGGCTTCGTCGTGAAGGTGGAGAAGGCGCCGTTCAACCTCGGGCTGAACATCGTCGCCGCGCAGAACCCGGGCGCCAAGAGGATGGCCCAGCCCGGCACGACGGTCACGATCACCGTGCTCTGAATCACGCTTTTTGGTTCCACCGCAGGGTCTCTGATGAGATGTCCGGCGTGAACCACCCCCGTGTCGCCGTCCTCGCTCTGCTCGCGGTCGCGGCGGCGTGGGGATCGACGTTCTTCCTGACCAAGGACCTGCTCACCAGGATGGACGTCGCCGACTACCTGGCGTTGCGGTTCCTGATCGCGTCGGTCGCACTCGTCCTGATCCACCCGCCGGCGATCGCCAAGCTGAGCCGCCTCGACCGCGGCCGGGCCGTTGCCCTCGGCATCACCTACGGCATCGCCCAGCTGGTCCAGACCGAAGGGCTACGGCACACGTCGGCCAGCGTCTCCGGGTTCGTCACCGGTATGTACGTCGTCTTCACGCCGTTGCTGGCGGCGGTGATCCTGCGCCACAAGATCGGTCGCTGGGCCTGGGTGGCCGTAGGCCTTGCCACTGTCGGCCTCGGCGTACTGTCGTTGCGCGGTCTGAGCATGGGCACCGGCGAACTGCTCACGCTGGCGTCCGCGGGTCTCTACGCGCTGCACATCATCGGTCTGGGCGCCTGGTCGACACCGCAGAACGCCTTCGGTCTTTCCGCGCTGCAGATGGTCGTGATCACCCTCGTCTGCGCGATCGGCGCGCTGCCCGGCGGCTTCAACGTCCCGTCCACCGGCGGCGACTGGGTGAGCGTCATCTACATGGCCCTGATCGCCGGGGCGCTCGCGCTGATCGTGCAAACCTGGGCGCAGGCACACCTCACGCCGACAAGGGCGGCGATAGCCATAACAATGGAACCGGTGTTCGCGTCGGGCTTCGCGGTGGTGTTCGGGACCGAGAGCGTCACCTGGAGGATGCTGGTCGGTGGCGCCCTGGTGCTGTCGGCGATGTACCTGGTGGAGCTGGCACCGCGACGCAAGTTCGAGGCCGAGGTCCAGCACCTCGCACAATAGGCGCCACAGGAGGGGATATGCGGGAGCGCGACGGTGGGCGGGGCCGGTGGTTTCCGGCTGTCGTCATCGCCGTCCTGCTCGCGATCCTGGCCGCCGGTACGGCGCGCAATCTCGTCCGTTTCCCGCAGCCCCAGCTCGTCGCCGACGGTCCGTCCGTCCAGCACACAAGCTCGTCACTGGGCGGGGCCGAACAGTACGAAGGTCTGATCCGGCACGCGCTCTCCGACCTGGACACCCTGACTCTCCCCAACGGCGCGACGCTGGCCGGTCAGGACGGCCCATGGCGCTACGTCTGGCCGCGCGACGCGTCGTTCGTCGCCGCGGCCCGCTGCGCGATCGGCCAGTACGACGAAGCCTTCCAAGTGCTCAGCTTCCTCAACAGCGTGCGACCGCCCACCGGCCGCTGGGAAGCCCGGTACGCCGAGACCGGCAAGCTGGTCGGGGACCGGCGTCAACCGCAACTGGACGGCTCCGGATGGGTGCTCTGGGCAACATGGTTCTGCCGGGCCGGCGACAGGTACTGGGAGCTGGTCCGCGAGTCCGCCGAGCAGATCGTCACCGAGCTCGGCCCGAACGGCCTGCCCGGACCGTCGTCCGACTACTGGGAGCGGCCCGAGAAGCGAGTGACGCTCGGCACCGTCGCTCCCCTGCTGACCGGTCTTCGCGCCGCGATCCTGATCGCCACCGAACAGCACCACCCGGCCGAGGCCGGCCGCTGGCGATCCGCGCTGGACAAGTTGTCCGCGGCAACTGACCGCGTGTTCGGGCCGGCCTATCCCCGCACGCCGGCCCGGGCGACGAGTTTCCTCGAGCCAGGGATCGACCCGATCTCGCTCGACGGTGGTGCCGACGCGATCGTCACGGTCCTGGGCCCGCCCTTCGCTCCGGCCCGGGCCGTTGTGTCCACGGCGATCGACCGGACCCTCGGCGTACTCACTCAGCCCAACGGTGGCGTCACACCCGGGGAGGATTGGCGCGCGGACGGCGTCTCCTGGACACCCCAGACGGCCCTGTTTGCCTTGAGTGCTGCCGCTCGAGGAGACCACGAGACCGCAGACAGGCTCCTCACCTGGCTCGACCGCCACCGGACCACCAACGGCGCCCTCCCGGAGAAGGTCAACCGCGATGTAAAGCCGGCCGGCGAGGCCCCCCTCAGCTGGACCGCAGCCTTGGTAGTCCTCGCCGGCACGGCACTACAGAATCCGTTGCCGATCCCCGACCTGGGCTAGCAGATCTCCATGACGTCGTGGGTGGGCGCTTCCGGTCGCGTCGTACTGGTCTTGGCCGAGTAGAAGAACGCGGTCGAGGCGATGTCGTCCTGGAGGGGGAGGTAGCGGCCGCCGGAGCGCCAGCCGAGGGCCTGGACGTCGACGCGGAGCTTCTCCTTGAACCGGATCGGGTCTGGCAGGTGGAAGCGGTACATGCCGAACCGCTGCTGGCTCGCGTACTGCCCGTCCGGCCGGATCACCTGCGGCATCCCGAGGTACGGCGTACTGAACTCGGTGTAGCCGCCCAGGTGAGGTACGTCGAAGTTCCACGCGCCACCGAAGTAGTCCTCGGTCCCGGTGCCGCAGATGGTCGGGTACTCGTCGTCGCCGTCGAGGTAGAACTTCACCTCGCCCTCGCCCCACCACCCGGTGCTGTTGACGCCCCAAGCGACGTACGTGCCGACGAAGTGACCCGGGCCCTCCACACCGTCCAGCAGGGTGTGCACGGTCTTCGACTGCAGCGGGTTGCTCCGCCGCCACTGCGCATGCAGGTACGCCGACTTGTCCGGTACGGCGCCGAGCCAGTAGTCGACCTGGAAGTACACGACGACCTTCTCGTCGTGCGTGTTCTCCAGCGTGAGCTTGGCCTGCTCGGTGAACGGCATCTCCCAGTAGCTGTTGAAGCCACCGTTCGGGTTCACCGCGACCGGGAGCGAGTTCACCTGGGCGAACTTGCCCCAGCCGGAGCAGAAGAAGTCGCCGACCGGCGTCTCGATCGCAGGCGCCTCGTCGCCGTCCCAGAACGCCCGCAGCACCAGCTTGCGCCAGTTGTCGACGTGCGTGGTCAGCCAGATGTGCGTGATGCAGCCGGAGCCGGCGATGTCCGCGAGGGTCGCGGTCTCCCCCGGCCCGATCTCGATCGACGGCGAGACCTTCCAGCCCTGACCGAGATCCCGGGCCGCGTTCGCACCGGTCCCCTCGGTCCGCCGCCCACCCTGACCGGGCTCGCCGGTCGGGTTCTCCGCACTGATGGACCGCGACTCGACGTCGGCGAGCGCGCTGATCCCGGACAGATTCCCAAGAGTCATACCCGCGACCTTAGGCCCGGGGTGGGTCGATGAGAAATCGATTGCCCAGAAAGTGGGACTCAGCAGATCGACCCTTAGCGTCGTCTGTACTGGTGTAGGCCGGTCGGTTGAGGGAGACGATGTGACATTTGACGAGTGGACCCGTACGGGTCTGACGCCGCTGCTGCGGTTCGCCACGGTGCTCTGTGGCTCCGGGCACCAGGCCGAGGACGTCGTACAGGACGTCGCGATCAAGGCGCAGCGGAACTGGGCGCGGATCGAGGCGGCCACCAGCCCGGACGCGTACCTGCGCCGGATGGTGGTCAACGAGTACCTGGCCTGGCGCCGCAAGTGGTCCCGGTACGTGCCACGGGCCGAGATCATCCCGTCCGAACACGTTGCGGACCATGCCGATCTCACCGCGGACCGCGACCAACTGCTCGGGGAACTCGCCAAACTTCCCCGCCGCCAGCGCGCCGTCCTGGTCCTGCGCTACTACGGCGGCCTGACCGACCACGAGATCGCCGAAACCATCGGTTGCTCCGACGGCACCGTCCGAGCACACGCTTCCCGAGCCCTCGCTGCCCTGCGGATCGAGCTGAAAAGCTCCCCTTTGACTGAGGAAGTCCACCATGCGCACTGAAGAAGACCTCCGAGACGCCTTCGACCACCTGGCCTCGACCGCCCCAACCTCGGTCGAGCTACGCACCCAGGAGCCGGTACGACGCCGCCGTACCGGACCGATCATCGCCACCGCACTCGCCACCGCCACCGCAGCGGTCGCGGCGGTCGTCGTACCCCACGTCATCTCCCACGACGGGACAGATCCCGCGGGTCAGGACAAGCGCAACACCGCGTGGTCGCGATGGGTCGACCTGAACCTGCCGAAGAACATCGAGGCGGTCGGTCAGCGATTCACCGCCAACCGCCAGGACTACGAGCTGTACGACGTCGTCCAGCTGACCTGGCCGACGTACTGCCAGCTCCAGCTGCACCGGAACGGCGACTTCAACCCGTCGACGATCCCGGCCGGCAGCCCGACGGTCACCATCGGCGGGCACAAAGCACGAGTGGTCACGTCGACCAACAAGAAGCCGTTCCTGCCGGCGCCGCAGGGCTACCGCTTCCCAGCGCTCGCCACGGTGCACAAAACCTTGACCTGGCAACCGGTCGACGGAGTCTGGGCACTGCTCAACTGCGAGTCGCAGCGTCAGATGGGAACGGTGCAGCTGCCGACGATCGACGGTCCCTTCGAGGCCAACCTGGGGCTCGAGACCAGCCTTGCCAAGTCGTTCTCACCGCCGACCCGCAGCCTTGGCTCGCCGGTCAAGTTCAGCGAGCGACCGAACGGCGCCTCGCCGCGGGAGATCAGGTACCAACCCTTCGAGAAGGGGATCCCGGGGTCGGGCGAGTCCTTCACGGTGCTGCTGAGCGACGGCAACCCGGCCACCGGCTACATCCCGCCGGCGCCGAGGCCGAAGGCCCCGGTGGGAGGAAACGTCTGGGATGCGGCCCGTGGTGACGACCTGTCGATCAGGTACGACACCAGCAAGTTCTGGGATCAGATGACCCGGATCCCGGGCAGCAAGCCGGACGCCGTCATCCACGGCATGAAGGCCTACTACACCCGCGAGAAGATCACCTACTCGAAGACAGATCCGTCGAAGGTCTCGTTCTCCGGGGAGCTGAACACCCTTCACCTCGAAGGCAACGGCGTCGGGGTCGTGATCACGTCGTACGCCGCGAAGCCGTCCAAGCAGGAGCTGCTGCGGGTGGCCGAGTCCCTGGAGCTGACGAAGAACCCGAAGAACCCCGGTGCCTGGTTCGACGCGGCTGTCGCGATCCCGTAGAAGGTTATATGCCTGATGGGTTATATTGCCTGGATGGACAGTCGTCGTGGGAGCGTGTTCGAGACTGACGACGGGCGGGTGGCCCTCCGGTTCGTGCGGTTGGTTCCGCACGAACCGGAGACGGTGTGGCGGGCGATCACTGATCCCGCGCACCTGCGGGCGTGGTTCCCGGCCGTGGTGGAGCTGGATCGGCCGGCCGGGAGTTCGCTGTACTTCGGGGTGACGGACGAGCAGCGGCGGCGGTACGGGATGGCGGACGATCCGGATCACGTGCCGAACGGGCGGATGCTGCGGAACGAGCCGCCGTCGGTGCTCGAGTACGAGTGGTCCGGGGAGATCCTGACCTGGGAGATCACCGGTACGGCGGAAGGCAGCCGGCTCGTGTTCACGAACGTACTGTCGGATCCCTCCTCCGCCCGCCCTGCGGCCGCCGGATGGGAAGCCGGACTCGAGGTGGTCGAGGCCCAACTGGCCGGCAAGCCCATCGACTGGAACCCGCTGGACCGCGCCGAGGAGCTCGCTCTGCGTACCGAAGAACAGGACGTATAGGTGTAGTAGACGGCCGGCTCAGGCGTGAGCGCTGGTCCAGCGGGGTGGTCCGACCGACTACTACCTGTTCTTCGGTACGCCTCAGCAGGCGCGGACCTTGGCGTCGAGGCCGTGGGTGAAGGAGATGCAGGCTCTGGGCCGGCCCTCATCGGGCTTGGCGCGGACGATGAGCGGGAACGCGTCCGCGCCGCGAACCTCCGGCGCACGGTCGGTCTTCAGCGAGCCGACCGCCCCACCGCGAGCCGTCACGGCCGCCTTCACGTCGTCGACCGAGACGGTGCTGCTGGCCTTCTTGGTGGCCGCGTTCTTCGCGTCCGTGGCGACGGCGAGGGCGAAGTCGACCTCCGGCGGGGTTGACCAGGTCGTCGACGTGACCGGGATGACCAGCCCGAACATCAGCAGACCGATCCCGGTGATGGCTTGCCGGAACACCCGGCTCTGGTCGGCCAGCAGCAACGCCGCACAGCACAACGCGACGATCAGCACGAGCCCGCGCAGGATCCAGTGCCGATCGAGCCGCCCGTCCACCGCCACCGCCGCTCCGATCGCGATCAACACGCAGACGACAGCAGCAGCGAGCGCCTTGACTCGCGGAGACACAGATCGCATGCGCAGACGATAAACGCTCTGCCGTTCGTCGCACGTGAGAGGCCGTTCGGCGCGCGGCGCGCCGGTCAGGATCGTGCTGTGAAAACGGTGCTGGCAGATTCAGTGAGGTCCCATCGCCCCTAGGGATTGGAATTCATTGTGTCTCAGGAAACTCCTGGCCCGTGGAGCATCTCCCGGCGCCGCGCACTGCAACTGACCGGCGGACTGGCTGCGGTCGGCGGTGCTCAGATCTCCACCGCGCAAGCCACGACTGTTCAGCAGGCTTCGCTGTCCGAAGGCACCAACTTCATGGTCGCCGTCTCGCCGGACGGGAAATGGCTCGCGTTCGACCTGATCACAGCGATCTGGGTGACGCCGGCCGGCGGTGGTGACTCGCGCCGGCTGACCGATGACCTCCAGGACGCGACCCGGCCGCGCTGGTCCCCGGACGGCCGGCGGATCGTGTTCCAGTCGTACCGCGACGGCAATTTCCACCTCTGGTCGATCAACCCGGACGGCGGCGGTCTCCGGCAACTGACCACCGGCCGCTACGACCACCGCGAGCCGCACTTCACGCCGGACGGCCGGTCGATCGTGTTCTCTTCGGACCGCGGTGGCAGCGGCAGCTACGGCATCCACCGACTCAGCCTGGCCAACGGCGAGATCGTCGCGCTGACCGACGACCCCACCGAGGAGGCCGAACCGGCCGTCTCCCCGGACGGCACGAAGATCGCGTTCACCGTCGACACCACGTCGATCATCGAGCTCGATCTCACCACCGGCGCTCGCAAGACCGTCGTCGCCACCCAGACCGGGATCAGCCTCTTCGGCCCGTCATACTCCCCCACCGGCCGGCTGGCGTACGTGCGGCTGACCGGCCCGACCTGCGATCTGATCGTCGATGGTCAGAAGGTCACCGACGGAAAGGACGTCTTCGCGGTTCCACCGTCGTGGGCCTCCGGGACCGAGGTCTTCTACACAGCGGACGGGCACGTCCTGCGCCATCAGGTCGGCGGCGCGCACACCGTCGTACCGTTCGCCGCAACCGTTCCGATCACGTCGAAGCGACCGCGGCCGAAGGTGCCGGACCTGGAGTCGACCGCGCCCCGGCCGGTGCTCGGGATCGCCGGACCGACGGTGTCGCCGGACGGCGAGTGGATCGCGTTCCGGGCCCTGAACGCGTTGTGGCTAGCGGCAACGAGTGGCCACGGAAAACCACGCAAGCTGGTTGCCGACGGCTACTTCAACTCCGATCCGGACTTCTCCCCCGACGGCATGAAGTTGCTCTACGCAAGCGATCGTGACGGCACCGCCGATCTCTGGCTGCACGACCTGGCGACCGGGGCCGACAGCAAGCTCTCGGGCCTGCCCGGCGCGCAGACCGCACCACGGTTCTCCCCGGACGGCCGGCAGATCGCGTACCAGGACCAGGACGGTATCGCCTGGGTTCTCGATCTCGCCTCCAGCCAGGTCCGTCAGCTGACCCCGACGCTCTTCCAGCCTGGCCGCGTCAGCTGGTCGGCCGACGGGAAGACGATCGTGCTCGCGGCGGTCAAACCGTTCTCGAAGCGCTTCCGCGAAGGCACGAGCCAGCTCCTGTACGTCGACGTCGCCACCACCGCCCTCGAGTACGTCGAGCCGATGCCGTTCCGCTCCCTCGCGGCTCGCGGTGACGACGGCCCGGTCTTCTCCCCTGACGGGCGACACCTCGCGTTCGTCGTCGAAAGCCTCCTGTACGTCGTTCCGGTCGACAAACGCGGTCGCTTCACCGCCAAGCCGAAGGCGATCACCGACGAGGTCACGGACTCGCCCGCCTGGCAGGACAACCGGACGTTGCTGTACCTCCACAACGGACGGTTGCGCCGGACAACGATCGCTGGATCCCGGCCGCAGACCGTCAAGCTCGACCTTCAGTGGCGCAGGGCAACGATCAACCAGCACGTGACAATCCAAGCCGGCGCGCTGTGGGACGGCCGGGCCACCACGCTCCGCCGCGACGTCGACGTCGTACTCGACGGGTCGCGGATTGCCGCCGTACGTCCGCATCAGGGGCAGGCGGACATCGACGCGTCGGCGTCGACGGTGATGCCTGGTCTGGTTGACGCACACAATCATTGGCATCTGCGTGGACGGGCGTGGGGTGCGCGGCAAGGCAACGTGTGGCTCGCGTACGGGATCACGACCACGCGGTCGCCGGGTGATCCGGTGTATCAGATGCAGGAGACGCGCGAGGCGCTCGCGCACGGTTCGCTGATCGGGCCGCGGTACTTCGCGACCGGTGAGGCGATCGACGGGTCGCGGATCTACTACAACTTCATGCGACCGACGCTGTCGGTGCGGCAGCTCGGTTTGGAACTCGACCGGGTCGAGGGTCTTGCGTACGACCTGGTGAAGACGTACGTGCGGCTGCCGATCGACTACCAACGTCGCGCGATCGCCGCCGTACACCGGCTGGGACTCCAGCTGTCGTCGCATTACCTCTACCCGGCCGAGCACCTCGGCATGGATGGGATGGAGCATACCGGCGCGACGAACCGGCTGGGATACTCACACACGGTCAGCCGGCTGGGCCGCGCGTACGCCGATGTCGTCACGCTCTTCACCCGAGCCGGGTTGTCGGTCACGCCGACCCTGTTCAACTCGACGATGGCGCATGTCGACGATCCGTCGCTGCTGACGGATCGCCGTACGACCACGCTGTACCCGTTCTGGGAGTACGACTTCCTGCAGGCCGAGGTGAACACGGCGAAGGGCCCGGCCGGCGTGACCACGCGCGAACTCCTGCGCGGCAACGTCGACATGGTGCTCCGGATCCACCGCGGCGGCGGGTTCGTCATCTCGGGCACGGACACCCCATTGGACAACGCCGCGATCTCGCTGCACGCCAATCTCCGGTCGATGGTGGCCGGCGGCTTCACGCCGTACGAAGCCCTCACCACGGCGACGCGGAATCCGGCGAAGTGGCTCAACCTTGAGGACAAACTCGGCGTCATCAAACCAGGCGCCCAGGCCGACCTGTCCTTCGTCACCGGAGACCCACTGGCCGACATCCGCGTCGCAGCCGCCGTTGACCGGGTGATGGTCGCAGGCCGCCTGCACACCGTGGACGACCTCCTCAGGCCGTACGCCGGAAGCGCGACAACCGAGCCGGCCGTCCGGGTCGCCGACGCTCCGCAACCCCTCACCCGAGCCCAAGCCCACTCCCACGACACCGCCTATTGGTGGCACGAACCCGAATGGCTGCACCGCGTGTGCTGCGAAGGCTGACTCTGGCCCCAGCAGGGTTGTAGAAAGGAGGAGTGTCAGCGCCTGATGACCTCCAGCGGCGGATTCCTGCCTTGCTGGACAAGCATCAGCTGCAAGGTATGGCGATCGGGATCTGCGATCCGACGTCAGTGCTGTGGTCGGCCGGCTTCGGAACCACCCGGGCCGGTGGAGCCGAGCCGGTCACGCCGAGACGATGTTCGGCGTGCAGTCGTGCTCGAAGATGTACACCGCGACTGCGGTCCTGCTCGCCGTACAGCAGGGTCTGGTCGAGTTGGATGTCCCGATCACTCGCTACCTGCCGGAGTTCCGGGTCAACAGCACGTTCGAGGATCACCCTGAACGCCTCATCACCTTGCGGCACCTGCTCAGTCACACCGCGGGATTCACACACGAGGCGCCGGTCGGCTCCAACTATCTGGTCGGCCGGGAATCCTTCCAGGCGCACTGCGAAAGCATCGCCGACACGTGGCTGCGCTTCCCCGTCGGGCACCACTTCCAGTACTCCAACCTGGGCGTCGACCTGGCCGGATACGTCCTGCAGCGGTGTAGCGGTCAGCCGTTCCACGAGTTCGTACGACGGGAGTTGCTCGCGCCGCTCGAGATGACGCGGACGACGTTCAACCCGCGCGAGATCCTGCGCGAGCCCAGCCGGGCGATCGGTCACGCGGCCGGCACGGCCCGGGTGCCGGTCCGGGTCCCGATGGTTGCCGCCGGCGGCCTGTACACGAGCGTCAACGACGCCTGCAGGTACCTGCAGTTCCACCTCAACCAGGGTGCGTCGTTGCTGGATCCCGCATTGCTCGCGGAGATGTACCAGGTGCCCGGCGCGACGGACCGCGAGCAGGGATACGGCCTCGGTATTGCGCTGGCCCGAGCCGGGGACATCCCGGTCCGAGGTCACGGCGGAGGCGGCTTCGGGTTCCTGTCCGACATCTACTGGGCGCCGGACGCGGAGCTCGGGGTCGTCGTACTGACGAACTCGACCAACCACCCGTTGCAATGGAAGCTTGCCAGTGACATCTTCCGCGACCTCATCCCAACCCGCCCGCACGCACCGACCGCTTCGCCCGTCACAGTCTCCGCACCGTCCATGGTTGGTCTGGCCGGGGACTACACCGGGCGCGGCGACGACACGTTCACCTTCGCGGTTGACGGCGATGACGGCGTTCTCACCCGCGACGACACCAGGCACGTGGTCGAGTTCATCGGACCCAACGAGTTCCGGGCCGGGCAAGCGCAGTACCGATTCCGCGACCTCGATGACGCGGGTCGCCCGACGTACCTCGAATCCACGAGCGACGGTTTCGTCTTCTACCGCAACGAGGTCCCCGAGCCCAGTCCCGCCGAGCCAGAAGGCCCGTGGAACCGCGACTACGTCATCCGGGTCAACGGCGTACCGGACGGAACGGCCAGACTGCGCAAGGAGAACGGGATCCCGCTCTTCGACCACCCGGCCGGCGGAACCCTTCGCCTGCGCGAACACGTCCCCGGCGTGTACGTCGCAGCAACCGGCGAAGTCCTCGACCTCACCCGAACACCACCGACCTACGCCAACGTCAGGCTCCACCCGACCAGCGACTGATCCGCGTGCTCCCTCGGGTCGGATAGTTTCGGCGGCATGAGCGTTGTCGAGCATGTCGTCCTGATTCACGGCACCTGGGGCCGCGGGAACCACTTCCACGAGGCCCGCGCCGCGTTCGAAGCCCGTGGGTTCGTCGTCCATACGCCGACGCTGCGCCACCACGAACTTCCGCTGGAGGAAGGTTCGGCACAGATCGCGACGCTCAGCCTGACCGACTACGTCGACGATCTGGTCAAGGTGTGCGAGTCACTGGATTCACCGCCGCTGATCCTCGGACACTCCCTGGGCGGGTTGCTGGCCCAGCTGGTCGCAGCCCGGACCCCACACGCCGGCCTGATCGCCGTGTGCCCAGCCCCGGCGGCCGGGATCTTCGCCATGTACCCGTCCATGAGCCGCCTGTTCCTCAGCCACTACCTCCAGCCACGCCCCTGGACCAAGCCGCTGCGGCCGACCTGGAAGAAGTTCCACGTCGGCGGCCGCATCACGCAAACCCCCGAAGATTCCCGAGCCCTGTACGAGGACCTGGTCTGCGAGTCAGGCCGCGCGTACTGCGAGATGGCGTTCCCCCAACTCGACCGCCGCAAAGCATCCCGCGTCGACTATGCGAACATCTCCGGCCCGGTCCTGATCTTCGCCGGCACCGAGGACCTCACCGTCGTCCCGGCAGTCTGTCGCGCCGCGGCTGCCAAGTACCCCAACGCCACCTATCAAGAGATCCTCAACGCCGACCACATGCTCCTGTTCGGCAACGTCCTCCAAACCACCATGACCCACATCGACGACTGGCTGGTCGCCAACCACCTCAACTCCCCCGCCACGACGCCCTAGAACGTGGTCGTGAGCTCCTGGGTCTGACCGGTCGCGGCGGCCCGGTACGCGGACTCGATGATGTCGATCACGTGCCGCGCGTGCTCGGCGGTGACGACCGACGGCTTGCCTTCGCGGACCCAATCGACCAGCTGCATCACGTCCTCGTACACGTGCTGCTCTTCGATCTCGCGATGTGCGCCGGTCACGTGCGGAAGCAGCGCCTGGTTGCCCGGCCCACGAGGCGAGAGCTCAGCCGGGTCGCGGTCAGGAAAGTCGAACGGTTCGTCGTTGAGCAGCAGCCCATCGATCGTCCCCTTGGTCCCGTAGTACGTGCCGCTAAACCCGCCTCGCATCCCTCCGGCCGCCGTCCCGGTCGCAACGCAGAACAGGTTGTCCCCGAAGTCGATCAGCACGATGGTGTTGTCGTCGGCTTCCGTGCGTACCTCGGCCCCTCCGCTCGTCCGGAACGGCACCCGTACGCCGGACATCGCCGTCACCCGCTTGGCCGGTCCAAGGATCCCCGTCACCGAGTGCAGCGCGTACACCGTCATGTCGTACATCGGCCCGCCACCCGGCTTCCGGAAGTACCACGACGGATCGATATTCGTCAGTACGTCGCTTCCCGCCCGCACAGCCTCGTCCTCGTGATAGGTCCCGAACGCCGCCCCACAACTGACCCAGGACAACGTCCCGATGGCACCCTCGGCAATCAGCTCCCGCGTCCGCACATGATGCGGCCGCAACATCTCCCCCGGCGAAGCAACAATCCGCAGATCGTTGCCCGCAGCAAGCTCAATCAACTCAGTGGCCTCGGCAACGGTCACCGTCATCGTCTTGTTGAAGTGCACATGCTTTCCCGCCTCCAACGCCAACTTCCCCTGCGCATAATGCAACCCGATCGGCGAAGCGATCGTCACCGCATCAACGTCCCCCCGCTCCAGCAACTCCTCGTACTCCACAAACGCCCGCTCCACCCCAAACCTCTCAGCCGCCGCCTCCGCCCGCCCCACCACCGGATCACAAACAGCAGCCAACCTCACCCGATCCCGCAAATCCGCCTCCCCCAAATGAGGCAAAATCCCCCGAACCGAAATACTCCCCGCCCCCACCACACCCACCCGCACAACATCCGCCATACAAGAATCCTCCCACGCGGTCGGCGGCACGGTCTGCGTTGATAGTCCGCTGTGAGGCGTAGCGCTCGTGGTGACTGTGTGTCACTCTGACCGGAAGGGGTGGATGCGGGCGTAGGCCTGTGGCCGCGATACCCCGGGGGGCTTCATGGTCATCGATCGTGCTGTCGTCGAGAGGTGAATCGGCGACGGCTACTGCTAGTTCGCGACGCGAACGTGGCATGCATTGGCGAGCCGTCGTACGGCTCGTGCTCCCGCACCGGTGCCTGTGTCGAGTGAAGGGGAACTCAAGTGCGTACGTTGATTGTCGAGGTGTTCGACGGGCCCGACGGAGAGAGTTCGTCCGACGGCCGAGTCCGAGACCACGGAGATGCCAGCGAGCTTGCCGAGATCAGGCTGTGGCTTGACGACGAGCAACTCGAACCGGTCGATCGGATTGATGGCACGTGCCTCTTCGAGTTTCCTGACCGGACCGACCTGAGCCGCCTGCGCCTGGCGAGCGGCGGAACACGAGTATCCCTGCCGCAAGGACTTCAGGAGTCGATCGAAGATCCCAGTCAGAGCGCGCGTCTCTTCATCACCCGCCCGGTCACGGATGTCCCGTACGCCTCGCCGTTCGAACCCCGGGTCTGCGCGGAGTCGGCCAAGCAGATGCCTCCACCTGCAACAGCGGGAGTGCCGGGTGACGGCCAAATGCCTCTGAGCGGGGTCGCGACCAAGCAACTGGTGAACTACATAACGCCCGCGCTCGAGCTACGCCCAGAGAACGACTGGTGCCCTGGCTACCTGTACGAGCTCGAGTCGAACTGGGAGCCACTCGGCTGGGGACTTGATGAGTGGGTGGCCACTGTGCCGATGGCTCCCTATGAGGACACCGTGATCGCGGAAGCTGAAATCTCCTCCACGTCATCCGCTCTGACCGGATTCAAAGACAACCGGATCGAGCGGCGCGACGCCTTCAGCCAGGGAGTCGCGGGCAGTCGCGAAGACACCCTGATCCAGGCCAAGGAGCAGGGAACACTGCGTGGATTCACTGCCGGGCTGGGAAAGACCTCCGCGTCGACGGGATCGATCACGCTGGCCGATCCGCTCACCGCGTTGGTTCAGACCGTGACCGGTGCCGTCCAACTCGGGTACGCCACCAACAGCTCACAAACCGAATCCTCAGCCGCGGGGACCTTGTCTCGCGACGTACGTAATGCAGTGGAGGAGAGCACCCGCATCGACAGGATCCGGGCCGCACAGGATCTCGCGGAATCGGCCGGTAGTTTCGCCGACCGGCGCCGGCTTCGAGCAATCCGCAACTCTGCCGGACCGCGCACGCTCAATCTCGGCCTGTTCTCAGTCGTACGACACTGGCTCGTCACGACCGTTCAGTCACGTGTGCGCCCGATCGTCTTTGTTAGAGCGGAATGTGTAGACCGCGCTTTCACACACGAAGACGTGTTCCTACAGCGCTCGGCTCTCAAGGCCTCGCTTCTGGATCAGACGCTCTCCGGCGTGCTCGATGCAGCGGCTGACTCCTATGCGCCGGCCGAGCCCAGCAGCGGCGCCAGCACAGAGAGCATCATCAAGACTGTCCACCTTCAGGCGGACGTCGACGACCCTGCCGCCGGCAAGGGATCGACGATCAGGTTCGGGGCAATCTTCGCCGGCCACCAGGACGAGCTGGCCTACGAAATGGGCGTGACCGCAGACGTCGAGGGCGGCCGAATCACCTGCGACGTAACCGTGGACCGCCCTCTGCGGCAGTTGTCCGGATGGCGGATCACGTTCGTCAACCCAGGTCAGGTTATGGACGACTTCGCGAAACTGACCGACGTGACAGTCACGATGAAGGTCGCCAACACACCGGAACAGGAAGCCGTCACGCACACCGTTCCGCTGCAGCGAACGGTGCGACTGCATGCCAACCGTGCCATCCGATTCGGTCGCCTGGTGCCACGAGAAATGCCGCCGCGATCATCATCGCCCACGCCGGACCTGCTCAGATTGCTTGCCCACCTCGAAGCCCACCGGGCGTACTACCGCCTCGCGATCGATCTCTTGACCGACCCCGCAACCCGCTTCGAGCGGTTGTCCAGACGCGTTGGCAACTCCTGTATGCCCAGCGATATGAAGCCGGTTGGCGTTACAGGTGTCCATCTGGCGTTTCTCACCGAGTCCGCTGGGCGCATGCCTGACAGGCTTCACGAGCCACTTCGTCAACTGGTGGCAACACCAGCCGGCGGGACCTTCGCCGAGGCGATGCCCGGACGTGAACTCGCGGACCAAGAACCAAAGGTTCCGTTCGAGGCCCCACGCATCGCCGGGACGCTGACCTGGCCCGAGCTCAAACCCCCAGCAGCGCAGCCGATCAAGTCGATCGAGGATAAAGACAGCGAGCTGACACCAGCCAAGTCACCAGAGCCAGGGGCGAGTGAGCTGGGCACACAGCTGACCGACGCGAGAGCCGCACTGACCAAGGCTCTCGAGGCGGTGCAGAAGGCCCAAGACGCGTTACCCAAGACCATCCCAGCCAAGCCTGATGCACCGTCAGCCGGTGCCTCCAGCAACGAATCCACGGAGGAGCCGAGCGCCGAGGGCAGTGATAAGAGCAAGTCTTCGGACGGCAAATAGCGGGCGGGCCAGGTCTGCGTGCCTTCGGTGACGGGTCGGCCCTTCGCTTGGTGGCGCCGTACCGGGCGGATAAAGTCTGTGTGTGACCGCAGGGTTCGACTCGTCCATCGATCTGCGATTGTTGCCGTCGTTTCTGGTTCTGGCAGATGAGCTTCATTTCGGGCGGGCAGCGCAGCGGTTGCATATCGCTCAGCCCGCCCTGAGCCAACAGATCGCCAGGCTCGAACGGCAGATCGGCGTACGGCTGTTCGACCGTCCGCCGCAGCCGGTCGCTCTGACTGAGGCTGGTCGTGCGCTGCGTGACCGCGTTGCCCCGGCCCTCCTACTGGTGGAGCAGGGAATCGCCGAGAGCGCAGCGATTGCAGGCGAGCAGCCCGCAACGCTCAGCGTTGGCCACCTGAGCTCCTTCGCGGGCCACCTGATCCCCCTGATTGTTGCCGCAATGCGCGCCAAACACCCGCAACTCACGCTGACCCTTCACGAGGCGGGTCTCTCCAATCAGCTCGCAGCGCTGCGGCAGAGCCGGATCCAGATCGGGCTGGTCCACACGAACCCCGATCTGCCCCTGACCGTGCCGGACCTGCGAACTATCACGATCGCAACCGGTCCACGCACGATCGTCCTGCCCACGCAGCATCCGTTGGCGTCGAAGGACGCTGTGGTGCTGTCCGATGCTGCGTCGGAGCCCTTCGTTCTTCCGTCGGGCGATGCGCGGTCGGGTGCTCGCTCCGGGGTAGTCGGTGCCTGTCAGAGGTACGGCTTCACGCCGCTGGCCGCGGCGCAGGCCAACGACACGGGTGTCATGCTCAACCTGGTTGCCGCGGGGGCGGGTGTCGCGTTGATGCCCTGGATCGTCACCGCCGTACTGCCCCCTGGCGTGATTGCCCGGCCACTCGTCGACGAGCAGTGCGAGCTGGTCGCACTCACCGCGCCAGACTCACCCCGTCTGTTGAGCACGCTCGTTACCGCTGCTCGCGAGGCAGTACGGCGGTTGACCACCACGAACAACTGAGGCCCGGTCGCACGCCGATGCACCGACGTTATCGACCATGCGTAACCAGTATTTGATGCCGGATCACCCGCCGAGCACCCTTGCCACATGACATCTCTGACCGATCTCGAAGGCAGGCTGAGCCCGGCATTGCCGCCAGCCGATATCAAGACCGCGAACGCCAACGATGTACGTCGTTTCGTCTACACCTGGTTCACGCTGTTCGAGCACCGTGCACAGGCTGACCAGCTGACGGCATATCTGACCACCAACGAACCGCTGAGCCTGGCCGTCGGCGGCGCCGAGACGATGCGCGACGTCCAGCAGTTCGCCGACTGGTACGAGCAGTTGCTCGCCAACACGCTGTGGAACTTCCACGAACTGTCGCATCTCACGGTCGACCTCGCCGACGAAGGCCATTACGACGTCGCAATCGACATCGACTGGCAAGGGGCCGTCACCGACGAGTCGGAGTGGCCCACGAACCTACCTGAGCGCATGTTCCGCTTCGAGGTACGTCAGGTCTGGCGGCTTGCGATCGAGCCGGGCAACGCGCTCGACAACCCGTTCTCGATCGTCAGCATCGACACCACGTTCAGATAGCGGTCCGGCGCGAGCGATGCCGCGCGGGCATCACCCCGAGCCCGTCAACACAGCTGCTCGACCCGCGGACGGCTGCTAAGCAGTCGACGCGGGCGGCAGCCCGCAGATGCCCGCGGCAGCGGGCCATCCGGCGATGAGCCGGGGGTGGGTGGGAGCGCGCGTAGCGGGGGCGTTGAGGAGCGGAGCGACGAAGTAGCGCCTGCGTCGCACGCGTGGGCTGGACCCAATGCTTCTAGAAGGGGAGTTTGGGTTGGGGGGGTGCGTGGGTGGGGTCTACGCCGTCGAAGAGGCTGCTTACTGATTCGCCGTCGTGGATTCGTTTGATGGCTTCCGCGAACAAACCGGCGACGGTGCTTACCTGGAGTTCGGGGAAGCCGTCCGGGCGGGGGACGGTGTCGGTGCTGATGACCTCGGTGATCGACGGGTGGGAGCGGAGCCGCTCGACCGCGGGCCCAGCGAACAGGCCGTGGGTGGTGGCGACCGCGGCCTGGGTGCAGCCGCGGTCTTTCAACCGGTCCAGGAGTTCGACGATGGAGCCGCCGGTGGCGATTTCGTCGTCGAGGATGATGGCTCGTTTGCCGGCGACGTCGCCGACGATGGCGTCGATGATGACGCGGTCGTCGGCGAGGCGTTGCTTGCTGCCGGCGGCGACCGGGAGGCCGAGGAGGCGGGCGAACTGGGTGGCGGTCTTCGCGTTCCCGAGGTCGGGGCTGACCACGACGGTGTCGGACAGATCGCGGCCGCGGAAGTGATCCGCGAGTACGCCGATTGCTGTCAGGTGATCGACCGGCACCGAGAAGAAGCCGTGGACCTGGGGTGCGTGCAGGGCCATCGTGAGGACCCGGTCGACGCCCGCCGTGACGAGGAGGTCCGCGACCAGGCGGCCGCCGATCGAGATGCGGGACGCGTCCTTCTTGTCCGACCGTGCGTACGCGTAGTGCGGCATCACCGCGGTGATCTGCTGCGCCGACGCACCACGGGCCGCGTCGATCATCAGCAGCAGCTCCATCAGGTGCTCCTGCGTCGGCGGCACCAGTGGTTGCACGATGTACACGTCTCGCTGCCGACAGTTCTCCTGCAGTTGCACCTGCAGGCAGTCGTTGCTGAAACGATGGATCTCCACCGGTGCGAGCGGTACGCCGAGATCGGCACAGATCCGCTCCGCCAAACCAGTGTGGGCACTTCCGCTGAACACGACGATCTCTCGCACGGCTCTCCCCGAACGCTGCGACCCCGACACCCGCAGCTTATCTCGAAGTTCCGCTCCGAAACTCAACAACTGGCGGGGGTCGTGACATCTCTGAGGAGGTGGGCCACCTGGCCCGCCACTCTCCCGTCCCCCGAGGAGCTACTCAGTGCACATCAGACCCGGTCCGCGGTGGATCGCCGCCGTGGTTCTCACCCTCTCCGCCGGGCTGATCACCCAGCATCCTGCCGGCCCCGCCCACGCCTCTCCCACGAAGAACACCCAGGACCGGGGCGTGACCCTGATCACCGGCGACCGCGTCGTCTTGGTCGGCGGCGACGTGACCAAGCCGCGGATCGAGCCCGGTCCGGGGCGCCGGAACATCCCATACCGGACGCTGTACGCCAACGGCGGTCTCACGGTCATCCCCGCCGACGTGGCCGCCGACGTCGCAGCCGGCACACTCGACCGCCGGCTCTTCGAGATCGGCACCTTGCTCGACGACCACTACGACGATGCGAGTACGCCGTCGATCCCACTGATCGTCACGTACGCCGGTCGCGCCGCCGCGCACCCGGCCCTGTCCAAGGCCACCACGACCCACGAACTGCCATCGGTCAACGGACGAGCCGTCAAGGTGACGAAGAAGGACGCCGGCGCGTTCCTGGCCGGCCTCCGAACTGCCCGCTCTTCCGGACCGGCGAAGATCTGGCTCGACGGCAAACGCAAGGTGTCCCTCGACCAGTCGGTCCCGCAGATCGGTGCTCCGGAGGCGTGGAAGGCGGGCTACACCGGTAAGGGGGTCAAGATCGCCGTCCTCGACACGGGGGTCGACAGTACTCACCCGGACCTTTCCACACAGGTCGCCGAGACGAGGAACTTCACCGACGGTCCGCCGGAGGACCAGATCGGCCACGGCACCCATGTCGCCTCGACGATCGCCGGAACGGGCGCAGCGTCCGGAGGCAAGTACCGCGGCGTCGCCCCCGACGCCAGGCTGTACGCCGGCAAGGTCTGTATCGCCGACTGTCTCGAATCCTCGATTCTCGCCGGGATGGAATGGGCAGCCACCGAAGTCCACGCCACGGCGGTGAACTTGAGCCTCGGCGGCCCGAACGCCCCGGAGACGGATCCGCTCGAGGAGGCCGTCAGCCGGCTCACGGCGGAGACCGGGACGCTGTTCGTGATCGCGGCCGGCAATTCCGGTCCCCGTGCCGGGACGGTCGAGTCGCCGGGCAGCGCGGAGGCGGCACTGACGGTCGGTGCGGTGGACAAGCAGGACCGCTTGGCCGACTTCTCCAGCCGGGGACCCGGGCTTGGAGACGGCGCGATCAAGCCCGACGTCACCGCGCCGGGCGTGGCCATCACCGCGGCCCGACCGCTGAACAAGGGTGTGCCGCCGTACCAGTCCATGTCGGGCACATCGATGGCGACGCCGCACACTGCCGGCGCAATCGCGCTGCTAGCCCAGGAGCACCCGGACTGGCGGGCCGCTGAACTCAAGGCCGCACTCATGACCTCGGCCAAGCAGTTGCCCGGGCTGACTCCGTTCGAGCAGGGCGCCGGCCGGATCGATGTCGGCCAGGCGACACGACAGACCCTGATCGCTGCTCCGGCCACCGTCTCGTTCGGCACCGCGGTCTGGCCGCATCAGGACGACGCTCCGGTCACCAAGACGGTGACGTATCGCAACACGGCTACGCAGCCCGTCACGCTCCAGCTCACCACGACCTTCACCGGGCCGGACGGTCGGTCGGCACCCGCCGACGCCCTCCGGGTCAGCGCGAGCACACTGACGGTTCCAGCGGGCGGTACGGCGAGTGTCGAGCTCACCTCGGACACCCGGCACAACGGTCCCGACGGTGCGTACAGCGGAAGCCTGGCCGCCACCAGCCCGAGCGGGACGGTGACCTCCCTACTCACTCTCAACAAAGAGGTCGAGAGCTACGACCTGACCGTTCACTCGGTCGGCCCGAGCGGCCAGCAGGCCGACAGCTACTCGGCCATCTACGGCATAGACACCGGTCAGTTCGAAGTGGCCGCGATCCCCGGGGGCACCTTGACCCGGCGCCTGCCCAAAGGGCGATACCTGATCGACAACTATCAGTACTACCCACAGCCGGACGGCCGGACCCCGGTGTACCTGATGCTCAGTCCGAATACCGCGGTGACCGCCGCGACAGCGGTCACCTTCGACGCCCGGACCTCGAAGCCGTACGACGTCACCGTGCCTGAGCCCGAAGCCGCACCGCTGTTCGCCGAGGTCCACTACGAGATCACGAGGCCCAACACGGCGGCGGCAAGCATCATTACCTACCGGCCGGACGACCTGTACACAGCGCAGGTCGGCACCCCGTCTCCGGCCGGCGAGCTCAGATCCTGGCTGGCCAGTTCCTGGGTCAAGTTCGATGCGTTCGGCCACTACGACGAAACACCGTTCCTGTATCACACGATGGATCCGACACTGTCCGGGTTCCCGACCGGGCTCGCCCGGACGGTCCGTCCCGGCGACCTGGCGGTCATCGACCAGGAGGTGTACCGCGCGTCCTCCGACCAGGACGCGGTCACACTGCTCGGCAGCGTCGCCGGCAGCCGCTTCTGGACAGCCGAGCAGGTTCCACCCATCTACACGGTGCCCGCCAAGCGGAAGGTGTACGTCGACACCGGACAGGCAGTCTGGTCGACGGTAGTGGACGAACTGAGGGCACCGTGGGCGGGCAGCGTCGTCAGTCCCGCGACGGCCTACGGCGCCGGGAACAGCTATCGGCAACCTCTCGATGTCGCTGTGTTCGCACCCGCTCCGGACACTGCGACCCGATCCGGCGACACGTTGAACATCGTGGTCGATCCGACCAGCGATGCCACCGGAGCTGCGGGTACGACGATGGCCGATACCGAGTCAACCCTGCTCTTCAAGGACGGGCAGAAGGTCGCAAGCTCGCCGACGTTCGGCAGCCTCAAGGTAGTTGGGCTTGCGGCCGGCAACGCACAGTACGTGGTCGAAGCGGCGCTGACGAGACCGACCTACTCCAGCTACTCGACTCGCATCAGCGGGCGGTGGAGTTTCAGCTCGTCGGCCGCGCAGGAGGTCCTTCCTGTCCTTGGGATTCGGTACCAGCCTCCCGTCGACGTCAACAACACGGTGGCTCGCACCCCGGTCACGCGGTTCCCGGTGGTCGTCGTACCGCAGCATGGTGTCAGCTTGCCGGGGTTGAGTGACGTGACGGTTCAGTACTCGGCAGATGACGGGACGACGTGGCAAGCCGCGACGCTTCGGTCCACCGGGAGCGGTCGCTACGAGGCGACCTTCCCGACGCCGAAGGACGGAGATGCTGTCTCGCTCAAGACCAAGGTCACCGACCGAAACGGGAACACGTCAGAGCTGACGACGATCGCCGCCTACTTCTACCGCTGATCAGCTGATGATCGACGCGAGGACTGCCGCAGCTCTGCGGCAGTCCTCCGCGGCCGCGTCCAAGTGGGTGACGACGCGGAGCTGGGTGGCGCCGACGCCGCTGATGAGGACGCCGGCCTCGCGAGCAGCCGCGACGACGTCGGCGACGGACTTGCCGGTTGAGGACAGGTCTACGACCACGATGTTCGTCTCGACCTGGTCGGGCTTGACCGAGCCGGGGGCGGCATCCGCGAGTACCTCGGCGATCACGCGGGCGTTGGCGTGGTCTTCGGCCAGGCGGTCGATGTTGTGTTCGAGGGCGTAGAGGCCGGCAGCCGCTAGTACGCCGGCTTGGCGCCAGCCAGCGCCCAACCGCTTGCGCCATACGCGGGCCTCGGCGATCAGGTCGGCCGAGCCGACGAGAACCGAGCCGACCGGTGCGCCCAGGCCTTTGGAGAGGCAGACGCTCGCTGCGGCCGCACGGGAGGCGTACGCCGAAGCGGGACGGCCGGTGGCCACGGACGCGTTCCACAGGCGGGCGCCGTCGAGGTGCAGCGGGATGCCGCGGGTATCCAGTTCGTCGGCGAGAGCGTCGTACGCGTGCTGGATCGCGCCGCCGCCGAAGTTGTGGGTGTTCTCGACCGAGACGGCGGCCGTCTGGACGAAGTACGGGCCGAGGTCCGGGGCGATCAGCGCCCGGATCTGCTCCAGATCGATCAGCCCGGATGCCGACCACGTCCGCGTGGTGACCCCACTCGCTGCCGCGTGTGAGCCGAGCTCGGCCCGCACGATGTGCGCGCTCGCCTCGCACAGGACCTCGCCGCCGCGTGGGACGAGTGACATCACGCCCAACACGTTGGCCAACGAGCCGGTGACGGTGAACAGGCCGGCCTCGTGCCCGAGCAGGCCGGCGACCGTCTCCTCGAGCTGGTTGACCGTCGGGTCCTCGCCGTACACGTCGTCGCCGAGAGGTGCTGACGTCATCGCTGTCAGCATGCCCGCGGACGGCTTCGTGACCGTGTCCGACCGCAGGTCGATCATGATTGGGCGCCGCGCAGCCGTTCGGCCACGAGGAAGGCGAGCTCGAGCGACTGGTGCCGGTTCAGGCGCGGGTCGCAGGCGGTCTCGTAGCGGTTCACGAGGTCCTCCGCGACGAGCTCCTCACCGCCGCCGAGGCACTCGGTCACGTCGTCGCCGGTGAGCTCCATGTGCACACCGCCCGGCCACGTCCCGACCTGCTCGTGCGCGTCGAAGAAGCCCTGCACCTCGTCCATCACGTCGTCGAAGTTGCGGGTCTTGTACCCGTTCGGCGTCTCGTAGGTGTTCCCGTGCATCGGGTCGCACACCCACGCGATCGGCGAACCGTGGTCGCGGACCGCCTCCAGCAGCGGCGGCAGCCCCGAGCGGATCTTGCCCGCGCCCATCCGGGTGATGAACGTGAGCCGGCCCTCGATGCCCTTCGGGTTCAGCTTGTCGATCAGGGTCCGGATGTACTCCGGAGTCGTGGTCGGACCGATCTTCACCCCGAGCGGGTTGCTGAGGGAGGCCAGGAACTCGACATGCGCACCGTCGAGCTGGCGGGTCCGCTCCCCCACCCAGAGCAGGTGGCCGGAGACGTCGTACGGGAGCTCGGTGCGCGAGTCGATCCGGGTCATCGCGTGTTCGTACTCGAGGATCAGGGCCTCGTGGGACGCGTAGAAGTCGACGGTCTTGAACTCGTCAGCGGTCGCTCCGCAGGCGCGCATGAAGGCGAGGGCGCGCTCGATCTCGGAGGCGAGTTGTTCGTAGCGCCGGCCTACCGGGGACGACTTCACGAAGTCGGTGTTCCAGGCGTGCACCTGGTGCAGGTCGGCGTACCCACCGGTGGTGAAGGCGCGGGTCAGGTTGAGGGTCGCGGCGGCCGCGTTGTAGACGCCGCGGAGGCGCTGCGGGTCCGGGATCCGGGACTCGGGGGTGAACTCGAAGCCGTTGACCGCGTCACCGCGGTACGACGGGAGCGTGACGCCGTCGCGGGTCTCCTCGCCGGAGCTGCGGGGCTTGGCGTACTGGCCGGCGATGCGGCCGATCTTCACGACGGGGACGCTGGCGGCGTACTGGAGTACGACGGACATCTGCAGGAGGACCCGTAGCTTGGCGCGGATATTCTCCGCGGTCACGCCGTCGAAGGTCTCGGCGCAGTCGCCGCCCTGCAGGATGAACGCCTCGCCGCGGGCGACCGCGCCGATCTTGGTGGTCAGGTCGTCGCACTCACCGGCGAACACCAGCGGCGGGAGCTTCCGGAGCTCACGCATCACCTGATCTACCGCGGCCCCATCAGGCCACTCCGGCTGCTGCAGCGGCTTCAGCGCCCGCAACTCATCCAGACTCGGAACACCCGGAACTTCCCCCACACCCAACGTCGCGAATTGCATGCCCCCAACCTTAGGGCAGCCCCCAGAACCCTCCGTCACCATCTCACCCATCCCGCCGGGCGCACGAGTCCGGGTGGGGAGGTTCGTCCTCCCGATCCGGGGCTAAATCCTCCCCACACCGGATATCCACAAGCGACGAAGAGGACGGAGGTGTGGGGGTGGAACGACGGCATGTTGTAGGTGAAGGAAGGAGGATGGATGGGGAGGACGACTGACGGGGAGGTCGCGGAGTTCGTGGAACTGCGCCGTCGGCAGGCTGGAGCGTTCAGTCGGGCCCAGGCCAAAGCGCACAGGATCACGGACAAGGTGCTTCAGCGGCGGTGCCGGGCGCGGCAGATACAGCGGGTCCACAGCGGGGTGTACGTCGACTTCACCGGGCCATTGCCGTGGGAGACGAGGATGTGGGCCGCTTGGCTTGCCTGTGGACCAGAGACAGCGCTGACGGGTGAAACGGCCCTGCGGCGGTACGGCGTCACCGGCGACTGGCGAGACGATCGGATCCAGCTCGCGCTCCCCCATTCCAGGAGGGTTGATCCGCGTCCTGGCGTGGCCATCAGCCGGCACCGCGACCTCGCCTCACTCCTGCACGGGTCGCGTGAGCCGCGGATGGTGAGATTGGACGTCGCGTTGCTGGTCACCGCCAGCGCCGATCCAGATGTGGCCGGGCGGGCCGCCGTGCTGCTCGACGCCTGCCGGCAGCGCCGTACGACGCCGGCTCGGCTGCTGGCGGAGCTGGACTCGTTCACGCAGCTCCCTGGGCGACGGATGCTCCGTCAGATTCTGGGCGATGCGGCCGAAGGCGTTCACTCGTTCCTCGAACAGGCCTACCTGCGACGGGTCGAACGAGCTCACGGTCTACCGAAGGCAGGACGCCAGGTTCGCGCGTCGACCACAGCAGGAGTCGTCTATCGAGACGTCGAGTATCCGTCGTACGGCGTCGTCGTCGAGCTCGACGGGCAAGCCGGGCACGCCGACTCGATCAGCCGCTGGCGCGACATGACCAGGGACAACGCCGCTGCGACGAGCGGCAAGCTGACCCTGCGGTTCGGCTATCAGCTGGTCAGTCAGCCGTGCGAGACCGCATTCCAGGTAGCTGCCGCCCTCCACTACCGCGGTTGGCGCGGCTCACCCCGCCCGTGCTCCCCGACCTGCCTCGTCGTCACCCCTTCATTCCACCGAGGTGGGGAGGATTTCATCCCGAATAGGTAGCAACATCCTCCCCAACCCTTGCAGGTGAGGGAGGCGCTCAGGTGAGGGAGGCGGTTAGGTGAGGGAGCTGGGGTCGGTGGGGACGTCTACGGCGTGTTGGCGGAGGACGGCTAGGGGGATGGTGTCTAGGGAGCGGGCGTGGGTGGAGGCTAGTACGACGGGAGCCGCGGCGCCGGCGTGGTAGGACTGGAGCCAGCGGGCGGCGACCACGCACCAGCGGTCGCCGGGCTTGAGACCAGCGAAGCCGAACTCGGGGCGTGGGGTGACCAGGTCGTTCCCGACCGAGGTCTGGTGGGCGAGGAACTCCGTCGTCACGACCGCGCAGACGGTGTGACTGCCCAGGTCCTCCGGCCCGCTCGTACAGCAGCCGTCGCGGTAGAAGCCCGTGACCGGATCGGTCCCGCACTCCTGCAGCGGCTCACCGAGAACGTTCAGGTCGCTGTCCATGGCCGACATCCTGACCCGAGCGAGGGGCGAACTACGTCAGCTGGCCTTGGTGTCGCCGAGCCGGAGGTGCTCGTCGACCGACTCACCGGCCTTGATGAGCTCCTTGGCCTTGTCGGCGTACATGTCGACGTACTCCTGGCCGGACAGCTCCATCATCGCGTACATGATCTCGTCCGTGACCGACCGGAGGACGAAGCGGTCCCGCTCCATGCCTTCGTACCGGGAGAAGTCCAGCGGCTTGCCGATCGCGACACCCGGGCGGACCAGCCGCGGCAGGCGGCGACCCGGCTCGCGGATCAGCCATTGCGGCCAGATCGTGCCCGGCGGCTGCAGCTTCTCGGTGTCGATCATCGCGACCGGGATGACCGGCACACCGGCCACGATCGCCATCCGGGCCACGCCGGTCTTGCCCTTGTAGAGCCGGCCGTCGGGTGAGCGCGTGCCCTCGGGGTAGATCCCGAACAGCTCGCCCTTCTTCAGGATGTCCAGCCCGGTGTTCAGCGCGGCCAGCGAGGCCCGCCCGCCGGAGCGGTCGATCGGGATCTGACCCACCGACCGGAAGAACGTCGCGACCAGCTTCCCCTTCAGCCCGGGCGCGGTGAAGTACTCCGATTTCGCCGGGAAGACGATCTGCCGCGGGACGGCGACCGGCAGGAAGATCGAGTCGCAGAACGCCAGGTGGTTGCTGACGAGCAGCGCGGGCCCTTCGTCCGGGATGTTCTCCAGTCCGCTCACCTTGGGGCGGAACAGCAGTTTCACCAACGGTGCGACGAAGAACCGTCTGAGGAACAGGTACAGCATCGCCTTACCTCCGTCACTCGTCCGCTCGTCCACCGCCGTTCCGGCCGGCTTTCAGACCCAGTACCCAGTGTCCGCCGGTTGCGACGGTCGCGACAGCTCTGACGCCGACCATCGGCAGGACCCTACGTTCCAGCTTCCCTCTCAGGCAATGTCACCGCCAGGAATGTGGGGATTGCTCACCGTGTTGTCACCTGGATGCAGACTGGATGGTGCCCAGATGGGACCATTGGGAGGCTGCTTGGGTCGGGCTGTGACTCGGGCGCTTGTGAGGAACTGACCGGCGAGGAGTCGATGTGCCAGTGCAAGGCCATGCGGAGGAATACCGCAGTCCCGGGAGCGGTGAGAACGCAGCCACCGGAGTCCTGCTCAGCCACGGATTCACCGGTTCACCGAAGTCGCTGCGCCCGTTCGCCGAGCACCTGGCCGCCGAGGGGTACGGCGTCGCCGTACCGCGCCTGCCTGGTCACGGCACCAACTGGCAGGAGATGAACAAGACCGGCTGGCCGGACTGGTACGCCGTACTGGACAACGAACTGGACCGGCTGCGCAAGGAGCACGACCGGGTGGTCCTGGCCGGGCTGTCGATGGGCGGCTGCCTGGTGCTGCGACTGGCTGAGCTGCACGGCGGAGACGTTTCCGGTCTGGTCCTGATCAACCCGTCGGTGCGGACCGATGACAAGCGCCTCGTGCTGCTTCCGGTGCTGTCCAAGCTGCTCCCGTCGTTCCCGGGCATCTCGAACGACATCAAGAAGCCGGGTGTCGACGAGGGCGCCTACGACCGGATGCCGTTGCGTGCCCTGCAATCGTTGTCCCAGCTCTGGCAGCTCACCCGCGACGATCTCGCCAAAGTCACACAGCCGGTGCTGATGTTCCGCAGTACTGTCGATCATGTGGTGGAACCGAGCTCGGGGCGGACGGTACTGGCCTCGATCTCGTCCCGCGATGTGACCGAGACCCTGCTCGAGGACAGCTATCACGTGGCAACTCTGGACAACGACGCACCGCGGATCTTCGCGGACTCGACAACCTTCATCCGCCGGGTCTGCGCAGATGCGTGACAACGGCCTGACCGCCGAGGCGTACACCTCCCTCGGCGCGATCGATCCCCAGATCGCCGAGCCCGTCCTGACCGCGCTGGCCGACGCCGGGATCGCAGCGTACTGCGAGTCCCAGAGCGAGGCGCGGACGCCCGAGGACGCGGATGAGCCGGTCCGGATTCCGGTCGGGTACGACGAGATCTTCGTCGACGCCGAGGCCGTGGAGAAGGCGCGGCCGGTGATCGAGCGGAGCACCGAGGACGCGGAGTGGAAGTCGCTGATCGAGCAGTTCAACGCGCCGTCCGCACCCGGTCACGAGTCCGGTGAGTCGCCGGTGCCGCGGTGGCCGGCCAGTGAGGATGTCGAGGAGAAGTACGAGCCGCTGATCGACGTACCGGCCGGTCTGATCATCGACGACAAGTCGGGCTCTTCCGACGATGATGACGACGACGAGGACGTGCCGGCCCGGAAGGCCGACGATCCGCACGACCATTTCGTCCCGCCGGAGCCGCCGCGCGGCCCGAAGCTGGACTGGATCAGCCGGGTCGCCTGGCTCGGCCTGCTCGGCGGCCCACTGCTGCTGATCCTGGCCGCGGTCCTCGACTTCGGCACCGGCCGGATCACCACGCTCGCCGTGGTCGGGTTCATCGGCGGCTTCCTCACGTTGGTCATCCGGATGAAAGACCGGTTACCACCTGATGACACCCCCGATGACGGAGCAGTCGTCTGAGCTAGAGTGCGGATCGTCGGACAATCTGACGACCCGAGGAGGTACCCGTGCAGGTCACCGAGACCGTTGAGATCACCGGCCACTTGATGGACTCCGGACTGCTGTCCCGGGTCCTCGACGACATTCGCGGCTACGGCGGTGAGTACACGCTGGACAAGTTCGACCTCGGGTACGACAAGGACGACCCGTCCACGGTCCGGATGACGGTCGGCGCCGACGACGAGGAGTCGCTGCAGCGGCTGCTGATGCGGATCCAGACCAAGGGCGCGAACCTGGTCGACCCCGGTACGCCGGAGATCAGCGAGGTCTCGCAGGACGGGGTGTTCCCGGACGGGTTCTACTCGACCACGAACCTGCCGACGAGTGTCCGGCTCGGTGGTCACTGGGTGCTGGTGCAGAACCCGGAGATGGACTGCGGTCTGATCGTCGAGGGTGAGACAGTGCGGACGATCCCCATGTCCGACGTACGCGCCGGGATGAAGATCATCACGAGCGCGCAGGGTGTCCGCGTCACTCCCCCGATCGTCGTGAACAGCGAAGAGGGCTTCGGGTTCATGGAGTCCGACGTGTCCAGCGAGAAGCCGCAGCGGGTGTTGGTGAAGCAGGTCGCGGACGGTATGCGCGAGGCGAAGGCGAACGGCCAGAAGGTGCTGTGGGTCGGCGGTCCGGGCATCGTCCACACCGGCGCGGCGCCGGCGATGGTGGCGCTGGTCGAGGCCGGGTTCGTCGACGTCCTGTTCGCCGGGAACGCGCTGGCCACGCACGACATCGAGTCGTCGCTCTACGGTACGTCGCTGGGCGTCGACCTCTCCCGCGGTCGCGGGGTGGAGCACGGGCACGAGCACCACATCCGCGCGATCAACACGATCCGCAAGGCTGGGTCCATCGCGGCCGCGGTCGACCAAGGCGTGCTCACGTCTGGGGTCATGCACGCGTTGGTGAAGATGGGGAAGACGTTCGTCCTGGTCGGCTCGGTGCGCGATGACGGGCCGTTGCCGGACGTCTATACCGACGTACTCGACGGTCAGCGGGCGATGCGGGCCGAGCTGGACGGGGTCGGGTACTGCCTGATGGCGGCGACGATGCTGCACTCGGTTGCTACCGGCAACATCCTGCCGGCGTCGATCCCGCTCACCTGCGTGGACATCAACCCGGCGACCGTGACCAAGCTCGCCGACCGTGGGTCGTCGCAGGCTCGTGGGATCGTGACGGACGTCGGTCTGTTCATCGAACATCTCGCCCGGGAGCTCGCTCCGGACTACGACGAGGCGAAGCAGTAACCGTTTGCCACTGACCCTGTCGGCGGGTGAGGCTGGAGTTCCGCTTCTGGACAGGAGACAGACCTGATGAGCTTCGAATCGTTCTTGCACCGGTTCGAGGAGGCCAACACCGCGTTCATCAACGGTGACCCGTCGCTGTGGATGCCGCTGGTGTCGCACAGCGCCCGTACGACGATCTTCGGCGGCTTCGGCGGACACGAGTCCGGGTGGTCGCTGATCGGGCCGCGGTACGAATGGGCGTCGGCGCAGTTCGCGGCCAGCGGGGCGAAGGTCGAGTTCGAGTACCTGGAGAAGTTCGCGGGGGCCGATACGGCGTACACGGTGGCGATCGAGCGATGCACGGTCGCGTACGTCGACCGCCCGGGCGAGCACCAGCACGAACTCCGCGTCACGATGGTCTTCGCACTGGAAGACGACGGGTGGAAGATCGTCCACCGCCACGCGGACCCTCTCAGCCCCACGGCCTCCCCGTCAGGCCCCTGATTCTCCGGTTGTGCGGCTGATTACACCCGTCGTTGCCCCGGGGGTGTTGGATGGGCCCATGAGCGAACTCGTGCATCTCGGCATCTTGGACGGCGTTGCGACTATTTTGCTGGATTCGCCGGGGAACAAGAATGCGTTGTCCCAGCAGCTGACCGGGGAACTGCTGGAGCGGCTGGAGACTGCCGGGGCCGATGAAAGCATCCGGGTGATCGTGATCCAGTCGGCGCTCGATGTGTTCTGTTCGGGGGCTGATCTGTCGGAGGCCACGACCGTCGGGATGGGCGTGGGGGCTCAGCGGATGGTCGACGTACAGCGGGCCATCGTCGCCAATCCGAAGCCCGTGGTCGCGCGAGTCGCCGGGCCGGTCAGAGCCGGCGGGATCGGGATCGTGGCCGCTGCTGACATCAGCATCGCTGGGGCGGAGTCGAGTTTCGCGTTGACCGAAGTGCGGCTGGGGCTGGCGGCCGCGACGATCTCGTTGACGGTGCTTCCCCGACTGACGGACCGGGCTGCGGCGTACACGTTCCTGACCGGCAACGGGTTCGACGGGCTGGAGGCGGCGCGGTTCGGGCTGGTGACGCTGACCGTGCCGGATGCGGAACTGGATACCGCGGTCGCCACCGTGCTGGAGTCGTTGCTCAAGGGGGCTCCGCAGGGATTGCGGGAGACCAAGAAGCTGCTCAACCGGGAACTTCTCGCCGATATAGATGCCCGGGGCAAGGATCTTGCCGAGCTGTCCGCGAGCCTGTTCAGCTCCCCCGCCGCCCAGGAAGCCATGCTCGCCTTCCTCGACCGCAGGAAGAACTAATTCGTTTGCCCAACGGCAGCATCCGCTGATCCACTGGCCAGGTGCCGATCAGCGATACCCAACGCGTGCAGTTCCGGGAGCAGGGGTACGTCGTCATCCCTGCAGTCCTGACCGACGAGCGAGTCACGACCGGGCGGAAGCTGGTCGCGAAGGAGCTCGAGAAGGAGCCGCCCGCGCCTGGGCACGTCGGCTTCCATTTCGCCTGGCCGAGGTTCGAGGACGGGACGCATCCGTTGCTCGACTACTACCGGGACACCGTCGCAGAACTCGCCGCAGAGCTCGTCCGGCCGGAGTACGGCGTCGACGAGCCGGACTTCGCCCAGATCGCCACCACGATTCCGCCCTGGTCACATCGGCCGGGCGGCCCACACGTCGACGGCGTGAGTCCGCTTGCGCCGGACGGTACGCCGTACACATTCTCGATGCTCGCCGGAGTTTGGCTCAGCGATCAAGAGGAGCAGTACCACGGCAACCTGCATGTCTGGCCAGGCACACATCTGCGGTTCGGCGAGTATCTGGCGGCGCGCGGCGCCGACGCGCTGGCCGAGTTGAGCAAGGACACGACCGGAGCGCCGTACCCGAAGATCGAGCTCGGTGAGCAGATCCAAGCCACCGGCCCGGCCGGGAGCATCCTGTTCGCGCACTACCTGCTCGGCCACAACATCGGTGGCAACACCGGCCCCGAGCGCCGCGAGACGATCTACTACCGCCTCCACGCCCACGGACACCGCGACCGCTGGCGCGACGTGGTCGCCGACCCGCTGCTCGAGTTCAGGCAGTGAGCTCGATCAGCGGTAATCCACCAAAGTAGTAGTGGTCACCGCGATCGCAGTGACCACGCACCGAGGTTCGGCTCTCGGGCAAGTTCATCAACGCTGGGGATGGGCATCAAGCCACCTCACGAATTGACTCCACCGGCCAGGGGAGCGCGTGCTCTTCTGCACGAGCGATCTCACCATCGGCTCGCTCCCATGCTTCCTCGGTGCACACCCACACGACCACAAAGTCGCGCCCTCTGACAGGAGGCGTCAAGGCACGCATCCACTCGCGGTCTCCGCTTGCAGTGACTGCCTCGACGCGCTGACCGGGTTCGATTGCCATAGTTCGATCATGTCCGTTGCCATAAGTATTCGGAAGGATTATCTACAAGGCAGTTGCTTATGGCATGGCCTTGTGGCAAGCTTCTGGCAAGCGCTCGAGGCCCTGCCAAAGGAGGCTGGATGACGGAGTCGTCTAACGTCGGCTTCAAGCCGCCGTATATGTCGTTTCAGACGTTCTGGAACTTCTTGAGTGAGCTGGCGTCAAAGCCTCTTCCCCCGAAGCTGGACAGGTCGATCATGACCTCGAAGAGCGGGACGGATCAGAACAACATCATGTCCGCACTGGAGGTGTTCGACTTCGTCGACGAGTCGGGTGCCGTCTTGCCAAAGCTTCAAGGGTTCGTGACGGCCGACGCAGACGAGCGCAAAGCCGTACTGCGGAGTCTGCTAAGCCGAACATATGCGCCGGCGTTCAAGGTTAGTGATGCGAATGGAACACCGAACGACCTGAAGGAGGTGTTCCGCGACGCGTATGACGTCTCGGGCGATACGCAGCGCAAAGCGATCACGTTCTTCCTTCACGCTGCCCGCGAGGCTGGCTTTGAACTGAGTCCGCACTTCCCGAAGACACGATCCGGCTCGGGCGCACCGGGCACCCCTAAAGTCAAGAGGGCGCCTGCGCGCAGGAAATCTGAGAAGCCGCGGCAGCAAGGGCCGACCGACTCCCTCGTCAACGGGAATGCCGCCGGTCACACTCAGACCGTCCAACTCCGATCCGGCGGAACGATCACGCTCTCCTATGACGTGAACATGTTCGAGGTAACGGATGAGGACGAGCAGTTCGTCCTGGGACTCATCAAGAGCCTGCGTGACTATAAGTCCGCCGCTCCTGCCCAGGACGTTGACGATTCGGAGGGCGGTGTGTCATGAGGAGGGAGTAAGCCCCCGCCGTAAGTGCCCACGATGACGGGAACGGCGGGGGCCAAGTGGAGAGCCGGTTCGTGGCGTGGCAGCGCCTCACCGGCTCTCTACGCCTTACTCTATCGCTTGTCATCAATTCGAGTCGTCGAATTTGCGGCTCAGTTCAGACGAGCATGCGGCCTCCCGCAGAGATGGTCTGACGTGTGCACCGGGTACTGGCCATAGACCTCACGACGGCAATCGAGCTCGAAATTCACCTAGGCCTATCAACCTCCCAAGTGAACTGGTCGAGTTCAGGCAGTGAGCTCGATCAGCATCGGCAGATGATCTGAAGCCGCGGCCATATCTTCCGAGGCGGCCGGGATCTTCAGCATGCGGCCGGCCAGATTCGGCGTCACATGGGCGCCGTCGATGCGTTTGTGCGGATTGGTCGAACTGAAGGTCGGCCCGGCGTCGGCGCCCAGGTCGGTGAGGCCCTCCTCGGCGAGCTGTTTCCAGACCGGGCCGTCGGGTTCTTCGTTGAGGTCGCCGGCCAGGAGGTACGGCGTACCGAACGAGCGGCAGCCCTTCAGGACCTGCTCGAGCTCGTGCTGGCGACCGCGGATGTGGAGGCCCAGATGGCAGACGACCAGGGCCAGGCGCGTCGTGCCGAGCGTGATCTGACCGCCGACGGCGCCGCCGGGGAGTTGGGTCGCGATGAAGTTGAGGCGGCGGCGGACGAACGGGCGCCAGATCCGCCAGTGCAGCGGTTCGGTCAGATCGGTGCCGTCGGCAACCAGGATCGCGTTGCGGGCGGAGCCGACGACGTACCGCATCCCGAAGCTCGCCGCCATCGCGCGCCGCTTCCGCCTGGTCCCCCACCAGGTCGGCGCTTCCTGCACGAGCATCACGTCCGGCGCGCACGCCTGCACCACCCGGGCAAGCGCCGTACGGTCGTCACCCCAGCGATGCACGTTGTACGACAGGACTCTCAGCACCGCCTCACCACCAGGCGGCCCGATACTCATGCTTCAGGGTCGCCGTTCAGGTCGACCGGGTGCAGGTCGTCGTCGAAGGCCGCCGCGCGCATTCCGGTACGACGACTGGCCGACTTGCGGGCCGCTCTTTCGAGGCGGGTCGAGCGGCTCCGGGCGGCCGCGGTCTTCGCGGTGACCGCAGTCGTCTTGACCCGGACGCGACGCAACCAGGTGGCCTCTTCGCGAGCCAGGTCGGCCGCACCGACGAGACCCGCCTCCGGACCGAGGACCGCGCGGACGATCCGTGCTTCCGGGCGGAATCCACGGCCCGTCAGCGTTCGCTTGAATGCCTCGCGGGCCGGCGCCAGCAGCAGCTCACCCGCATCGGAGACACCGCCGCCGATCACGAACGTGCCGGGGTCGAGCGCGGCGGCGAGGTTGGCGAGGCCGATGCCGAGCCAGCGGCCGACGTCCTCGAGCAGCTCGACCGCGACCGGGTCGCCGTCCTTGGCGAGCTCGGTCACCATCGGGCCGTTGATCTTGCGCGGGTCGCCGCCGGCCGCGCGGAGCAGGTTGTGGGCGACGGGAGACCCGGACAACGCGAGCTCGCGCGCCTCCCGGGTCAATGCGTTGCCGGAGGCGTACTGCTCCCAGCAGCCGCGGTTGCCGCACTCGCAGCGGTGACCGCCGGGCACGACCTGCATGTGCCCGAACTCCCCCGCGATACCGAACTTCCCGCGCTGCAGGGAGCCGTCGTTCAGGATGGCGCCGCCGATGCCGGTGCCGAGCGTCACGCAGACCAGGTGGCTCTCGCCCTGACCGCCGCCGAACCGCCACTCCGACCATGCGGCCGCGTTCGCGTCGTTCTCGACGACGACCGGCAGGCCGAGCCGGCGCTCGACCGCGTCGCGCAGCGGCTCGTGCCGCCAGGCGAGGTGTGGCGCGAACAGGACCGACGAGCGGGTCCCGTCGACGAATCCGGCGGCACCGATGCCGACCGCGATCACGTCGTGCCGGGACTCGAGGTCGCGGACGATCTCCGCGATCGCGTCCTCGGTCTCCTTCGGATCGGTCGTCGGCGTGTCCCGCCGTACCCGGTCCAGGATGTTGGCCTCCGGGTCGACCACCCCGGCGGCGACCTTGGTCCCGCCGATGTCGATCCCGATCGTCAAAGCCTGCGTCAGAGCCATCGGACGACCCTCCTCGTCGTACCCCCGACCCCCGCCGGACTACCTCCAGTATCCCGCGCCGGTGGACAACCCCGACGGAATGCCGCTCTGGAGAGGTCTGGCGAGGCGCCGCTCACCTCGTCTTCTCCGGAGCGGGCGCCGGGCGGCGGGCCAGGTCGGCGGCGCCGATGAGGCCGGCGTCGTTGCCCAGCTCGGCCAGGCCGAAGGTCGGGTGCGGACGGTTGGCCTTGGCCGGAAGATTCTTCTCGAACGCGACCTGGGCCGACTTCATCAGCAGGTCCTTCGCCGCGCTCACTCCGCCGCCGATGACGATCGTGGTCGGGTCGAACATGGTCGCGAGACTCGCCAGCCCCTCGCCCAACCAACGCCCGAGGTCCTCGAGCAACTCCACCGCACAGGGATCTCCACCAGCGGCCGCGGAGGTGATCATCGGACCGGTCAACTCGGCCGGGTCGGAGATCCCGCACACCGTCAGCATCTGCATCGCCGCGAGCGAACCGGACTCCGCTTGCGCGCGCCCTTCCCGCACCAGCGCACGCCCGGACGCGTACTGCTCCAGACAGCCGCGCGCCCCACAACCACACCGATGCCCACCCGGTACGACGCGCATGTGGCCCAGCTCGGCCGCGACACCATGTGCACCCCGCAGCAGGTCGCCGTCGATGACGACTCCACCGCCGATCCCGGTGCCGATGGTCAGGCAGAGCATGTGCTCGACATCCTTGGCCGCGCCGAACGCGAACTCGCCCCAGGCCGCCGCGTTCGCGTCGTTCTCCACGACCACGGGGATATTGAGCTTCTCCGCGACCCGCGCGCCCAGCGGCTCGTCCCGCCAGGCCAGGTTCGGCGCGAACAGCACGGTCGACCGGTCCGACGAGACGAATCCGGCGGCGCCGATCCCGACCGCCTCCACGTCGTGCGCGGCGATCAGCTCGGCGGCCGCGTCACAGATCGCGTCCGCGGTCGCGTCGACCGAGTCCGCCGGGGTGTCGCGATGCGTGCGGGCCCCGATGGTCCCGTCCGGGTCGACCACCCCGGCCGCGATCTTCGTTCCGCCGACATCGATGCCGATCGTCAGTCCCATGGCTCGGGGTCCTCACTCACGTCGATCCGGTCCACCCGGGACCGGACCGGCCCATCTTCCTCAGGCACGGTTTCGTTCGCCGCGGGCCGCGACGCTGCGTCCTCCCGCGTCTGCCGGGCAGCCTCGGCGGCCGCTTCCAGCAATGATCTGACCGAGCCCAGGACATGCGCGGCAGCGGTCGACAGCTGCTCGATCGTCTCCGGGCTCGTGTTCCGCACCTTGTTGATCAGCTGACAGACCGGGCACCACACACAGTCCGGCCCAAGCCGGTCGTCATGCGTGTGCTCGTGCGCCTCAGGTCTTGCCTCCGCCTCAGGTGCCGAACCGGCCGGCGGCGTACGCGTGGTGTCGGCCGCCTGCTGCAGTACGGCGAACAGCTTCGCCGCCTCCTCCGCGACGGAGCCGACCGGGTCCTTGCTCAACGGCCCTCCCCGATGGCGGCCTCGTGTCCGTGGTGCGCCAGGTGGTACTCGGCCGTCAGGCCCTGCGCCAGCTCCTGCGCGGACTCCAGCGGCCCACTCCCACTCGGCAGTTCAGAACTCACCGGCCGCGCGGTCTCCCGCGGCGCGAACCGCACCTGCAGCCGTCCGTCGTCGAGCCGCGCACCCGCGACCACACCCCGCGCCAGTGCCGCCGGCAACGGCAGCACGCGCCGGTACGACCCGACCGTGATGATCAGCTCGTCACCGTGCCGCGCCAGCTCCAGCTCACTCGCGGATGCCAACGGCAACGGCATCGTCAACGTGTAGGTCCGGCCATCGGTATCGATGTGCCGATCCACCCACAGCGACGTCTCGTCGGTGGCCCGGGCGAACGGATCGTCGCCGCCGTACATCTCGACCGCGAAGGCGGCGAGCTCCTCGACGCCGACCGGCTCACAGGCCCGGTACGGCGACTCCCAGATCGGCAGCGGCCGGAACGAGTCGGCCACGTCCTCGAGGATCCCGCGCTGGGCCGCGACCCACTGACGCCGCCAGTTGTCCGCGCCCGCGGCCGGGAACACCCGGTTCGCGACCACGCCGTCGACGCGATAGCCGTACAGCGAAAGTGTGGTCAGCGACCGTCGTGCCTCGGCGACCACGACGGCCTCCGGCGTCAGCACCAGCCGCACGGATGCGTCCGGTCCGGCCAGCAGCGTGCGAATGTCCGACAGGTCGCTCTGCAGTCGCCGGAGCGCGTCGAAGACCGTGTCGTCCGGCATCGGGATGCCCGGCGTACGGCTGAGGAACGGACGGAAGGTCCGCATCACCTTGCGCTCGGCGTTGAAGATCCGGTCGAGGTACCAGTTCAGTGCCTCGGGCAGCGCGAGCAGCCGCAGTGTCTCCGCGGTCGGCGCGCAGTCCACCACGATCACGTCCCAGCGCCCGGACCGGAAATGGTCGCGCACCTCGAGCAGCGCGAGCACCTCCTCGGCACCCGGCAGCACGGTCAGCTCCTCGGCCTCGATCGGGTCGACCCCGACCATGTGCAGCACCGATCGCAGGTACGTCTGGATGTCACCCCACGACCGCTCGAACCGTCGCTGCGCGTCGATCTGCTGGACGAACAGCAGGTCGTCGATCTCGGTCGGCTCCTGGCCGACCTCGGAGTCGAACGCGTCCGACAGCGAGTGCGCGGCATCGGTCGACAGCACCAGCGTGCGCAACCCGCGCAACGCGGCGAGCGTGGCGGTCCCCGCGGCGGAGGTCGTCTTGCCTACGCCGCCCTTACCTGTGTACAGCAGAACCCGAGTCACTGGATCAGGACTCGACGCGCTTCTTCAGCCCTTTGAGGGCTGTGTCGATGATGACCTTCTCCGCCTTGCGTTTGAGCATCCCGATCATCGGGATGGCAATGTCGACAGCCAGCCGGTACGTCACCTCGGTCCCCTCGCCGCCGCCCAGGTCGCGCAGTACATAGGCGCCGTCCATCCCCTTCACCATCTTGGCCTCGACCAGCGTCCAGGTCACCTCGTTGCGGGACCAGTGGTAGTCCAGCGTGTACTCGTCGGAGATCGCGCCGGCGTCGACCTTGAACCGGACCTGCTTCGGCCGGCCCGCCTCGTCGGTGGACAGCACCTCGGTCTCCCGCATCGAGTCGGCCCATTCCGGGTACGCCGGGAAGTCCGCGATCACCGCCATGATTTCTTTGGGGGTCGCGTTCACCACGATGGTCGAGGTGGTCTGTTCCGCCATCGATTCACCTCTTCGTTGTGGAACGGGTCGAACTGGGCTCGCCGACTGCCTTGCCGGACGCCGGTTCGGTGTCCTCCCCGGAGACTATCGCGGGTTCGGATCCAGGACGTTGCTCGCCCGCCGGACGACCCGCTTCGGCTTCGTCCTTGAACCGCCACAGGTGTTCCCGGTAGGACTCGACGTACCGCTCCTTCAGCCTGGCCAGCGCCCGGCCGCGGACCCGGCCGGCCGGGTCGACGCGCAGATACCAATGCACCACGACCCCGTCGCGGACCGGCTCCAGCCACCACTCCGCCGTACCGATGGCGGCGCCGGTGACGTTCCAGCGGACGCCCTCGAGGCCGCGCCGCTCGGCCGGGGTCAGGGTCAGCTCCGGCCACCACTCGCGCCACAGGGTGTCCGAGCCGAGCCGCTCGGCGACGTAGGCTGGATCAGCAACGACCAAGTCGTCGCAACTGATGTCGAGCGTGGGCATGGCTTGAACCTAGTTCCCTGGGTCACATAAACCTGGCTACTTGTGGGTAGGTGACTGTACCGTGCGCCGGAAGCCGACAACTCGTGACCGACCGAGGAGACGCGGATGCGTGAGTACACCGTTCCTGCTGTGACCGAGCCACCCACCGGAAGTCTGAGCGACCCCGTGTGGGCGAACGCGTCCTCCCATCCTGACACTGCCGTGTTCAGCCGGCGTACCGGCACCGGCTGGCTCGACGTCTCCGCGGCCGAGTTCGCCCGCGAGGTGACCGCGGTCGCGAAGGGCCTGATCGCGGCCGGCGTGAAGCACGGCGAGCGGGTCGCCCTGCTCAGCGCGACCCGCTACGAGTGGACCCTGATCGACTACGCGATCTGGAGCATCGGCGCGGTCACGGTGCCGATCTACGAGACCTCGTCGGCGTCCCAGATCCAGTGGATCCTGACCGACTCCGAGGCGGTCGTCGCGATCGCCGAGAACGCCGCCCTCGGCGCGGTGATCGAGTCGGCCCGGTCGGAGGCGCCGTCCCTGCAGGAGATCTGGCAGATCGAGGCCGGCGCGGTCGAGCAGCTGACCGTCCTCGGTCAGGAGGTCAGCGACGCGCAGTTCGACAAGCGCCGCGGCGCGGTCGTCCCCAGCGACATGGCCACGCTGATCTACACATCGGGTACGACGGGACGCCCGAAGGGCTGCCGGCTGAACCACTCGAGCTTCCTCGACGAGCTCACGCCGGCGGTGAAGATCCTCGACGAACTGTTCGACACCAGCGGCGCGAGCACACTGTTGTTCCTGCCGCTGGCGCACGTGTTCGCCCGGATCATCCAGGTCGGCTGCGTGATGCAGCGGGTCAAGATCGGCCACACGGCCGACGTGAAGAACCTGGTCGCCGACCTCGGCGAGTTCAAGCCGACCTTCATCCTGAGCGTGCCGCGGGTGTTCGAGAAGGTGTTCAACTCCGCCAGCCAGAAGGCGCACGCCGACGGCAAGGGCAAGATCTTCGACGCCGCGGCCGACACCGCGATCGCGTACTCGCGGGCGCAGGACAAGGGTGGCGCGTCGTTCGGCCTGAAGGCCAAGCACGCACTGTTCGACCGCCTCGTCTACGGCAAGCTCCGCAACGTCCTCGGCGGTCAGGTCAAGTACGCCGTCTCCGGCGGCGCACCGCTCGGTGACCGGCTCGGGCATTTCTTCCGCGGCATCGGCGTACCGGTCCTGGAGGGCTACGGCCTGACCGAGACCACCGCGGCCGTCGCGGTGAACCTGCCCGACGACATCCGCATCGGCACCGTCGGCCGGCCGCTTCCTGGGGTGTCGGTCGGCGTCGCGGAGGACGGCGAGCTGCTGTTCAAGGGCGGCCAGGTGATGCAGGGCTACTGGAAGAACGACGAGGCGACCGCGGCCGCGATCGACGCGGACGGCTGGTTCCACACCGGCGACCTGGGCGAGTTCGACGTCGACGGGTTCATCAAGATCACCGGCCGGAAGAAGGAGATCCTGGTCACCGCCGGTGGCAAGAACGTCCAGCCGGCCGCGCTCGAGGACCAGATCCGCCTGCACCCGCTGGTCAGCCAGTGCATGGTGGTCGGCGACGGCAAGCCGTTCATCGCCGCACTGATCACGCTCGACGCGGAGAACGTCGTACCGTGGGCGACCGAGCGTGGGAAGCCCACCGAGATCGCGGAGCTGACCGAGGACCCGGACCTGATCGCGGAGATCCAGAAGGCCGTCAACGAGGCCAACGACTCGGTGTCGCACGCCGAGTCGATCAAGAAGTTCTCGATCCTGGCGACCGACTGGACCCAGGAGTCCGGCGAGCTGTCCCTGAAGCTCTCGCTGCGCCGCCACATCGTGATGAAGAACCACGAGTCCGACGTCGAGGCGCTCTACGCGAAGTAAACGCTCCGGATAAGGTAACGAACGCATAAAGGTGGGTATAGGTCAGGACATGGATTCAGCAAGTCCGCCCTTTGTCTGCAAGTGGAGTGCCGTCGGAGATTGCGCGATCGTGCGCGTCAACGGTGATGTCGACGTCGTCGCCGTACCCACGCTCGAGACCGAGCTCCGGCATGTGATCACCACCAAGCTGCCCAAGCTGGTGGTGGATCTGCGTCGCGTGAAGGTGATGGAGCCGGCCGGAATCGCCGTCCTCGCCAGCGCTCATCAGCTGGCCGTCGAGCACGGTGGCTGGCTGCGGACATCGGGTGCCGCGAGGTGGCTGATGGACCTGATACCCAACCCCTACGGGAGCCTCGCCGAGGCGCTCCCGGCGTACCGGCCCAGCTGAGGTTGTACTGGGCTGAGGTTGTACTGGGCTGAAGTTGTACTGGCGCATCAGCCAGATGGATGATGCCCGGTCGAGCTTCCCGGGCGATGTGGGACGAGGGCCCGCTCCGCGAAGCTCTTGGTATGAGCAAAGCTGTTGTCGAAGTCAGTGACCTGCGCAAGTCGTACGGCGGCCGGACGGTCGTCGACGGTGTGTCGTTCAGCGTCGAAGAGGGCGAGATCTTCGGGATCCTCGGCCCGAACGGCGCCGGCAAGACCACCACCGTCGAGAGCATCGAGGGCCTGCGCGTCCCCGACGCCGGCCGGATCCGGGTCGCCGGTCTGGATCCGATCGCCGATCATGCCGCGGTCACCCAGGTGCTGGGCGCCCAGCTGCAGGAGAGCGAGCTCCAGGCCAAACTCACCGTGCGTGAGGCGCTCGAGCTGTACGCCGCCCTCTACCCCAACCCGGCCGACTGGCGCCCGCTCGCCGAGCGCCTCGGCATCACCGGCCAGCTGAACAGCCGGTTCGGCACCCTCAGCGGCGGCCAGAAGCAGCGCCTGTTCATCGCGCTCGCACTGATCGGCAACCCCAAGGTCGTCGTCCTCGACGAGCTGACCACCGGCCTCGACCCGCGCGCCCGCCGCGACACCTGGGAGATCGTCGAGGACGTCCGCGCCCGCGGCGTCACCGTCCTCCTGGTCACGCACTTCATGGAGGAAGCGCAGCGGCTCTGCGACCGGATCGCCCTGATCGACAACGGCCGCATCACCGCACTCGACACACCCCACGGCCTGATCAGCCGTACGGCGGGATCCACCGTCATCTCGTTCACGCCGTCGGAACCCCTCGACGACGAGGAGTTGGCCGCACTGCCGGCGCTCGCGTCCGTCGAGCACAAGGACGGCCGGATCACCCTCGGCGGCACCGACGACACCGTCAACGCGGTCCTCTCGCTGCTCGCCCGCCGCCGCATCACCGCGCACCAGCTCCGGGTCACCGACGCCACGCTGGACGACGCCTTCCTCGACCTGACCGGAGCCAAGTAAATGACCACCGTTGCCACTGCCCCCAACCGCACCTCACCCTTCGCCGCCGTCGTGCGCACCGAAGCCAAGCTGTTCCGCCGCGAACCCGGCATCCTCTTCTGGACCCTCGGCTTCCCGCCGGTGCTGCTGGTGATCCTGGGTTCGATCCCGGCGTTCCGGAAGGCCGACGCCGGCCTCGGCGGACTTCGGCTGATCGACCTGTACGTGCCCGTGCTGGTGCTCGTCGCGCTGATCATCACCGGCCTGCAGACGATGCCGCCGGTCATCACCGGGTACCGCGAACGCGGCATCCTACGCCGGATGTCGGCGACCCCGGTCCGTCCCTCCGCCCTGCTGATCGCGCAGATGGGACTGAACGGCGCCACCGCCCTGGTGTCGGTGCTGGTCTGCCTCACCATCGGCCGGCTCGCCTTCGACGTGAAGCTGCCTTCGCAAGGCTTCGGCTACGTGCTGGCACTCCTGCTCACGGCAACCGTCGCGCTCTCCTTGGGTGCGCTGGTGACTGCCCTGGCCCGTACGGCGAAGATCGCCAGCGCGATCGGATCCGCGGTGTTCTTCCCGAGCATGTTCTGCGCCGGGGTCTGGCTGCCGGTGCAGTCGATGCCGGATGTCCTGCGGCACATCGTCGAGTTCACCCCCTTCGGTGCGGCGGCCCGGGCGCTCGGTCAGGCCGCGGCCGGAGACTGGCCGGCCTGGTCCCACCTCGGCGTACTCGCGGCCTGGGCGATCGTCCTGTCCGTGGCGGCCACACGCTGGTTCCGCTGGGAGTAGGAGACCGGTCGTGCAGACTGGGTGGGTGACCACGGCGGACGCGGACCTGGAGCGACGGCAGAAGGCTTTCCGGAGATGGCAGCCGTACGGCCTGCTCCTCGTGGGCACCGTACTCTCGGCAGCCACCGCCGGGCTGGTCATGCCGACTGCCGAACGGCGGATCACCGCCGCCGCTCTGGTCGCCGCGGCACTCGTGCTCCAGGTCTGGTGGAGTTGGACCGATCGCACCAGCCGGGGCCCGAGCCGCATCTCGGTGGCGTACTTCGCCGTCCGCTGGGCGATCGGCCTCGCGCTCACCCTGGCGAACCCGTTCTTCGCGTTCTATGCCGTCGCCGGCTACTTCGACGCGGAGGAGCTGATCCCTGGCAAGCGCTGGCGCCGGTTCGCCTGGTTCGCCTGTTCCATCCCGGTCGCGGGTGCGCAGACCAGCGGGATACCGGTCGGCGACACGATGCGGTGGGTCGTGTTCGGCTGCCTGCTGCTGGCCAACAACGTGATCCTGACGCTCGTCACCCACTTCTCCGAGCAGGAGGAGGAACGGTCCCGTGCCCGGGCCACCACGATCATCGAGCTCGAGCAGGCCCGGGACGAGAACGCGGCTCTGCACGCCCAACTCCTGGTCCAGGCACGCGAAGCCGGTATCGCCGACGAACGCCGGCGCCTGGCCGCGGAGATCCACGACACCATCGCGCAAGGCCTGACCGGCATCATCGCCCAGCTTCAAGCCGTCACGAGTACCTCCGACCCGGCCACCGCCGAGCAGCACGTCAGCCGTGCCACCGACCTGGCCCGGCACAGCCTGAGCGAAGCCCGCCGGTCGGTCCACAACCTCGCACCGATCGGCCTCTCGAACGACGGCCTTCCCGAGGCCCTGCAGAAGACGGTCGACCAGTGGGCCGAGCGGACCGGCGTACGCGCCGAGTTCACCCTCACGGGGACGGCGCAGCATCTGCATGGGGAGGTGTCGGCAACTATTCTGCGCATCACGCAAGAAGCGCTGGCGAACGTGGCCAAGCACGCGTCCGCCACGCGCGTCGGCGTCACCCTCAGCTTCATGGACAGTGAGGTCACCTTGGACATCCGCGACGACGGCAAGGGTTTCGACCCGTTGACCGTTCCCCAACGCACCGGCACCGGCGGCTTCGGCCTGGACGGGATGCGAGCCCGCGCCGAGCGCATCGCCGGCTCCCTCACCGTCGAAGCCGAACCAGGCTCCGGTACAGCGGTGTCGGCACGCGTACCGTTGGTGCTCCATGAATGAGATCTCACTGCTGCTCGTCGACGACCACCCGGTCGTCCGCGACGGCCTCCGCGGAATGTTCGAGTCGGTGCCCGGTTTCACCGTGCTCGCCGAGGCGTCCAACGGCGTCGAGGCGGTCGCGCTGGCCGCCGAGCACGACCCCGACGTGATCCTGATGGACCTGCGGATGCCCGGTGGCGGTGGGGTCGAGGCGATCACCGAGCTGACCCGTCTTGGGGCCCGCGCGAAGATCCTGGTGCTGACCACCTGGGACACCGACACCGATACGTTGCCTGCGATCGAGGCCGGCGCGACGGGCTACCTGCTCAAGGACGCACCGAAGGACGAGTTGTTCAACGGAGTGCGCGAGGCAGCCGAAGGCCGGACGGTCCTCTCCCCCGCCGTCGCCTCCCGAGTGGTCTCCGCCGTCCGTACGCCGGCGCCGAGTCCCCTGGCCGCCCGGGAGCGCCAGGTCCTGGCGTTGGTTGCCAAGGGCACCTCGAACCGCGACATCGCCAGAGAGCTGTTCATCAGCGAGGCCACGGTGAAGACGCACCTCAGCCACCTCTTCACCAAGCTCGCCGTCAACGACCGTGCCGCCGCAGTTGCCAAGGGCTACGAACTGGGCATCCTCGGCCGCGACTGATCACTTGCCGCCGCTGAACGTGATGCCGTTGGTGATCTGCTTCTGGGCGACGAAGAAGATGACCAGGCACGGGATCGTGATCAGGACTGAGGTTGCCATCAGCAACGGGGTGTCGGTGCCGTTGACGGACTGGAAGCCGGCCAGCGCGAGCGGGAGCGTCTTCCACTGGTCGGAGTTGATGTAGATGGCCGGGCCGAGGAAGTTGTTCCAGTAGCCCATGAACAGCAGGATCGAGACGGCGACAACCGCCGGCCGGGCCAGCGGCAGGTACACGAGCCAGAACGTCTTGAACCAGCCGCAGCCGTCCACCACCGCGGCATCGGCGAGCTCCGACGGCATCCGGGAGAAGAACTGCCGGAACAGGAAGATGTAGAACGGCGACCCGAAGAACGCCGGCAGGATCAGCGGGTACAGCGTGTCGACCATGCCGAGGTTGTTGAAGAGCATGAACTGCGGCACCATCGTCACCTCCCCCGGCAGCAGCATGGTCGCGAGGACGACACCGAACAGCAGCCCGGAGAACCGCACCCGCAACCGCGCGAACGCGAAGCCCGCGAGCGAGCACGAGAAGACGGTGCCGATGATCGGGATCAGGGTGGTCAGGACCGAGTTGAGCGCGTACCGCCAGAACGGGAACGACGTGACCGCCCGGGTGTAGTTGCCCCACAGGAACTCGTGCGGCCACACACTCGCGCCCGAGCTTCCGACGCCGGCGAGTGACCGCAGCGAGGTCGCGATCATCCACAGGAACGGGTAGACGAAGACCAGTGACCCGAGGGCCAGGACGACGTACAAGCTGATGCTTCGCCTCATCGAGCTCTTCTCCTCCTACGGGTGGACTGCTCGGTCTCGTAGTACACGGCGAAGGCACTTCCGCGCAGGGTGACCGCGGTCAGGGCGAGGATGACGACGAACAGGATCCAGGCCAGCGCGGACGCGTACCCCATCCGGAAGTTCTTGAAGGCGTTGTCGTAGAGGTAGTAGACGAAGAACAGCAAGGAGTCCTTCGGACCGCCGTTCGTGATGAAGCCCTGGGTGAAGACCTGCAGTGACCCGATGATGCCGGTCAGCGCGTTGAAGAGGATGATCGGCGACAACTGCGGCAGCGTCACGTGCCAGAACAGCCGCAGCGGTCCGGCGCCGTCGAGTGCCGCCGCTTCGTACAGGTTGGCCGGCACGTCCTTCAGCCCGGCCAGGTAGATCACCATCGCCCCGCCGACCGTCCACAGACTCATCAGGATCACCGTCGGCAGGGCCCAGGACGCGTCGTAGAGCCATGCCGGCCCGTCGATCCCGATCCGGCCGAGTACGTCGTTCGCGAGTCCGTACTGCGGGTTGAACACCCAGAGGAACAAGACCATCTGGGCCACGCCGGACACCAGGCTCGGCAGGTACCAGACGGTCCGGAAGAACCGCATCCCGGGCAGATCGGTGTTCAGCAGCAACGCGACCACGAAGGCCAGGACGGTCTGCAGTGGCACGCTGATCACGGCGTACAGCAGGGTCACCTTCAGCGCCTGACCGACCCGCGGGTCCTGGAACGCCTCGGTGTAGTTGGCCAGGCCAACGAACTTCGGCGGCGTGATCAGGTCCCACGAAGTCAGGCTGACGTAGATCGACGACGCCATCGGACCGACCGTGAACAGCGCGAAGCCGATCAGCCACGGTGACACGAACAGCCAGAACGCGATCGTCTTGTCGGCCCGCGGCCACTTCCGCCGCGCCCCGTACGCCGCCAGTCCGATGACGGCGTACAGGACGATCAGCAGGAGCAGGAACGGGACCAGCGGCACGAGTGCCGTCGGGACGCCCCAGGATTCCGCGAGGGTGCGGATCCAGCCGATGGTGGGATTCACTTCTTCAGGGCCTGCGTGCACTTGGCGGCGAGCTGGGGCAGGATCTTGGCGACGTCGTCCTTGCCGGTGCCCAGCGGGGTGTAGCTGGTCATGCCTTTGTCCGCGTCACCGGACAGCTGCGCCTCACGCGCGACGGAAACGCCGACGAGACCGCTCTTCAGCGCGGTGGTGAAGGCGGCCAGGTTGCGATCGGCCGGCAGCACCTTCTCCAGCGTCGGCGTCGAGGCCGCGATGATCGGTACGCCGAGCGCCGTGTTCCCCTGGATCAGCTTGTCCTGAGCGACCTGCTGCGTACTGGCGAACTCGACGAACTTCTTCGCGGTCTCGAGTTGCTTGCCACCGGCCTTCTTCGAGATCCCGAGCCCGTCGACCTCCATCGGGAATCCCTTGCCCGGCACCGGGACCAGCGTCCAGTTCGGCTTGCTGATCTTGGCGAAGTCCGCGACCGTCCACGGCCCGAAGTCGCTGAAGGTCGCCAGCCGCCCGGCCGCGAACCACTGCGCCTGGTCCTGGCCCTCGACGTCCACCGACGTCGGCGCCGTACGGTCCTTCTGCAGGTCGACGACGTACTGCGCGGTCCTGACCCCGGTCTCGTCGCCGAAGGTGCACTCGGTGGCGTCGGCGTTGTAGTAGCCACCGCCGGCCGCGGTCAGCCAGCCCCGGTACCAGAGGTTGCTCGAGCCGAAGACGCGAGCCTTGCCGTCACCGTGCGACAGCTTCGCCGCGGTCGCCTTGAACTCGTCCAGCGTCATCGGTGTCGTTGCGCTGGGCAACGGTACGCCTGCGGCCTTGAAGGCGTCGACGTTGACCGCCATCACCTTGGGCTTGGCCGCGAACGGCATCGCGTAGTACTTGCCCTCGAACTGCAGCGCGGACGAGATGTTCGGCTGCACGTACTTGCCCGGGTCAACGGACTGTTCGGCGAAACTGGGCGCGAACCCGGCCAGGCTGGTGTTGCTGATCTCCATCACCGTCGACTGGGTCCCGGCCGCGATCGAGGTCTGCAGCTTCTGCTCGTAGTCGGCCTGGATCCAGTTCGTGGTCACCTTCGCGCCCGGGTTGGCCTGCTCGAACGCGGCCGCGATCGCCTTCAGCGAAGCGGCCTCGGAGTTCGTTCCCCAGAACGAGAAGCTGATGTCGGCGGACCCGCCGTCGCCACCGGTGTTGGCGGCGGGCTGGTTTCCGGTGGCACAACCGGCGGCCAGGAGGAGCGCGGCCGCGGCGGGGAGGAGGCGGTAGGAATGCTTCATGAGGCGTCCTTCGTCGGAGTGGTGACCCGGGCGGTCCGACCGGGCTCGATGATTTCGGTGCGGTCATTGACCGTCACCGCGAGCGGACCCGGTCCGCTGTTCACGGTGACTTCGGTCGTGTGCCGGCCTTCTTGGCTGATGCGCAGGTCCCAGCCGCCGACCGGGAGGTGGTCGACGGTGAGTGCGTCGATCTCGGCGGGCAGGTGGGATTCGATGCTCAGGGCCGCCGACGCCGCGTCCGGTTGCAGCCCGAGCAGTCCGGCGACCAGGTGCCGGACCACGGTGAAGGAGATCTCCGGGTAGTCGTCCCGGCTGTCGATCAGGTGCTTGGTCCAGCGCCACGCGGACTCGTCCCGACCGTGCTGGAAGAACACCTCGGGGTAGTAGCTGAACGACTCGATGTTCAACGGCGGCGCGATCTCCAGCTGCGCTTCCAGGTAGTCCAGGAACCGTTCGTTCCGCTCGCCGGTCCCGCTCAGGCCGAACAGTGGGACCAGAGTGTGCGACTCCAGGCCCCAGCCGAAGTCCAGTCCCTCCTTGGTGATCCCGCGAGCGAAAGACTCACCGTTCCACCACTCGTTGTACGTCGCCTGGATCCGGTCGGCCTGGTCGTGGTGGCCGAGTTTGCGGAGTACGGCGTACTGGGACGCGAGACCGTCGCCGGCGAGGATGAGCGGCGCCTCGCCCTGTTCGTTGTAGGTGGCGGTGCCGAGGAAGATGTCGCCGGTCCCGCCTGCCTCCGGTAGGCCGTCGCCGTCGGAGTCGTGCGCGGCGACGAACTCGCCGATCGTGTGCCGGTAGTACCCGGCCAGGTCGGGGTCGTCGATCCATTGCCGGTCGCCGGTCCAGTCGTACTGTTCCAGCGCCCGGTAGGCCAGGTCGAACACCGCGGGGATCTCCCGGACGAAGTGTTCGTCGTGGTGGTAGTCGAGGGCGGCGATGCGCCCGTCGAAGTGGAAGGCCCAGATCGGGAACCACTTCCGCGCCGGCGTGGCCGAACGGGCGAAGTGCCGGAACATCGCGAAGTTCTCCGTGTCCAGGCCGAGCAGGTGCGCACCGGTCGCCTGGTGGCAGACGTCGCGCGAGTAGAACATCTCCCGGGACGGATAGCCGGCCCAGTACGACGGCAGATTGCCGGGCGCCGCGTCCGTCCGGACCCAGTCCAGCGCTCGCTTGCGGGCCCACGCGAAGGCGTCCTCGACGTAGGCGTCGGCCGAGTTCACTGTCAGCACACGGACTCCCGGAGAAAGCGGATATTAGCGCTAAAACTAGAGACCTAGAACAATTCGGTCAATACCTTCTGGCCGTCGAGTTTTACCGCTATAGTCCACCGCGTGACGACTTTCGAGATCCGCTCACCCGACGGCCGCACGCGCACCGGGACACTCACAGGCACCGCCACGATTGCCGAGCGGAAGGCAACCGAGCCAGGCGTGCTGCGGTACGACGTAGCCGCGGACGGACCGGTCACCCTGCGCTGGATGTGGCCGGCCGAGACCGCGGTGACGCTTTGGCGGGCCGAGCAGGGATCGCGGCGCGAACTGCCGACCGACTGGGGCTCGCATCGTGACGTCCGGTCGGTCCGCTCGGCGCCGGTCGCGGCACTGATCGACGCGCAGGACCGCAACTTGTCGACAATCTCCTTGTCGGCAAGTGTCCGGGGCTGCGACTTCGCGGTCGGGGTGAACGAGGAGAGCGCCGAGCAGCTGATCGAGCTCACCGTGCACGACACCGAGGCTCAGCGCTTCACCCTGCGGATCGATCTGCGCGACCTGCACTTCGCCGAGGCTCTCCGCGGTGTGACGGCGGAATGGACCGCGAAGCTGGGTGACCGGATCGCTCCGGTCCCCGACGTGGCCCGGCAGGCGATGTACTCGACTTGGTACAGCGACCACCAGCACGTCTCCGCCGAATCGGTCGAACGGCACGCCCGCGCGGGTGCGTCGTACGGCTGTGAGGCGGTGATTGTCGACGACGGCTGGCAGACCGACGACACCGCCCGCGGCTACGCGTACTGCGGTGACTGGGAGCCGACCGGCCGGGCGTTCCCGGACATGGCCGCGCACGTACGCCGGGTGCACGATCTCGGACTGCGCTACGTGCTCTGGGTCGCGCCGCCGCTGATCGGCGTGAACTCGAAGGCCTGGGAGCGGTTGAAGGATCGGACCCTCGGTTTCGCGGACGGCGAGGTCACCGCGGTGCTCGACCCGCGCTACCCGGAGGTTCGGGAGCACCTGCTGGAGAGCTGCATCCGGCCGGTGCGGGACTGGGGAGTCGACGGATTGAAACTCGACTTCATCGACTCGTGGGCCTGGTCCTCTCCTCCCCCGGCGCCGGGCGGCGATTGCACGTCCGTCGACGAAGGCGTCGAGCTGCTCCTGACAGCGGTCACCACCGAGCTTCGGAAGTTGCGGCCGGACGTGCTGATCGAGTTCCGGCAGGACTACGTGAACCCGCGGCTCTGGCAGTTCGGCACGTTCCTGCGCGCCGGCGACTGCGCCCTGGACCCGGTGGAGAACCGGGTGCGCACGGTCGACAGTCGCCTGCTGGCCGGCGATCGAGCGGTGCACTCGGACATGCTGCTGTGGCCGCCGACGGCAACCGCGGAGACCGTGGCGCAGCAGTTCATCGGCGCGATGTTCAGTACGCCGCAGGTGTCGATGGAACTCGATGCGCTGTCGGCCGAGCACGAGCGTGTGGTGCGGCACTGGCTCGGGTTCCTGCGGGATCACACCGACGTGTTGCTGGGCGGCGTACTGACGCCGTCGCGGCCGGATGCTCGGTACACGCAGGTGCGGGCGGTCGGCGACCGGACCACGGTGGTGGCGGTGTTCAGCAACCCCGTGGTCCAGCTGGACGACTCGCCCACGATCGTGGTGAACGGCGGCGCGGACCGGCGGATCTACGTCGAAGGTGCGTCGACCGGGCCGGTCGATCTCGTAGTGTCTGATTGTTCGGGTCACGAGGTACACCGCAGTACGTCGGCGCCGCAGGGGGTGTGGACGATCGACGTACCGATCGGCGGTGTGGCCCGGATCGAACGGAACCGAGGGGGATCGATTGGTTGAGCAGAAGCCGCGACGGACGACGGTCGCGGATGTGGCCCGCCGGGCCGGGGTGTCGGCGATGACCGTGTCGAACGTGCTGAACGCTCCACACCGGGTGGCCGACCCGACGGTCGAGACCGTGCGGGCGGCGATCAAGGAGCTCGGATACATCCCGAACCACGCGGCCCGGGCGTTGTCGTCCGGTCGCAGCCACGTGATCGGGTTGCCGCTGTACCTCGAGGACGAGTCGTTCAGCGACCAGAACCCTGGCCTGGGTGGGTTCCTGCACGGTCTGCTCGGCGGTCTGGTGAAGGCGGCCGCGATCTCCGGGTACGGCGTCCACGTCACTACCCCGACCGAGGGTGCGACCGAGATCGCGCTGTACGAGAAGCTGATCGCGGCGCGGCAGGTCGACGCGATCGTGGTCCTGGAGACGATGCCGCAGGACGAGCGGATCGAGTTCCTCAGCCAGCGGCGGTTCCCGTTCGTCGCCTTCGGGCGGACCGGACCGCAGCATCGGCAGTGCTGGGTCGACGTGGACAACGAGACGTCGATGGCCGGGATCGCCCAGCATCTGCGGTCGACCGGGCGCTCGCGGGCGGTCTACCTCGCGACGGACAGTGCGTTGCCGTGGGTCCACCAGCGGCAGGCCGGGTTCCGGCAGGAGTTCCCCTCGGCGGTCGTGCGCTCCTTCGCTTCCCTCGAAGCGGTCGCGTCGTACGTCGAGGACGCTGACGACACGGACGTTTTCGTCGCGGACAACGACGCGTACGCCGTGGTCGCGATGCGAGCGTTGCAGCGGCGCGGGGTCGCGGTCGGCGAGGATGTCGCGGTCACCGGGTTCAACGACTTCCCGTTCGCGAGCATGCTCGACACCCCACTGACAACGGCCCGCATTCCGCTGCGAGACATCGCAGCATGCCTGTTCGACCGCGCGTTGCAGGAGATCAGCGGCGAGACCGATCAGCCCGGCCGACTGGTCACCGCACCCCTGGTGGTTCGCTCGAGTGCCTGACGGGCGATCAGGAGGGTGGTCGTCGTACCGAGGATGCCGGCTGCGGCGATGGTGAGATTCGGTGCGAGGAAGGTGCCGACGAATCCGGCCAGGCCGATGCTGATGCCCTGGATCGTCATCAGGCCGCTGGTCTGGAGGGTGAAGAGCCGACCTCGGTACGCCGGGTCGACCGCATCCAGGATGAGTGGGTCGATGCCCTGGTTGAACGCGAAGCCGGCTCCGGAGACGGCGAGCAGGACCGCCGCGATCGGGACGGACGGTGTGGCGAGGAAGGCGATCGCCGGGAGCTGGCTGAGCAGCAGGAGTGGGACGACGAGCCGTCGCCGCGTGGAAGGGGTGAACCGCGCGGCGACGAGCTCGCCGAGTACTGTGCCGGTCGCGTAACCGGTGAAGAGTGCTCCCGCAGCCGCGGCCACCGTGCCGGCCTGGGCCGTGTAGGCGACGGCCAGACCGTCCGGGACTGACGAGAACGCGGGCGCGACCCAGGTCAGTACGACCAGGTTGCGGAGGCGCTTGGTGGCGATGAGGTAGCGCAGGCCGGTCCAGGAATCGCTGATCGGGTTGCTCTCCCGCTGACCTGCCGGGGTGTACGGCGTACCGACGCCGATCAGGATCGCGGACGCCAGGAAGGTGACCGCATCGAGGGCCAGCAACCAGGTCGGTCCGACCGCCGCCACCGCGATCGCCCCCAGCGCGAACCCGGTCAGCACGGTCACCTGACTAATTGCCCGCAGCAACGACCTCCCGATCGGGAAGAGATCGGCCGGGAGCAGGTGCGCGAGACTCGCGGCTCGTGCTCCCGCGAAGATCGGCGCGATCACCCCGGTCAGTAGCAACAACCCCAGCAACCCGCCGACGGGCATCCCCGGGATCAGCATCAGCCCGATACACAGCCCGCTGAGCAGATCACACCCCACCAGCACCCGCCGCGCCGGAAATCGATCAGCGAACGAGGACAGCAGCACCCCACTGACGGCGTACGGCAGAAAGGCGCACACCAGGACGAGCGCCGACAGCAACGGCGAGCCGGTCCGCTCGAAGATCAGGATCGACAAGGCAACCTGAGCCGCCACCGTCCCCAGCATGCTCACGGCATGCGCCCCGAACACGCTCCGCATGCCGGGCAGACCCAGGACGGCTTGATAGGACCTCACCCGCAGAGAATGCGAGGTGGTCGATGAACCGGCGTAGAGTTTTGGTTGTGGCCGAAAGTTCTGCGCGATGACGGTACTGCGGTTCAGCCAGGGCGACGCGTTGCGATGCCGATTCGGGGCTTCGCCGCTCTGGGAGACGATGTCGGCAGTGCGAGTCCTGAACGGCGCGCGGCATCGACCCTTGTACGCCGGATGGGTCGAAAGCAAGCGTGACGTGGTGGCCCAGTTGGACCTGACCCAATTGAAGGCCTTGCAGCCTCGCGTGGGGTTCACACCGGACTTCCTGACTCCCCCACCGAAAGCCTCCCGAGCCAAGTTCGCGACCGAGATCGCCCGGGTCCGGAGTACGCCGCTCGACCAGGTGAAGACCGAGCTGGTCCGCTCCCGCGACGAGCTGAACAACCCCGGCGCAGCCGAGATCAACAAGATGCTCCAGGACCTCTCCGGCACCCGCGAACAACTCGCCGACGCGATCGAGAGCGCCTGGACCCTGCTCGTCCAGCCCGACTGGCCACTGATCAGCCGGGTCTTGGAAGACGACATCGCCTACCGCGGTCAGCAGCTGACCGAGGGCGGTCTGGCCGCGTTGTTCGACGACCTGCACCCCAACCTCAGCTGGGACGACGACCGCCTGATCGCCCCGCGCTACCGCGAGCCGGGCCGCGAACTCACCGGCCAGGGCCTCCTCCTCGTCCCCGGCGTCTTCGCCTGGCCCTATCTCGTCATGGTCCTCGACCCCAGCTATCAACCCACCCTCGTCTACCCGGCCCGCGGCGCGGCCCGCCTCTGGTCCGACGCCCCCGCTCCCCCGGATCCGCTGGCCCGACTCCTTGGTCGCACCCGCGCCACGCTTCTCGTCGCCCTCGACCCACCCGCCACCACGAGCGCACTCTCGACCCAGTACGGCCTGGCCCTCGCCACCGTCGCCGAACACCTCTCCGCCTTGTACGACGCCGGCCTCGCGAATCGGCGTCGTACCGGTCACCAGGTGCACTACCGGCGTACCGAGGTGGGACAAGCCGTCATCGACGCATCCGTCGGATAGGACGCGTTCGGCGTCAGAATGCTGGAGTGAACAAGGTTCCGAAGGCCGCGCCCCACAGCATGCGCCACATCCGGCGGTGGCCGGCCTCGCTGGCCGTGATCGCCGTACTGATCCTGCAACTGCTGGTCCCGACCCAGATCAACGGGCTGCCGCGCTGGCTGATGCCGGCGCTCGGCCTGCTGCTCCTGCTGCCGCTGGTCTGGATGAACCCGTTCCATCTGCGTCGCGACGAACCGTGGTTGCGATGGGTCGAACTCGTCCTGCTCGCGGTCCTCGTCCTGGCCAACGCCTTCTACCTCGCCGGACTGATCTACTTCCTCAACCACGGCGCCGCCAACCAGGGACTGGTCCTGGTCAAGGGTGCGCTGCTGATCTGGGTGACGAACGTTGTCGCGTTCGCGGTCTGGTACTGGGAGGTCGACCGCGGCGGACCGTTCGCCCGCGCCCCCGAACACGACCGCGAGGCCGAGCGGGCCGACCTGCTCTTTCCGCAGATGACCGTCGACCTGCCTGGTTGGGAGCGCTGGCTGCCCGGTTTCACCGACTACCTGTTCGTCTCGTTCACCGCCGCGACCGCGTTCAGCCCGACCGACACGATGCCGCTGACCGCGCGGGTGAAAACGCTGATGGGGGTCCAGTCCGGGATCGCGCTGCTCACGATCGCGGTCGTCGCGGCCCGCGCCGTGAACGTCCTCTGAGACGTCTCTCGACAGCCTTGTAATGGGCATGAGACTGTTATGCCCATGTACAGCACGAAATCGGTGGGGTTGGGGTTCGCGGTCTTCTCCGCGATCACGTTCGGTGGGTCGGGGCCGTTTGCCAAGGCCCTGATCGGCGCCGGGTTCACGCCGGAACAGGCGGCCTGGGTACGCATCCTCGGCGCCGCCGCCCTGCTCGTCCCGCTCGCCCTGATCTTCCGCGGTACGGCGGGACTCCGCGCGGCCCGCTCATCCTGGAAAGCGCTCGTGCTGTACGGCCTGACCGGGATCGCCGGCTGTCAGACGCTGTTCTTCATCGCGGCCAGCCGGTTGCCGGTGGGGGTCGCGCTGATGCTCGAGTTCTCCGGGCCGGTGCTGGTCGTGGCGTGGCTCAAGTTCGGGCAGAAGGTCGCCGTACCGAGGTCTGCCGCGGTCGGTGTCGGGATCGCCGTGATCGGCCTGGCGACGGTGGCGGAGATCTGGTCCGGCCTCACGATCGACCTGATCGGGCTCCTCGCGGGGCTCGCGGCGGCCGCGTGCCAGGCGACGTACTTCATCCTGATCGACAAGCTGACCGGCGCCGCCGATCCGCTGGTGATGACCGCGGCCGGAAGTGTGGTCGGCGCGGTCGTACTCACGCTGATCTCGGCGCCGTGGGGTGTGCCGTGGCACGTCCTGACCGACACGATCGCGATCGGCCACCGGCACGCACCCGGCTGGGTGATGGCGACCTGGCTGATCGTCGTCAGCACTGTCGTCGCCTACCTGGCCGGCGCGGCCGCGGTCCAGCGCCTGTCCGCGGCGATCGGCGGAGCCGTCGCGTACGTCGAGGTCGTGGCGGCGTGCGTCTTCGCCCTGATCCTGCTCGGCGAAACCCTGCGCACCAACCAGATCATCGGCGGTGCGATCGTCCTGGTCGGCGCGTTCGTGGCCCAGTCGTCGGTCGGGAAGGTCGCTCCCCCGGAGATCCCGGATGTTGATGCTGATCCTGGCGCTCCCCGGACCGACGTACTGGATCCGGTCATCTGAGCGAGTCCACCAGCTCGCGGGGCAGGCCGTGGGTCTCGTGCAGGTACTCGTAGTCGGTGTCGTCGAGGGACTTGTGAAACCGCTCGTGACTGAGCACCTTCCGGCCACGGTCGAGCAGGTTGCTGAACCGGATCTCCTCGTCGATCAGGATCCGGCGGACCAGCGTCACCGACTCGCCCTGGTGGAAGTGGTGCAGCGTGTGCTCGAACAACTCCAGCGGCAGGTCCGACAGCGTCCGGGACTCGTCGTCGCGCCACAGCAGCGTGAGCACGCGCCGGATCAGCCGGCGCAGCACATAGCCGCGGCCGGTGTTGGACGGGTGCACACCGTCGCCGACGATCACCATGCTCGACCGCAGGTGGTCGATCACGATCCGCTGCGACTGCTCGTCCAGCTGCCACAGCTTCGGGACGATCCGCATCCACGGCTCGAACAGCGAGGTCTCGAACACCGAGTCCTTGCCTTCGAGCAGCATCGTCAGCCGCTCCAGGCCGAGACCGGTGTCGATGTTCTGCTGCTTGAGCGATTCGAGCGATCCGTCGTCGAGGCGGCGGTAGCGCATCATCACGTGGTTCCAGATCTCCACCCAGCGATCGTCGGTGGTCGGCGTACCCTGCGGATCTCCCCTGCCGGTCCAGTAGAAGATCTCCGAGTCCGGGCCGCACGGGCCGGTCGGGCCGTTCGACCACCAGTTGTCGTCGGTGGTCCGCTCGACCGGGATGCCGAGCTCCTGCCAGGTCTGCAGCGACTCCTGGTCCAACGGCACCTGGTCGTCGCCGCCGAACACCGTCACGTACAGGTGCCCAGGGTCGATGCCGAAGTCGCGGGTGAGCAGTTCGTAGCCCCACAACAGGGTCTGGCGGGTGCCGTAGTCGCCGAGCGACCACGAGCCGAGCATCTCGAACACGGTCAGGTGGGTCGGATCCCCCACCTCGTCGAGATCGGTGGTTCGCAGACATCGCTGGATCCCGACGAGTCGGCGCCCCACCGGATGAGGTTCGCCTTCCAGGTACGGCGTGAGTGGATGCATCCCCGAGGTCGTGAAGAGCACCGGATCGCCGAGCCGCGGAATGAGCGTGGACCCGGTCGTCGGAACGTGCCCGCGGTCGAGGTAGAAGTCGATGAAAGTCCTGCTGAAGTTCATGATCCTGGTCCTTGTCTGGATTGACCGGAACCAGACCACCGGGCGTCAGAAACAACAAAACCGGCGAACCGTTTCCGGTCGCCGGTTGGTGAAGAAGATGTCAGGCAGCGGCAGCCGGAGAGCTGAAAGCTCGTACGGCTGCGATAAGTCGGAGCGTCTGACGCATGTCCAAAAGACTACACGAACCCCGGACCCACCTGTCCAGCACCTTCTGCTAGGTGCTGGAGGCCCGGAGGAACATCAGGACTGCCCGGACCCGGCGGTGGTCGTCGGGGGCCGGCGGCAGGGCGAACTTGTGGAAGATGGAGCGGACGTGGGCTTCGACCGTCTTCGGGCTGAGGACCAGCGACTCGGTGATCGACTGGTTGGACCGGCCCTGGGCCATCAGTTCGAGGACGTCGCGTTCGCGGTCGGAGAGGCGTTCGACCGGGCTGCGTGGGCGGTTGAGGATCTGCTCGACCACGGCTGGATCGATGACCAGGTCGCCGCGACCGACCCGGCGGACCGCGTCGGTGAAGTCGGTCAGCTCGACCACCCGGTCCTTCAGCAGGTAGCCGGTCCCGGTCGCACCACTCGACAACAACGTGAGCGCGTACTGGGGTTCGACGTATTGGGACAGCACGAGCACGGCGGTGCCCGGGTGGTGGGCGCGGATCTCCTGCGCGGCCGTCAACCCTTCCTTGCCGTAGCCGGGTGGCATCCGGATGTCGACAATCGCCACCTCCGGCCGGTGCCGCTCAACCAGGATCCGCAGCTCCTCGGCGTCACCGGCCTGCGCCACGACCTCGAACCCGGCCTCGGTGAGCAACCGCGCCATCCCCTCCCGGAACAGCAGCGAATCCTCCGCAATCACGACACGCATGGGATCTCCGCGCGTACACACGTTCCTCGGCCCGGCGGACTGTCCACGCCGAGCCGGCCGTCGACCGCGGCAACCCGATCGGCCAGACCGCGCAACCCCGATCCCTCCGGGTCGGCGCCGCCCTTGCCGTCATCGCGGATCTCTACGACCAGTCGGCCATCGGTACGCCGTACCGAGACACAGACCTCCGTCGCCGACGCGTGTTTGGCCGCGTTGGCGAGGGCCTCGGAGATGACGAAGTACGCCACCGCCTCGATGGCCGGCTCCAGGCGTTCAGCCGGTACGGCGAGCAGACGCACGGGGACCGCGGAATGTTCGGTCAGCGAACGCAGCGCCGAGTCGAGGCCCTCGTCGACCAGGATCGACGGATGGATGCCGCGGGCAAGCTCCCGGAGTTCGTCCAGCGCCGTCGTCAACCCATCGGCGATCGCGTCCACCGAGCACGCGGAGGCCGGATCACCCTCGATCGCGAGCTTCGCCGCGGTCACCCGGGCGTCGAGTGCGAGCGATACCAACCGTTGCTGGGCACCGTCGTGCAGGTCCCGTTCGAGCCGGCGCCGTTCGTTGTCTGCGGCAACCACGATCCGGGCGCGCGACGCTCGTACCTCGGCAAGCTGCGCGTTCAACTCGGCCCTCAATCGGTCGTTGTCGACGGCCATCCGCACTGCCGCACCGGCCGAGCTGAGCAGGTCCGCGTCGTCGAGCAGCGCACTGTCGTGCAGCACCGCGATCATCGGGTCCCCGTCATGCTCGAAGTACGTCGTGGTCTGCCCCGACCTGTCGGCCAGTACGGCGCCGTTCGCGGTGAGATACCGCTGCGTCGTGACGTCCCAGCGACCGATCGTCAGCGACGGATCACCCAGCACCCGCGCCATCGCCTGCTCGACCAGATCCAGCCGGGAGTGATCCGCGAGCTCCGTCACCAACTCGCCGATCCGGGCCTGCCGCACCCACGCGAGTGACAGTCCCGCCAGGATCGCGAGCGGATGCAAGAGACCGGCGTACGTCCCGACCTCTCGCGCGGCCCGGAGGACCTCGGGATGCGTGTCGTAGAACTTGAGGCTGTTGGCAACGATCTGGACACTGAATGCCAACAGCAACGGTACGGCGGCAACCACCACCGGACCGGAGATCCGCCGGAGCGGACCGCTCGCGCGCCACCAGCGCAGCACGCACACCGCCGCGAGTCCGACGAACATCGGCACCATGAAGTAGACCCTGGACGGGAAGACCGCGTAGATCCGGTCGATCAGGTCGACGACCTCGGGACCGGCCCGGATCAGGTTCAGATCCGGCGGGCAGTCCCCGCACCCGATCTCGAGCGGGTCGACGCCGAACGCCGGGATGGTCGTCCAGCACAGGACCGCGACACAGGCCGCGAGTACGGCGAGGCGCTCCCAGCGCTGGGTCAACCGACCGCCGGGGAAGGCCAGCAGGAGCAGCGCCAGGGCCGGTAGGATGGCGAGTTCGAACGCCAGGCCGATTGTCCACAACAACGGGATCCGGGTCGCGTCGAACAGGTACATCAGGTACGCGACGCCGGTGAGGATCAGCAGGACGCCGGTCCGGTTGCGCGGCTGCCGGGTCCAGGCGATCAGGCCGGCGACGAGGTAGAGCCACGGCAGCAGACCGAATTGCCACGTGTTGTCTCCGGCCCGCCACAACAGCAGACATCCGACCCCGCCGGCCAGCCCGGCGAGGACCGCGACCACGCGGTTCATCCGCCACATCCGAGGAGCTCGGAGATCCTGGTCTCGGACAACTCGGCCTTCGAGATGAAGCCGAGCGCCGGTGTACCGGGCAGGCGGCTGCGATAGGCGGAGGCATCCCGGATCGAGGTCAGGATCACCGCCGGCGCATCCGGCTCCTCGGCCAGCCGCCGGGCCACCTCGAACCCGTCAATGTCCGGCAGCTGGACGTCGAGCAGCACTACGTCGGGTCGGAGCGCCTGGACGGCCGAGATCGCCGAGCTGCCGTCACCGGATTCGCCGATCACGTCGAACCCGTGCGACTCCAGCATCCGGCGGGCCGAACTCCGGAACAGAACGTAGTCGTCCACGATGAGGATTCGCGCCGCCCCCATCTCCACATCGTCGGGGCCACCCGGCCACCCGTCAATCAGGGCCAGCCCTCAATCGCGCTCTGGTGCCCGCCCGGATGTGCCCTCGCGGGCCCGGCTGCTTCGCTGGCCACGAAGCGCCAGGGAGGGGACCAGGCCATGCCAACCATCAGACTCCGCACGCTCGTCGTGTCGCTCAGCACGTGTGTCGCGGTCGTTGTCGCGGGCACCCTGCCGGCCGCTACGGCAGCACCGCCGGCACGCGGCCTTGCTGCTTGCGTGGATGATCCGGCGTTCCGCTGCGCGACGATCCCGGTACCGCTCAACCGGCAGCATCCCGACAGCCGCACGATCCCCTTGCATGTCGAGGTCTTTCCGCACACCGGCCCGGCCGCGGCCCCGGCCGGCGCGGTCTTCATCACCTTGGGCGGTCCCGGCGCGTCGATCAGCGCGTTCGACAAGTACCCGTACGCCGACATGCTGTCGACCGTGGCCGAGACCCGCGACCTGGTGTTCGTCGACCAGCGCGGCCTCGGCCTGTCCGCGGCGATCGACTGCCCGGCCTGGCAGCACGGCGGACCGTTCTACCCGTCCGCGGCGCAGTGCCACGACCAGCTGGGCGACACCGCGAACTTCTACAGCACGACCGACGTGGCCGACGACCTCGAGCAGGTCCGGCGGACCCTCGGGTACGGCGACATCGACCTGATCGGAGCGTCGTACGCGACCCTCGACATGGTCACGTACGCGACCAGGTGGAAGCAGAACGTTCGCTCGATCTCCCTGGGTGCACCGGGCCTGGCTGTGGATACCGATCCCTTCAACCCTTATCCGGCCAGGGCTTACCCGACTCTCGTGAACGCGGTCTGCGGCCGCTCGCCGGGTTGCGCCGCGGCGAATCGTGATCCAGCCGGATCGCTTGCCTGGCTGGCCGATCGGCTTCGTCGTACGCCGGTCACCGGGACCGGATACGACTCGCACGGAATCGCGCACAAGCTCACGGTCACCGAGAACCTGCTTGCCTTCGGCATCATGTTCTTCAACGGCGGCAGCTTCGTCGGGCCGGGCGAGATCACCCCGGCCGCGGAGGCTCTCCGGCGCGGCGACGCGGTCCCGCTGCTCCGGTTGGCGGCCGACGTCGACCCGGCGAACGGCTTCGACAGCGGCGATCCGCGCGAGTACTCGGCCGGCCATGCGCTTGCCCGGATGTGTGTCGATCTGCCGGTTCAATGGGACAAGGATGCGAGTCCGGCGCGCCGCGCGCAGCAGTACGCGGCCGCGTACGCCGCTGAGCCGGCGCACTACGGTCCGATCTCGAAGGCTGCTTGGGACCATCCGGGCTATCTCGGCTACTCGCCGCAGCCCTGTATCGCGTCGAGCTGGCAGGACCGGCCGAACTACCCCAGCGGCACGAAGGTCCGCGGCATACCGTCACTGATCCTGGCCGGCGAGTACGACGCCGGTGTGCCGGAGGAGCTCGCGCGGATCGCGGGCAAGGTGCTGGTCGGGTCGAAGTACGTCGAGTTGGCTGCTGTCGGCCACGCGACCTGGTTCGAGGGACCGTGTGGGACTGCGTTGCTGCAGCGGTTCATCACCACGCTCAACGTCGGGGACACCTCGTGTGCACGGGTCCCACCGGCGGGCTATTGGATGCCCGGCAGCTTCCCCGTGACTGCGGCGTCCGCTCCGGTGGCCAAGCAGACGAGCGGTCCGGCCGCGAGTCCCGACGTACGACGGTTGGCCACAGTCACCACGTGGACGGTGCTGGACGGCCTGTCCCATATCGCGTCGATCTCCGGCCTGGTCGCCGGCGGCCTGCGTGGCGGCACGATCACCTACGTGCCTGATGCCGATGTGCCCTTCGTGTTCGACGATGCTCGCTTCACCAAGGACGTGCGGGTCTCGGGTTCAACAACCTGGACACCCGACGGCATCGAAGGCTCGTTCACAGTCCGCACCTCCAGCGGCCCACCCATCCAGGCGACGCTGACCGGCCCGTTCACCAAGCTCGGCAGCGACTTGACCCTCACCCTCCGCCAAGGCCCGACAACCCAAACCCTCACACTTCCTGGCTACTGAGAACTACACGTCGAGGAGTTCGCGGAGTACGGCGCCTGTGTGAGGGCGGGTCCATTCGCGGCGGACCCAGTCGCGGCCGGCGGTACCCAGGGATTGGGCTCGGGTGGGGTTGGTGAGGAGGTCGGTGATGCGGAGGGCTACGGAGACTGGGTTGTAGGGGTCTACCAGGTAGCCGGTTTCGCCGTGGCGGACGGTGTCGGGGGCGCCGCCGGAATCGCCCACGATGACGGGCTTTCCGGTGGCGGAGGCTTCTAGCGTCACGATCCCAAGAGCTTCGGGCTCTAGCCCGAACCGCCTCGTTCGGCACGGCATCGCGAACACGTCCGCGGCATCGACGTACGGCGGAATGTCCGTCCACGGCACCGGGCCCGTGAAGACCACCGACGAGCGCACCCCGACCGCGGACGCCAACTCCTCGAGCCGTTCGCGATCAGGCCCACCGCCGACCAGCAAGAGGATCGCCGACGGAACCTCAGCCAGCACCCGCGGCCAAGCGCGGATCAGCGTGTCCTGACCCTTGCGCGGGATCAGCCGCGACACACACGCCACGATCGGCCCCCCACCGAGCCCCTTCCGAACCTGCTCTCCCCCGCACCCCGGAAAGAACCGGTCCGTATCGACCCCAGGCGTCAACCGCCGCATCCGCCGTACCGCAGCCGGCGACAACGCCGGCGCAATCCGATCAGCACACCACGACGACACCGTGGTCACCGTGTCCGCCGCGTCACCGATCCGCCGCAGCGCCTGCCGAGCACCCGGTACGCCGGCCCACCACGTCTCATGCCCGTGGGTCATCGCCACGATCCGCCGCGCACCGGCCCGGCGCAACGCCGGCCCCATCAGCCCGAGCGGCGCGGCCGCGCCGAACAACACCCGGTCGGCGTCGTACTCACGCAGCAGCCCGGCCGCCCTCCGGGTGATCCGGGCCGTCGGCAACAACATCGTCGTACGATCCCGGATCACCGGGAACGGAAGACTCGCGTCGTACGCCGCATCGCCCGGTTCGTGCGACGTATAGACCACCAGCTCGGGCAGCTCGTCGCACAGCGACCGGACGAACGTCTCGATCCCGCCCTGCCGCGGCGGAAAGTCATTGGTGACGAGAAGGACAGTCATCGCTGCGGCGGAACGGTCAGGCCGTGTTCGGACGCCCAGGCCCGGCCCATCGCGATCCGCTCCGGCGGGGTTGGGTGGGTGGCGAACAGCCAGACCCGCCACCAACTCGGGTCCAGCCCGGAGATGTTTGTCACGGCCAGATCGTGCTGCATCGCGACGAAGTTCCGCGGGTCCTTCGTCAGCTGCAGCGAGTGGAAATCGGCGCGCGACTCGATCCGGCGGCTGACGAAGTTCTGCACCGGGGCGCTGACCGTCGTCGCGGCAACGATCAGCGCGAGCAGCATCGCGGTCCGTCGTGGGTCAGCCATCCTTGTCCCGAGCAACAACTGCAGCAACACCACCCCGAGGGCCGCACCGAGGACACCGATCAACGTCCCGTGCAGTACGTCGTCCTCCGACGCGTGACCGAGTTCGTGCGCGACCACCAGCCGCACCTGCGCCGGCGGCGTGTCCTTCAGCAGCGTGTCGTAGACGACCAGCCGACGGGTCGACCCGAAGCCGGAAACGTAAGCATTCAAAGCGGTCGTCCGCTTCGAAGCATCCGCGACCAGCACATCCTTGACCGGTACGCCGTCATCCGCGGCGAGCTTCATGAAGTCATCGCGCAATGCCCCGGCCGGCATCGAACTGAACTGGTTGAACCGCGGCTCGACCAGCACCGGGTACGCGAACGAAACGCCCAGCACCAACACGGCAGCAGCACTTGCCGCAGGCAACCACCAGCTCTGTTTCCACTTACGGGCAAAGGCAATCAGGACCAGCGCGATCACCGCAAGTGCGAGTGACATCAGCGCCCAGTTCACGATGCGGTCGCGAGTCCAGAGGCTCCAGTCCTGCACCGACAGACCGTACCGGCGGGTGACTCGCTCGGCCATCACATCGGTCGGGACCGTGATCAGGCTGGTCAGCAGTCCGAGCCCGAAGACGAGGAGCGGCACAGAGACGTACCAGAGCCGTTTGAGGTGCAGGGCGTCGTACAACCGTCGGCCGAGTGGGCTGAAGCCGATCACGAGTGGGACCGCCACCGAGAGCAGCCAGGAGGTCGTTGACCACGGCAACAACGCGTGCCGGAAGGCGTTCTGGCGGGCGATCTCCGCGGCAGTGAAATCCAGGGCAGTGTCCGAACCCGAGGAACCGGGCAGATGCCAGGGCAGGCTGATGACGATCATCGCCACCACTTCCACGGCAAGGACGGCGGCGACCACTCGAGGCGCCCACCACTTCACTGAATCAGACACAGCAGCCCATCAGACACCGGCGAGCCGCTTGAGGTACTTCTGCCACTCGGCGACGAACTCCGCCTCGGTCATCCCCAGCACCGACTTGAACGCATCCGCCAGGCCGGTCGTGGTCTTCGACGCGTGCACGGCCCGGTAGAACTTCACCAGCTTGGCCTGCCCCTCCCGCTCCGCTATCAGCCGGCAGGCCAGCCACGCCGACTCGTAGGCCTGTGGCAGCTCGGTGGCGGACGCTGCGAACGCGTTCGGCGACGGGAGCGTGGCCGGAACCTTGCCTTCCCGGACCCCCTTGAACAACTCCTTCGCCGCCGACTCGTCCTGCACGGGGACAGCGGTGAACGCGACGTAATCGGCGAATCCCTCGGCCAGCCACAACGGCACCGGCGACGCGGTCGCGGTCGACGCGACGTGGGTGGTCTCGTGGGTCAGCACGATCCGGCGGCCCTGCTTGCCGAGCTCCTCGAAGAGCTTCGGATTGGCGACGATCCGGACCGGAGCCCCGGCCAGTGGACTGTCGAGCTCAGCCATCGTGACGGCCGCGATCTGGGTGTACGTGTTCGGTTGGGCGCCGAGGACGGACTCCATCTGCGCCTGCTTGGCCGGCAGATAGACGACCACCTTCTGTTTCCAGGCCTTGCCCCACACCTTGGTGACCGACTCGACCGCGCGATCCGCGACCGAGACATAGCCCTTCGCGTCCGCCTCCGAGTCGAGGCTGATCACGAGACTGTGCGTGCCCTTGGCTACGTCGATCGGGCCGAGCGCCCAGATCGGCCGGCGCTGCCCAGCCAGGAACCGCTCCGAGAACGACGCTGCGTACGTCGTCCCGTCCCGAACGACGAAGGTGACCGGCAAGGTCTCCCGGGCGGGTTTGGTGTCGAACCCTGACAGCTGCCAGGACACCTCGACCTGAGCCAGCCAGGACTGCGTCCCGCCGAGCTCGGTCTGGCGGTCCGGGGTGAGCGCGGCGATGTCGTCGCTCACGTAGCGCAACTGGAACGTGCCGATCGGGAGCGTGCTCAGGTTGGCGAAGATCGTCCGCGCGCTGGCCCTGAACTCGGCGGCCTTCGGGTCGATCGTGTCCAGGAACTCGGTGCGGTTGTCGCTCTCGACCGCGTCGGACATCTTCTGCAGGACGGCCTCGCCGGCGACAGCACGCTGTACGCCCTTGGCTGCTTCGTCAGGAGTCGAGGAGGTCTGGGCCTTGTGCGCGCCGGGCGCGTTCGGGTCGGCGGGCGCGTTGGCGATCTGCTGAAGTCCGGCGTACCCGGCTCCGGCGACCAGGCAGACGGCCAGGCCGAGGGCGACCTTCTTGGCGATCGGGCCGAAGGACGGCGGGAGCCGGCGACCACCGGACGGTCCGTCACCGCGAGGCTGCGGACGGTCATCAGCCGGAGCGACGACCGGGAGCGGCACGGTATCGCCCTCTTCGTCGATCACCTCGGCCCCTCGCTGCTCACCTGCCCCAGTCAGGCGGGACACTACGTGCCTCCTCCGACATTACGGCACCTGGACGTCCGTGAAACGACTCGGCCCCGGGGGTTGTCCCCCGGAGCCGATGAGTATGTCAAGAGAAACAGGTCAGCCCGGGCGGACCGCGGTGTTGAAGGGCATCTCGTTCATCGGGGCGATCTGGACCGACTTGCCCGGGCGCGGGGCGTGCACGATCCGGCCGTTGCCGATGTACATCGCGACGTGGCTGATCGGTGAGTAGTAGAACACCAGGTCGCCCGGCATCAGCTGGCTCTTGCTGACCCGGCGGCCCTCGCTCGCCTGTGCCTTCGACGAGTGCGAGAGGGACACACCGGCCTTGCCCCAGGCGTACATCATCAGGCCGGAGCAGTCGTAGGAGCTAGGACCCTCGGCGCCCCAGACGTACGGGTCGCCCATCTGCGAGAGCGCGGCCTGGACCGCGGTCCCGGCGCGACCGTTGGCCGGCACGGGGAGGTCGACCTCGTCGTCCATCCGGTCGCCGGAGCGGGTCGGGCGCTCCTTGCGCGCCTTCTCGGCCTCGTCGGCGTTCTCCTGCTCGATCCGCTTGCGCTCGGTGTCGCTGAGCTTGTCGAGCACCTTCTGCGCGGCGTCGAGGTTGGTCTGGATCTGCGCCTTCAGCGCGTCCTGCTTGGCCTGCACGGCCTGCAACGCGGCCAGCTCGGCCTGCTCGCCGGCCTGGAGGTCGTTCAGCTTGCCCTGGGCCTGCTGGTAGCGGCGCAGTACGGCGTCCTGCTGACCGGCGAAGGCCTGGGCCGTGGAGGCCTGGCTGAGGAACTGGTCCGGGTTCTGCGAGAGCAGCAGCTGGGCGGTCGTCGACATCCCGGAGCTCTGGTACCCAGCGACCGCGAGGGAGCCGATCTGGCGCTTCACCGTGTCGACCGAGCCCTGCTGCGTGGCGATACCGGCCCGCAGGGCCTTCACCCGGGCGTTCGCGGCATCGATCTGCCCGCGCAGGTCGTTCGCTCCTTCACCGGCGATCTCGGCCTTGTGCTGCAGCGCCGCGACCTGGGTCTTGGCCTGCTCCAGGGTCGGCTTCGGATCAGCGTCCGCAGCTCCCTGGATGAACAGCACGCCAGCGATGACAGCGGTGCTGGTGATGGCGGCGAGGGCGATTCCCTTGGTGCGGTTGATGCGTCCGATGGACACAGCCCGGTCGGTCCCTTCCTCTGCTCGCGCCGTCCCCGTCAGCCACGCCGGCTATGGGTTTCTCACCCACAGTCGCCGACGGGCTACTCCCTCGGCTTGCCGCTGCCCGGTCGTCCTGATCGAACGACACCCTGAGGCAACGAGACGTAACAGTAGTGACCGTTTCGTGACCAGTGCAATTCGCCCCTCGGGTTTGATCCAAAATTAACGAAGCGTCACCCCGACCCAACGGCCGTTTCACCTTCTCCGTCAGGGATTTCGGCAGCAGCGTCGAGGTCGACACTGCTGACGGCGTGCACGAGGCGTAAAGGTGGAACCAGACCGGATTCCGCCAGCGCGTCCAAAGCGGCCTTCTCGTCGTCATCGATCCGCAAGCTGCCGGACCGCTCCGCCGAACTGGATCTTTCTGCAGAGATGGCGAGCACTACCGTGACAACGCAGTCCTGGCAGCCAGGACCCCGCATCGCACACGCGTCGCAGTCGATCAGCACAACGTCCTCCAAAGTGGGGAAGCACCCGGACTTGCATCCGGCTGATGAGGACGCTAGAGAGGCCCGCCGACAGTTTTGTTCGCTAGGCGCGAGCGATCCGCGCAATCAGGCTGGACGCGGACAGTGAGCGGGCACCGAGCTTCATGATGCTCTCGGCAACCTCACGGTCGGTCGAAACGACCACCACCGGGCGCCCTGGCGGCTCGGCGCGGACAAGTTGCCGGATCACGTCATCCGCGATCACTCCGGCCGGGCTGAACCGCACCCGCACACCACGGGGTGGATTCAGTTGCACCGGGCCCGAAAGTTCGGCGCCGTCGAAGACCACGGTGACTTCGATCCGTCGTTGCGCGACCAGCGCACCCAATGCGGTCACCAATCGCTGGCGCTGCGAGTGCAACGGCGAGTTCGGCCAGGCGGTCTTCGTGACGTTGTAGCCGTCGATGACCAGGTGGACCTGCGGCAACGCCAGCAATTCGTCGAACAACGCCGGGTCGTCCTCAGGCGCCGTACGCCCGATTGGTGCGGCGTCTGGCTCCGTGCCCGCGACCGTGTCGGCCGGACGGAGCTCTCCCCCGGGTGGCAAGGCCAGTTCGCGGCGCAAGCCACTCGCTGCCTCGAGCATCGTGTCCAGCAGCAGCCGGGTCCGTGTCGACGCGAGCTCGCGTTCCTGTCCCGCGGACCGGCGGGCGGCGTGTTCGATCGCTTCGAGTTCGGTGATGCGGGATCTGAGTTTGCGCAGCTCACGATCCACCTCGGCGCGGGCCGCATCGACCCGTTCGTCGGCGGTGTCGGCCTGCTTGGTCTGATGCTCGAGGTCGCTCTGCAGACCGCTGATCCGCTGCCGCGCCTCGTTGAGCTTGCGGCGCAACGTGACGTTCTCGGCTTTGAGCTCGTTGACCTGTTCGCGAAGCCGTTCGCGGACCTGTCGCGTCTCGGTCCGGGCCTGGTCGAGCTGGTCGGAGAGCCTGCTGACGGCTTCCTCGTCGGCGTGTGACGTCTCGACCGGCACCTGAGCTGCCGCGGCCACGTGCCGTTCCCAGTCGTCCGGACGGAGCAGGTAGGCGAGGGCCGCGACCTCGACCGGATCCGCGGTCGGGACCGGGATCCCTTCGGCCACCGCGTCGCCGAGCTCCGCGTGCTCCCGGCGTACCTGGAACGCGGTCAGCCGGCGGAAGTGCTCGTCGGTCTCGAGGATCGGGCCGAGCACCGACGCGGACAGTTTGGCCCGCTTGGCCGGCGCGAAACTGGCGAAACGGCGCAGCGGAGCCGGGATGTCGGACGCGGGGAGCTGACCGAGTGCGTGCGCGGCAAAGGAGAGGACCCGTTGCCGGACCGGTTCGGGCAAAGTCATAGCGGCGGAGCTCGCGGCGGTGCCTGCCTCAGTCACCGGTCCGCAGTCCGGCCCGAACGACAGCCTGGCAGCAGCCCGGCCGGTGATGCAGACCACAACGGACCGGCCAACGGGCCGGAATCGCGGTGATCGCCTGTGTACGCATACCAAGAGCCTAGTCGACTCTTTCGCGTGTCACCTGCGGAATTGTCGGTGGGGGCTTTTAGCGTCGTTGCCATGACCAGCCCAGTGCGCGCGCCGGATGCGGGACCGCTGATGCCGATCCGTGGTGTCCAGCCGAGTTTCGACGACCTGGGTACGCCGCTGCGCGACATCACGTTCTGCGTCGTCGACCTGGAGACGACCGGCAATCCGCCGGGCGTCGGCGGGATCACCGAGATCGGCGCGGTGAAGGTGCGGGCCGGCGAGGTGATCGGCGAGTTCCAGACCCTGGTCAACCCGTCCGAGACGATTCCGCCGTTCATCGCGGTGCTGACCGGGATCACCAACGGGATGGTTGCCTCGTCACCCCGGATCGAGTCGGTGCTGCCGGCGTTCCTGGAGTTCGCGCACGGCTGCGTGATGGTCGCGCACAACGCGCCGTTCGACATGGGCTTCCTGAAGCACGAGACGCAGGTGCACGGGTACGACTGGCCGGACTTCGCAGTTGTCGACACAGCGTTGCTGGCGCGGCGGGTGATCACCCCGGACGAGGCGCCGAACTGCAAGCTCGGGACGCTGGCGAAGCTGTTCCGGACCAAGGTCACGCCGAACCACCGGGCGTTGTCGGACGCCCGTGCGACCGTCGACGTGCTGCATGGGTTGTTCGAGCGGGTCGGGTCGTTGGGCGTGCATACGGTCGAGGATCTGCAGACGTACTCATCCCGGGTCGCGCCGGCCGTCCGCGCGAAACGGCATCTGGCCGAATCGTTGCCCCACGCACCGGGTGTGTACCTGTTCACCGACGACCGCGGCGAGGTCCTGTACGTCGGGAAGTCGAAGGACCTGCGGACCCGGGTCCGGTCGTACTTCACCGCCTCCGAAACCCGCAACCGGATCGGCGAGATGGTCGGGATCGCGACCGGCGTACGCGGGATCGAGTGCGGGACGGCGCTCGAGGCCGAGGTCCGTGAACTGCGGCTGATCGCGGAGCACAAACCGCGGTACAACCGGCGGTCCAAGTTCCCGGAGCGGCAACACTGGCTGAAGATCACCGTCGAGCCATTTCCCCGGTTGTCGCTGGTCAAACAGGTGCGTGACGACGACGCCGGGTATCTCGGCCCGTTCACCTCCCGGAAGACGGCCGAGCGGGCGATGGCCGCGCTGCACGAGGCGTTCCCGATCCGGCAATGCACGGCACGGATGTCACGGCATCCACAACTCTCGCCGTGCGTGCTCGCCGAGATGGGCCGCTGCGTCGCGCCGTGCGACGGCCGGATCTCAGCGGATTCGTACGGCGAGTTCGTGACCTCACTGCGGACGGCGCTGACCGTGGACCCGACGCCCGTGGTCGAGGCGCTGGACCGGCGGATCGATGTCCTGTCCGCGGACGAGCGGTTCGAGGATGCCGCCGTACATCGGGATCGGTTGAGTGCGTTCGTGCGGAGTTCGGCGCGGATGCAACGGATGGCATCGGTGACCGGATGTGCGGAGATTTGTGCGGCTCGCCGTACCGACGATGGTGGCTGGGAGTTGCATGTGATCCGCCGGGGCCGGCTCGCGGCGGCCGGATTCAGCCCGCGTGGGACGGATCCGCGGCGGTATCTGGAGATGTTGCAGGCCTCGGCCGAGACCGTGCTGCCCGGCGTCGGCCCGGTCGCCGCGGCCTCGCCCGAGGAGATCGAGCTGGTTTTGCGCTGGCTCGACCAGCCCGGGATCCGCCTGGTCGAGATGGACGGCACCTGGACCTGTCCCGTGAGTGGCGCCGGGCGTCATCTGACCCGGCTCGACAATTCGCGTTCGGACGAGCACCACCACCCCACCGAACGCCGCCGCAACCTCCGTCCGCTCGGTCCGGCCCGCGTCGGCTAACCCACCACGGGCGGCACTATGCTTCTGCGGGTTGGGACGCGCCTCACGGCGTACTGCGGGCTCAGCATGTGATTCGAGGAGAGGACGGCATGGTCACCGCGATCGTGTTCATCAAGGCCGACGTCGCACGGATCCCGGAGGTCGCCGAGCAGGTGGCGGCGATCGCGGGCGTGAGCGAGGTGTACTCCGTCACCGGCGGGCTCGACCTGATCGCGATGATCCGGGTCGCGCACCACGACGACCTGGCCACCGTCATCCCCGACCACGTGAACCGGGTGCCCGGGGTGCTGAGCACCGAGACGCACATCGCGTTCCGCGCATACTCCTCGCACGACCTCGAAGCCGCCTTCAGCCTGGGCGAGGAGGACGGTGTCTGAGGGCTGGGAAGTACGGCCTGTCTTGACACGTGCTGAAGTTACGGTAAGTGCATGAGCGACGTCCCCGAAGGCTGGTACCCGGACCCGACCGGTCAGCCGAACACCATCCGCTGGTGGAACGGGAAGCAATGGACCAACCGCACCGAGCACGAAGACACCGCCACCACCCCCGACGCGACCGCCGCGAGCGCTGACACCTCGTCGACGGATACGCCGGACACATCCTCGACGTCAGGTACTTCGTCGCCGGGTTCCTCGTCAGCCTCGGACTCGGGCGTGTCCTCAGGCTCCGGCGCGGGCTCGAACTCGGGCTCGGGTGTGTCCTCGGGCTCGGGCTCTGGCGCGAGCTCGACCTGGGGCTCCGGCGCGAACTCGGGCTCGGGCTTGTCCTCGACCTCGGGGTCGAGTGGGGCGGGCGCGGGTTCTGGTGGGGCGTGGGGTTCGGGTGGGAGTGCGTCGGGTGGGGTGGCTGAGGCTGGGTGGTGGGATACGTCGTCGGCGCCGCAGCAGGCTGGTGAGCGGCAGTTGGCTTCGGTGCCGGCTGATACCGGTGCGGCTGCGGACGAGCTGAGTGCGTTCGAGCGGGCGCGGGCGACGTGGGATGCGCCGGTGATCCTGGAGGCACCACCCGAGCACTGGTCGCGACGCGAGGTCACGGAAGACGATCTCCTCGATGACCTCAACGACGAGCAGCAGCCCGCGACCGAGCCGGATCCGGCCAATGGCTGGACCCTGAAACTCGCTCCGGCGCCCGACTCGGCCGGTACAGACTCCCCCACGACGTCGACTCACGAGGCCGACGGACGAGCTGCGACCACGCCGACCGCCGTACCTCCGGTCGTTGAGAGCGGGCCGACTGTGGTGCCGGCGGTTGAGGAGCCGGCGCAGAGTTGGTCGGATGTGAGCTGGACGCAGGCGCCGACCGTCGCGCCGACGCCGCGGACGGACGAGCAGCCTGGTGGGCTGGAGCAAGTTGACGACGAGCCGACACAGATTCAGCCGGCTTGGGCTGTGCAGGCTGACGACGAGGACGATCTGCAGACGTCTCGTACGCCGTCGTGGGGATCTGACCAGGCGGACGACCTCACCGAGGAGCAGCCGGCCTGGGGTTCTGAAACGACCGAGGCCGAGCCGGAGCAGTCGTGGGGCAGCCCGGACGAGGCGCAGCCCAACCAGAACTGGGGTACGCCGCAGTCCGGTGAGCAGCCCGACGGTAATGCCGACGAGGACTACGGCTGGGGCAGCCCAACTGCCGGTCAGCCCGAGACCACGCCCACCTGGGAAGCCCAGCCGGGCGGTCCGTCACCCGCGTGGGAAGCCCCGCCGGGTGGACCGACGCCGGCTTGGGAGGCTCCTCCGGGCGGACCGACGCCGAGCTGGGAAGCGCCGCCTGGTGGACCGACGCCGACCTGGGAAGCCCAGGGTACGAATGCCGAGCAGTCCAACGGCTGGGGCCAGGAGAACGGTTCAGCCCAGGGCTGGGACGGCAACCAGGCAGCAGGCCCGTGGGCCGGCGACAACCAGCACACCACCAACAACGGTTGGGCCGACCAACAAACCACCCACAACACCTGGGACACGCAGCAGAACGGCACCGACGGCTGGGGTGCCGGGCAGAACGGACACGACGGCCCGGGTGCGCAATCCACCTCCAATGATGGTTGGGGTGCGCAGGAGAACGGGAACGATGGGTGGGGCGGTGGACAGCAGGGGGCTGACCAGTCGGCTGGCGCATGGGATGGAGTGCAGACTCCGGGACCTTGGGATGCAGCGGCTCAGCAGGTAGCTGGACAGCAACACGCTGGTGGGCAGCAGGGTGCCTGGGGCGATCAGGGCGCCGGTCAGCAAGGCGCCGACCAGCAGGTCGCTTGGGGCGAGCAGCAGCATGGCGGCGAGCAGGTTGCGTGGGGTGAGCAGAGCGCCGGGCAGCAAGGTGCTTGGGGCGAGCAGGGTGGTGCGCAGCAGCAGGGTGGGCAGCAGGTTGCTTGGGGTGAGCAGCAGCACGGTGGCGGGCAGCAGGTTGCCTGGGGCGAGCAGGGTGGTGCACAGCAGCAGGGGGTTGGGGCTTGGGGTGGGGGGCAGCAGGAGCTTCTTGGGGGTGGGGGTAAGCGGGACAAGGGTGGTCGGGAGAAGAAGGGGAAGGCTTCGGGGGGTGGGTCTTCGGCGAAGATGCCGTTGATCATTGCTGGGGCGGTGGCGTTCGCGATGATCGTGGCGGCCGGGATCTTCCTGGTTGTGCGGCCGGGCAAGGACGACAAGACCGCGGACCCGCAGACCACCAGCTCGCCGACAGCGACCGGTAGCCAGCCGACGAACCAACCGACCGGCCAGAGCAGCACCAAGCCGGGACAGTCGAAGAACCCGAAGCTGCACGAGGGAGCCGGCCGGATCGCCTCCGACGCGATCTCCTTCCCGCGCATCGGTGCGCCGTGGTCGGAGAAGAAGCGCCTGGTCCAGCAGCTGCTCAACTCCAGCGGCCAATACATCATGCTGCAGGAGAAGTTCGACGGTACGAACAACTGGTACGCCGACATCTTCGTCGGCGCGCTCGGTACCAGCTCGGGCTTCAACGGCGACCCGAAGGCGACCGCGGCGGCGCTGTCGATCCAGCTCCGGTCGAACCTGTACGGCGAGATCCCGGTCACGTTCAAGACGATCGCGAACGGCGCGGTGAAGCGGTCGGACAAGTCGGGCTGGTTCTTCCAGCAAACCGTGACCGCGAAGTCGGCCGCGGTGACCGCTCGGGTGCTTACCCTGACAGTGGCCGTTTTCGACCTCGGTGACGGCACCGCAGTCGCCTACATCAGCGACATCCCCACCAACCGGCCGGATCTGAAAGCGGCCGAGAGTCAGGCCTACAAGGGAATCAACGTTGGCTGAGAACGAAGACCAGACCCCGCGCCCGCCCCAGCGGCCGGCCCGGCACAGTGCTCCCCCGCACAAGGCCGGTAACGGCCCGCAGCAAGGCGATCACCCGCAGTCCCCCGATCAATCCGCCGACGCGTTGTTCGGCCAGTCCGCCGCGCCCGCACCACCGCCGCCCCCGACCGCGCAGTCCGCCGGGCCACCATCGGGTACGCCGAGCCACGCGCGCCAGCCTGGACAGCCGAACCCGTACCAGCAGCGCCCCGGCCAACCACCCACCGCGCCACCCCAACACTCGGCCCCCCAACAGCCACCGCGGCCGCAACAACAGCAGCGCCCCCAACAACCAAGGCCACAACAACCCGGCCCGCAGATGTGGGGATCGCAGCAGCAACCCGGCCCACAGCAAAACGGACCGCAACTCAACGGACCGCAGCAACCGGGACGGCAGCAGCAGCCGGGACCACAACAGCAACCCCGGCCGCAGCAAAACGGACCACAGCAGCGGCCGAGCCAGCCGCAGCACAGCGGCCAGCCGTCTTTCGGCCCACCGCAGTACCAGCAGCAACCACTCCGCCCCCAGCACTCCGCCCAGCACGCGTATGGCGCCCAACCAACCCCGTCGCACGGCCGGCCCACCGGGCAACCGCCGCACGGGCAGGACCCGCCGTACGGACAGGTCGGCCGTCAGAAGAAGCCGCCGATGGACAGCGGCGCGAAGGCCCGGCTGATCGGCGCGCTCGTGCTCGTACTCGCGGCCCTGGCCACGACCGGGCTGAGTGTCGGCTGGATCTGGAACAAGGCCGACGCCGTCACCCCGGTCTCGCTCCCGTCCGCCGGTCAGGCGCCGATCGAAACGATCAGCCCGTCGCTGAAACCGTCCAAGACGCCGGAGCCGGAAGGCAAGGTGATCGGCACCGAGATGGTTGCCGCGAACACCGACACGATGCCGATCATGAGCGCGGCCTGGACCAATTACTACGAGCAGGCCGGGCTGGTGGGCAGCGCCTCGATCTGGTTCACGGTGCACAAGAACTACGACGGCAAGAAGCACGACTGGGGCAACGTCACCGTCTTCGGGCAACTGCCTGCCGACATCCCGTACACCAACACGGCGGCCGGTCTGCGCGCGGCCGCGAGTGAGGCCGGGGCGCGGGCGATCGTCGACATCTACACCAAGGACGCCAAGGTCCTGCCCGGCACGACCCACAAGACGCTGAGCGTCGGCGGTCATCCCGGCCACGAGATCGTCGCCCAGGTCGCGATCAACCAGCCCGGCGTCAAGGAGACGTCCTCGACCGTGATGATCGCGGTGATCGACCGCGGCAACGGTACGGCGGATGTCTCGGTCGCCGACATCGCCGGGTCCACCCCGGCCTGGAAGGACGTCTGGCGCTACAAAGTCAGCCAGATCAAGATCAACCAGTAAACGCGCGAAGGGCCGACGGCAACAAACGCCGTCGGCCCTTCACTGCAAGAAGAAACCTTCAGCCGCGCACCTCGGCGCAAGCAGCGATCCACCGGTCCAGCGTCTCCTTCGCCGACCCCGAGTCGATCGCCTCCGCGGCCCGATCCATCCCACTGCGGATCCGGCTGGTGATGTCCCCCGGAACCGGTTCGTACGCCGCGAGCGCGGCGCCGGCGTTCAGCAGTACGACGTCCCGCACCGCACCCGGCTCACCATCGACGAGCGCCCGGACGACCTTCGCGTTGTACGACGCATCCGCACCCCGCAACGCGTCCGCGGCCACCGGCTCGATCCCGAGGTCGCGCGGATCCACCGTGAACGGCCCGTCGACCGACCCGCCACCGACAACCCACACCTTCGAGGTCGTCCGCGTGGTCAGCTCGTCGAGTCCGTCGTCCCCGTGGAAGACCAGCGCATCGATCCCACGCCGCGCGAGCACACCCGCGATCAGCCCGGCGATCCGCTCGTCCGCGACCCCGACCGCCTGCGCGGACGGATCACCCGGGTTCGCCAGCGGCCCGAGCAGGTTGAACGTCGTCGGTACGCCGAGCTCACGCCGAGGGATCGCCGCATGCCGGAGCGCCGGGTGGAACGCGGCAGCGAAGCAGAAGGTGATCCCGGCCCGCTCCCCCACCTCGGCGACCTGCGCGGCGGTGAGGTCGAGCGGGATGCCCAGCTCCTCCAGTACGTCGGCCGCACCGCAGGCGGACGACGCCGCCCGGTTGCCGTGCTTGACGACCTTCGCACCGGCGCCGGCGGCAACGATCGCCGACATCGTGCTGATGTTCACCGTGTGGGCTTGGTCACCGCCGGTGCCGACCACGTCGAGCGTCCGGCCGGAGACCGAGACGTGACCGGCGAACTCGCGCATCGTCGCGACCAGGCCCTCGACCTCGATCACCGTCTCACCCTTGGACCGCAACGCGATCACGAAGCCGGCCAGCTGCGCCGGCGACGCTGCGCCGGACAGGATCTGTTCCATCGCCCACGCAGTCGCGGACGCCTCCAGATCCTCACGCCGCAACAGCGGATTGAGCACCTGAGGCCAGGTATAGGCGGCCATGGGCGGGTGGTCAGGCGGTGGTGGCGGGGAGCTTGGCCAGGCGCTGGCGGATCAGGTCCGCGGTGACCTGGGCCAGCCGGACCGGGTCGATCGGGTGCGAGACCGCGCCCTCGGCCCGCGACCAGGTCGCCAGCCACGCGTCCTGCGGGCGGCCGGTCAGGACCAGCAGCGGCGGGCACTGGAAGATCTCGTCCTTCAACTGCCGCGCGATCCCCATGCCACCGGCCGGAACGGCTTCGCCGTCCAGGATGGCCAGGTCGATCCCGCCCTTGTCCATGGTATTGATCACAGCCGGCTCGGTCGCGCACTCGATGTACTCGAGCTCGGGCAGATCGGCGGCCGGCCGCTTGCCCAGGGCCAGCCGGACGGACTCCCGCGTCGTACGGTCGTCGCTGTAGACCAGCACCTTCAGCGGACGCTCTGAACTCATCGATCCATCCCAAGTTCTGTTCTGATACGAGTGGTCACCGCGAATGCTACCGGGGCGATTGTCCGGCCCGGCGCGCCTGTTCCTCCAACCGGTCCAGCCGGCGGTCCTCGCGGCGCGCTTCCCGCTGGGACTCACGCACCCATTGGACGAACAGTACGGCGAAGAACACCACGCCGACGAGGTCACCCGAACCCCACAGCAGGCCGCCCGCGATGTACTGGTCGTGCAGCGGCGACGGCGGCCAGGACCGGCCGAAGCTCGTGTACCAGTCCTCCGCGATCAGCTTGTTCGCGGACATGATCGTGATGCCGAGGAAGGCGTGGAACGGCAACGTCAGGAACGTCAGCATCAGCCGGAACGGGTAGATCACCCGGCCGGGCACCGGGTCGAGGCCGAGCAGCGGCCAGAAGAACAACGATCCGACCAGGATGAAGTGCAGATGCAACAGGTCGTGCAACGTGGTCGAGCGCAGGGTGGCGTCGTACCAGCCGCTGAAGTAGAGGGCCCACGGGCTCAGCACGAACAGCGTGAAGCCGATCAGCGGGAAGCACAGGACCTTCGCCACCCAGGAATGCAATACGGAGAGCAACCACTTCCGCGGCCGCTGCGGCAGCGTCCGCAACGCCAGCGTGACCGGCGCGCCGAGCGCGAGCATCAACGGCGTCAGCATCGACAGCACCATGTGCTGAGCCATGTGCACGCTGATCAGCACCGTGTCATAGGTGCCCAACGCGGACTGGGTGGCGATCACAGCACTGCCCAACCCCAGCCCGACAAAGGCGAACGTGCGCCCCTTGGACCACTTGTCGCCACGCTTGTGCAGCCGGTGGACGCCGTACAGATACAGCGCGCCCAGGAGGACGATCACGCTGAGTAGCACCGGCTCGAAGGTCCAGGCCGTCAGCAACCGCAGCGGCGTGAACGGCTCGATCTGGTCGCCCGGCGTGGCGTGGAGGGGAAGCACTCTTCCACAGTAGAAACCAATTGTTGCCGACATGCACGGGGGTGGTCGTGGCGCTGAACAGCGGGACCGACATAATGACGGCGTGGCCACTGCAACCGCGCTCCCAGCGTCTCGTGAACACGGACATCATGACCGTCCCAGCATGGTCAGTGTCGGCACGATCGTCTGGCTCTCGAGCGAACTGATGTTCTTCGCCGCACTCTTCGCGGCGTACTTCACGATCCGGTCGGTAACGACCGCATCCGCCGCCGCTGGGACCGAGACGCTCTGGCAGGCGTCGACCGAGATGCTGAACGTGCCGTTCGCCTCGGTGAACACGTTCGTCCTGGTCGCGTCGTCGTTCACCTGCCAGGCCGGTGTGTTCGCCGCCGAGCACGGCAAGGTGGGCCGGGTCGGCGCACTGGCGAACCCGCGTTCCTGGGGCATGCGTGAGTGGTTCATCCTCACGTACCTGATGGGCGCGGTCTTCATCGCCGGGCAGGTCACCGAGTACGCGAAGCTGGTCCACGAGGGCCTGACGATCTCGTCGTCGCCGTACGGATCGGTCTTCTACCTGACCACCGGGTTCCACGGTCTGCACGTGACCGGCGGTCTCATCGCTTTCGTGTTCGTCCTGGCCAGGACGTACATGGCTCGTAAGTTCACCCACGAACAGGCCGTCTCGGCGATCGTCGTGTCCTACTACTGGCACTTCGTCGACGTGGTCTGGATCGCCCTGTTCGCGACCATCTACCTGCTCAAATGAGTGAGAAGAGATCTTCCTTGTCACCGGCGCGCTTTCTCTCCGCACGTCGACGGCACCGGTCAGCCGGCCTCGTCGTGCTTCTGTTCGGCCTCCTGGCAGTGGGTTCGGCGTACGCCGCCTTCGCCCCTGACAACGCGGTAGCGGACAACTCGGCCCAGTCCCAGCAGATCGAGGAGGGCAAGAAGCTCTTCGCGGTCGGCTGCTCCAGCTGCCACGGTCTGAACGCCGAGGGTGGGACCAACGGCGAAGGCAAGTTCGCCGCCCCGTCACTGATCGGTGTCGGCGCCGCCGCGGTCGACTTCCAGGTCGGCACCGGCCGGATGCCGGCCCAGCAGCCGGGAGCCCAGATCCCCCGCAAGCCACCGGTGTACACGCAGGCCGAGATCGAGGCCCTGGCGGCGTACATCGCCTCCCTCGCCCCCGGCCCCGCGGTTCCGGCCTCGGATTCGTACGACGTGAGCAAGGCCACCGACGAGCAGGTCACCCGCGGTGGCGAGCTGTTCCGGACGAACTGCACGGCGTGCCACAACTTCGCCGGCCGCGGCGGTGCGCTGCCGAACGGCAAGTACGCGCCGTCGCTGATGGGCGTCAGTGAGAAGCACATCTACGAAGCGATGCTGACCGGCCCGCAGCAGATGCCGGTCTTCTCCGACCAGGTCATGCAGCCGCAGGACAAGGCCGACATCATCGCCTACCTGAAGGCGTTGCAGACGCAGAAGGACCCGGGTGGCTTCGGCCTCGGCCGGCTCGGCCCGGTCTCCGAGGGTCTGTGGGGCTGGCTGGTCGGTATCGGCCTGCTGGTCTGTGTTGCGGTGTGGATCGGCGCCAAGGGCGTCAAGGCCAAGGGAGCGAAGGCCGAATGAGTGACGACAAGAACCTCCCGGCCGTCAAGGCCGACGAGGAGCACAGTCAGGTAGTGGTGGCGGAGCCGATCCCGGACCCGGGCATCGAGCCGCACGAATACCGGATCACCGACATCGATCCGAAGGCGGCCGACCGGGTCGAGCGCCAGGTGTCGACGATGTTCACCCTGGCCGGCCTGCTCGCGCTCGGTTCCTGCGTGGCGTACTTCGCCATCCCGCGGGACTCCGTCCTCGAGTTCGGCCCGCTGTCCGGCAACGCCAACAACATGGTGATCGGGCTGTGCATCGGCCTGGCGCTGTTCCTGATCGGTGCCGGTGCGATCCAGTGGGCCAAGAAGCTGATGGTCGACGAGGAGATCGCGGAGGACCGCCACCCGGCACACTCCTCGCCCGAGCAGATCGCCGACATCACCGAGGCGTTCAAGCAGGGCGCCGCGGAGTCCGGCTTCACCCGGCGCAAGCTGATCCGCCGGTCGCTGCTGGCCAGCATGGGCCTGCTCGGCCTGCCGGCCATCGTGTTCCTGCGTGACCTCGGCCCGCTGCCCGGGCGAGCGCTGTACAACACCATCTGGGCGAAGGGCATCCGGGTCGTCAACGATGTCACCGACCGCCCGATCAAGCCGTCCGACCTGGTCGTCGGCCAGCTGGTCAACGCGGCCCCGGCCAACCTGGCACCGCTGCAGGAAGAGAGCCCGGTCGAGTACCAGAACGCCAAGGCCAAGGCCGCGGTGATCGTGGTCCGGATCAAGCCGGCCGAGATCCGCACCAAGCCGGGCCGGGAGAACTGGGGTGTCGACGGCATCCTGTGCTACTCCAAGATCTGCACCCACGTCGGCTGCCCGATCTCGCTGTACGAGCAGACCACCCACCACGTGCTCTGCCCGTGCCATCAGTCGACGTTCGACCTGTCCGACAGCGCCAAGGTCGTTTTCGGCCCTGCCGCGCGTCCGCTGCCTCAGCTACCGTTGGCAGTTGACAGTGAGGGCTACCTGGTTGCGCAGAGCGGCTTCACCGAGCCGGTCGGCCCGAGCTTCTTCGAACGAGGGTGACTGCAGTGTCAGACAAAGAGTTCCCGCCACCGGTGAAATGGGTCGACGACCGGCTCGGAATCGGCAAGATCGGCCGGAAGAACCTGCGCAAGGTCTTCCCGGACCACTGGTCGTTCATGCTCGGCGAGATCGCGCTGTACAGCTTCATCATCCTGATCCTCACCGGCATCTTCCTGACCTTCTGGTTCAAGCCGTCGATGGCCGAGGTCGAGTACCAGGGCTCGTACAGCCTGCTCAAGGGCCTGCACATGTCCGAGGCGTACGCCTCGACCCTGGACATCACCTTCGACGTCCGCGGCGGTCTGCTGATGCGGCAGATCCACCACTGGGCCGCGGTGCTGTTCATCGCCGCGATGATGGTGCACCTGCTCCGCATCTTCTTCACCGGCGCGTTCCGCAAGCCGCGTGAGCTGAACTGGGTGATCGGCTTCGGGATGCTGTTCCTCGGCATCATCGAGGGCTTCATCGGGTACGGCCTCCCGGACGACCTGCTCTCCGGGACCGGTCTACGGATCACGCAGGGGATGATCGGGGCTTCCCCGGTCATCGGCACGTACATGAACTTCTTCATCTTCGGCGGCGAGTTCCCCGGGGACGAGTTCGTCTCCAGGTTCTTCACCATCCACGTGCTGCTGATACCGGGGTTGATCCTCGCCCTGGTCACGGTCCACCTGTTCCTGGTCGTGTACCACAAGCACACGCAGTACCCGGGCCCCGGCCGGACTGAGAAGAACGTGGTCGGCTACCCGTTGATGCCGGTGTACATGGCCAAGGCCGGTGGCTTCTTCTTCGTCGTCTTCGGCATCACCGCGCTGATGGGCGCACTGATGCAGATCAACCCGGTCTGGCTGTACGGGCCGTACAACCCGGCCGAGGTGACGGCGGGGTCCCAGCCGGACTGGTACATGGGCTGGCTGGAGGGCTCTGTCCGGATCATGCCGGGCTTCGAGTCGCACTTCTGGGGCATCACGCTCAGCTGGAACCTGATCATCCCGGCCCTGCTGATACCTCCTGCCTTCGTCACGCTGGTCGCGCTGTATCCGTTCATCGAGGGCTGGATCACCGGCGACAAGCGTGAGCACCACCTGCTCGACCGGCCGCGCAACATGCCGACCCGGACCGGTATCGGTGCCGCCTTCATCACCTTCTACGGCCTGCTGTGGATCGGTGGCGGTAACGACCTGGTGGCCACCCACTTCGGCATCTCGCTGAACCACGTGACCTGGTTCCTCCGGTTCGCGGTGTTCCTCGGCCCGGTGCTGGCGTTCTGGGTGACCCGGCGGATCGCGATCTCGCTGCAGCGTTCCGACAACGACCGGCTCATGCACGGCCTCGAGACCGGTGTGATCGTCCGCTCCCCCGATGGCAAGTACACGGAGAAGCACGCGCCGATCTCGAACCACGAGGCCTACGAGCTCACCGCCCGGGACCGCCTGCTGCCGCTCGACATCGGTCCGGAGACCGACGACAACGGTGTTCGCGCCCCGCGCCGGGCCCTGAACAAGGTCCGCGCCCGGCTGTCGCGCTTCTACTACGCCGACGCGGTGCAGAAGCCGACCGCCGCGGAGCTCGAGGAAGCCCACGAGCACGCGCACGACGCGGACGAGATCCACGACATCAGCGAGACGGAGACCTACCGCGAGGTCACCAGCGACCGCTCCTGACGTCTGCTCATGAGGAAGGCCCCGGCATCATGCCGGGGCCTTTCTCGTTTCAGTAAGCACCCGGCTCGCCCGTGCCGGTCGTGAGCAGACTGCGGAGACTGCGTTGGACGTATCCGGTCCATCCCGTCGAACAGGCCTCGAAGCATTCGAACTCCGGCACCAGACCCGCATGCGTGAACCGCAGCGACGTCCGGCCCGCGTCCGTGGAGATGTCGAACCTGACCTCTGTTCCGTTCCACTCGGTCGGGTCGCCGACGAAGTCCGTGCTGCTGCTGTCCAGGACCCGCCACACGACCTTCTCGGGTACGACGAGCTCCGTCACCTCGAAGCGCCAGTTGTGATGGCCGGGCGAGTCGAAGGCGATCCGGTCGCCGACGTGTTCGGCGGATCCCTCGATGCTGTCCGACCACCAGGCTCGCGGATGGATGACAGCGTCGTAGACCTCCTCCGGGGTGCGGTCCACGGTGATCGTTGTGGTGAAGCTCTGATCGGTCATGATGCGTCCTTTTCAGATGGCGGGCCGGGGGTCGACCCGGTCGGCGAGACGGAGCTGAAGCGTTCCGACCGTGCGAAGGACGGCCCCGAACCGGTGAGCGACCGACGGGCGAGTACGGCGGACTGCTTCCGGCTGCTGCGGAGCGTTTGGGAGCGCGGACTGGGCCAATGCTCGGGCGTTCTCGACTGCGGTGTTTCCGGTCATGAAGTACGTCATGGTTCTGCTCCCTTCGAGAGCGTGCTGATCCGTCCGGCGGCCGGAGTGGCCGTCGGTTTAGCTGTTCGGTGGTGTCAGGGACCCAGGAGGTCCTTCAACGCGGCGAGCCGATCGTCCCAGTCGCGCGCCATGGCGGCGAGGAACTGCTGCGCGACCTGCATCGGTCCGGACTGCAGGTGGTACCGGATGCGCCGCCGTTCACCCGGCTCTGCGGTCACCAGGCCGGCCTCGGCCAGCAGCGCAAGGTGCTTGGCGATCGCCTGCCGGCTGATCGGCAGCTTGTCGGCCAGGTCGGTCGCGGTCGTCGGACCGTCCGCGGCAAGCGCCGCCAGGATCGCCCGCCGGCTCGGGTCCGCGAGGGCGATGAAGACCTGTTCGGCGATCGCCTCGACGTCAGGCTGCATCGAGGTACTCGATGAGCTCGTCGAGCTCCAGCACCCATCCGCGCGAGTTGCCGTCGAACGCGGGCTTGTGAACGTCGTCCGGCAGTTGCGCGAAGCCGCTCTCGACCACGGTCAGCCGGGTCCCTTCGCCGTGTGGCTCGAGGATGAACTCGACGTACGTACGACGCGGATCGTCGGCGGGCAGGCCGTAGATCTGCCAGCTGAATCCGAACGCCGACGGCTCCTCGACCCGCTCGACCCGCAACTCCGCGGTGTCGCCGCTGTCCCAGCTCATCGATGCCGCGCCACCCGGCCGCAGGTCGATGGTCGCCTCGTGACCGAACCACGTCCCGAGTCCCTCGGCCGTGGTCACCGCCGCCCACACCTTGGCCGGCGGATGCGGCAACTCCATCACGCGCTGGATCCGATCCGGGAAACCCATGACACCCACTCCTTATATAGCAATCATCCGGTTGCGATATCCAATCTATGGCAACCCGCTGGTTGCGTCAAGGGCAGAGGTGACCGCAGTCAGGTAGTCGGTGACCAAAGACTGCTCGCCAGGAGTCAGAGCCTCGGTGGTGGCGATCAGGCGATCGAGGAGCGGCCCGAAGAACTGCCAGCCGAGAGAGACTGCGGCGTCGGAGACCTGGAGTTGGGAGCTGCGACCGTCTGAGCGGCTTCTGACGCGTTCGACGTGCCCAGCGGCCTCCAGCCGGTGAATCACGGCTGTCGTCGCCTGAGAGGTCATACCGAGCTGCTGAGCCAACCAACTGGGCGTGGCGTCGACTCCCGCCCGCTCGGCGTCCAGCAGGCGGATCAACGCCCGTACGTCGGTCCCGTGCAGGCCGGTCGTCCGGGCAAACTCCCCCATCGCCAGCTCGAGCCGGACCGCGACCTCCCGCAACCGGTGCACCAACTCCATCGCCGCGGCCCGCTCGGGGTCGGCCGGCATCACTCCGTCGCGCATACCCGGCAAGATACCTCACTCAGTGAGCTATTCTCCCGCCATGACCTTCCAGGACGCGTACGACGCTCTTCTGCACCGCTGGGGTGTCCCGGTGGAGCAGCTCGACCTCGACGGCACTCACGTCAACGTCTGCGGCCCGGCCGACGCCCCTCCCGTGATCCTCCTCGCCGGACACGGAGCGACCTCGGCCGTCTGGTTCGCCGTCGCCGCACGCCTCGCCGAGCGCCACCGCGTCTACGCGCCAGACCTTCCCGGCGACGCCGGCCGCAGCACCACCACCCCGCCGCAGACGGTCGACGATCTGGTCGACTGGCTCAACGGTGTATTCGACCGAACCGGGCGGGCCCAGCTGGTCGGACATTCGTACGGCGCCTGGATCGCCCTCACCTACGCCCTGCGGAACCCGGACCGGGTCGAGCGACTCGCCCTGATCGACCCGACCGACTGCTTCACCGCCCTGCGCGTCCCGTACGTCGCCCGCGCCCTCCCGAGCCTCCTCCGGCCGTCCCGCAAGCGCACCAAGTCCTTCCTCCGCTGGGAGACCCAAGGCCTCCCGGTGGACGCCGGGTGGCTCGCACTCGCCGGCCTGGCCGCCGAGCAACCCACAGCCCGGGTCGTCCGCCCCAAACGCCCCACCGACGACCAGCTCCGCTCCCTCAAACCCCCGCTCCTGGTAGCCGTCGCAGGCCGCACCAAGACCCACAACCCCGACCACCTGACCAACCGCGTCACCACGCTGCTCCCAACAGCAACCGTCGTACGCCTGGAAACCGCGACCCACCACTCGCTCCCCACAACACCCGCCGACGAGCTGACCAAGGCCTTGCTGACCTGAGCGCCCAGTTGTCGAGTAGGAAAGACCCCCTCCCGCGGGTGCAGGAGGGGGTCTTGGGGTGTTCTGGTGTTAGAGGGCTGAGCCGGCCTTGTAGGTGGCCCAGGTGGTGTTCCAGTCGGTCCAGCCGTTGCCGGGCTCCATGTGCTTGTTGGTGCCGGTGACGGTGACGGGGTCGCCGCGCAACGTCTGGTCGAAGAACCACTTGGCGTTGGCGAGGCTCATACCGACGCAGCCGTGGCTGACGTTCTCACTGCCCTGGCTGCCGCCGGACCACGGGGCGCCGTGGACGAACTCGCCGGAGCTGGTGACCCGCTGGGCCCACTTCACGTCCGGGATGTTGTAGTAGTTCGGGTCGCCGGGCTTGATGCCGACCGTCGCCGCGTCCATCCGCTTGGTCGTGTACTTCTCCATGATCACCTTCACCCCGCTGCGGGTGGTGAAGCCGTCCTTGCCGGCGGTGATCGGGATGGTCCGGGCCAGCTTGCCGTTGATCGTCACGGTCATCGTGTGCTTCTTCACGTTGACCAGGCTGACGACCGACTTGCCGATGCTGAAGGCGATCTTCCGGCTGGCCGTGCCCCAGGTGCTGTTCCCGGCGTTGACACCCTGGGTGTCGATGTTGACCGTGACCTTGGTGCCGGCCGGCCAGTAGTTCTTCGGCCGGTAGTTGACCTGCTTGCTGTTCACCCAGTGCCAGGTGCCGTCGACCGGGACCGAGGTCTTGACCGACAGCCGCTTCTCCACGGCCGCGCGGTCCTTGACCGGGTTGTTCCAGAAGATCTGGATCGGCAGCGCGACACCGACGGTCTCACCGTTCAGCGGGACGACCGAGGCCTTCAGGCTCTTGGTCGCCTTCAGCGTCTTGAAGGTCGAGCTGATCGGCACGGTCGCACCGTCGGTGCCCTCGGCCGAGCCGCTCACCGTGTACGTCGCACCCGGCTTCAGCTGGGCCGCGGACGTCCAGGTGGTCTTCTCCGGGTTGAAGCTGCCGGTCACCTTGTCGCCGTCGTCGTCCTTCAGCGTGACCGCGGTCAGCTTGCCGGTGGTCGTCGACACCGTCACCGGCTTGTCCGGCTGGACCGAGGACGCGCCCTTGGCAGGCACGATCGAGATCGCCGCCGCCGCCGGGTCCTGCGTCGGCGTCGACGAGGCCCCCGGGGTGGTCGAGGCGCCGGGTGTTCCGTTGCTCTCAGACGTCGACGCGCTGGGCGTCGACGGGTTGTTGCCGCCTGCGTCCGTGTCGCTGCAGGCTGTGCCGGCCAGCAGCAGCACACAGATACCGGCCACGGCAAGGCCGTGCTTCCTCACCGAACTGCTCACCATTCCCCAGTTCTCCCCTGTTTCGTCAAACCGCCGCCAGGGTAACCCGTCGTACGGACAGTCCTGTGCAACGCACCGCCACCGGAGTGGTACGGACCACAACGGTCCTGCACCGGTGGCATTCCTAAAGACGCACGAAAGCGCCGCCCGGTTCGTTCCCGGGCGGCGCATTTCGTCAGATGCTCAACTAGTGAGCGTGGTCACCGCGGTAGTACTCGAAGATGAACCCGCTCAGCGTGACGATGCCGATCGCGCAGCCGGCGATGAACAGCCACCAGCCGAAGACGATGCCGAGTACGACGACCGCCAGCGTCAGCGCGGTCCACAGCGGCCACCACGAGTACGGCGGGAAGAAGCCCAGCTCCCCCGCTCCCTCGGCGATCTCGGCTTCCTTGCGGTCCTCCGGACGAGGATCCATCCGGCGGGCCGTGACGCTCAGGTAGAACGCCACCAGCAGCGACAGGAAGAACGTCATCACCAGTGCGGTGGTGCCGGTCGGGTCGTTCGACATCAGCCAGTAGACCGGCGTGACGACCAGCACGAACACGCTCAGGATCCCGAAGACCCAGGCTTCGACCTTCACGCCTCGTCCTTCCCTTCCGAACGCACGGTCTCCTGCAGCATCTCGACCCGGCCCTGGTCCTCACCCGCGTCCAGCAGGTTGTCCTTGCCGGCCTGGTTGTCCGGGTACTCGGCGAGGGCGAGGTCGGCGTGGTGCAGATCGAACGCCGGGCTCTCGGACCGGATCCGCGGCAGCCGCTCGAAGTTGTGCCGCGGCGGCGGCGAACTGGTCGCCCACTCCAGCGAGCGGCCCCAGCCCCACGGGTCGTCGACGCCCACCGGCGGCGACTTGCGCGACTTGTAGACGTTGTAGAAGAACGGCAGCATCGACAGGCCGAGGATGAACGCACCGACGCTGGAGACCTCGTTCAGCGTGGTGAAGCCCTCGTTCGCACCGTACGACGCGTACCGGCGGGGCATGCCCTCGACGCCGAGCCAGTGCTGCACCAGGAACGTCGTGTGGAAGCCGATGAACAGCAGCCAGAAGTGCAGCTTGCCGAGCTTCTCGTCGAGCATCCGGCCGGTGAACTTCGGCCACCAGAAGTAGAACCCGGCGAACATCGCGAACACCACGGTGCCGAAGACGACGTAGTGGAAGTGCGCGACCACGAAGTAGGAGTCCGACAGCTGGTAGTCCAGCGCCGGCGAGGCCAGGATGATGCCGGTCAGACCGCCGAAGAGGAAGGTGGTCAGGAAGCCCACCGACCAGAGCATCGGCGTGTCGAACGACACCGACCCGCCCCAGATCGTGCCGATCCAGTTGAAGAACTTCACCCCGGTGGGCACCGCGATCAAGAACGTCATGAACGAGAAGAACGGCAGGTTCACCGCTCCGGTGACGAACATGTGGTGGGCCCACACCGCGACCGAGAGGACCGCGATACCCAGCGTCGCGCTGACCAGGCCGATGTAGCCGAAGACCGGCTTGCGGCTGAACACCGGCAGGATCTCGGTGATGATGCCGAAGAACGGCAAGGCGATGATGTAGACCTCTGGATGCCCGAAGAACCAGAACAGGTGTTGCCACAGCAATGGCCCACCGTTCCCGGCATCGAAGACGTGAGCCCCCAAGGCTCGATCCGCCTCCAGCATCAGCAGCGCGCCGGCCAGGATCGGGAAGGCGATCAGTACCAGGATCGACGTCACCAGGATGTTCCAGGTGAAGATCGGCATCCGGAACATCGTCATACCGGGTGCGCGCATCGTGATGATCGTGGTGACGAAGTTGACCGCACCGAGGATGGTGCCCAGACCGGCCATCCACAGGCCCATGATCCACAGGTCACCGCCGATACCCGGCGAGCGGACCGCGTTGGACAGCGGCGCGTAGGCGAACCAGCCGAAGTCGGCGGCACCGCCCGGGGTGAAGAAGCCGCTGATCGTGATCAGGCCGCCGAACAGGAACAGCCAGAAGCTGAACATGTTGAGCCGCGGGAACGCGACGTCGGGCGCGCCGATCTGGATCGGCATGATCTCGTTCGCGAAGCCGACGAACAGCGGCGTCGCGAACAGCAGCAGCATGATCGTGCCGTGCATGGTGAAGAGCTGGTTGTAGACCTCTTCGTTCACGATCTGCAGGCCCGGCTTGGCCAGCTCGGCGCGGATGAGCAGAGCCATCACGCCGCCGATCAGGAAGAAGGCGAACGACGTGATCAGGTACATGTGGCCGATCAGCTTGTGGTCGGTGGTGGTGAGCCACTTGACCGCGATCTGACCCTTGCTGCGCCGCCGCGGCATCGCGGTGGTGCTACCGATAGCGCCGGTGCGCTCGGCGAAGTCGGTCACTTCTCGCCCTCCTGCTCCCCGTGACCGGGAATCGTGGTGGCGTCCTGCCCACCGGTGGCGGCGCCGGTCTGGCCCTTGGCGGCCAGGTCGCGCAGATGCGCGTCGTACTCGTCACGGGTCACCACCTTGACCGTGAAGATCATCCGGCTGTGGTAGAGCCCGCAGAGCTCCGCGCACTTGCCGGCGAAGGTGCCGGTCTTGGTCGGGGTCAGCTCGAACTTGTTCGTCCGGCCCGGGATGACGTCGAGCTTGAAGTAGAACGACGGCACCCAGAAGGAGTGGATGACGTCCGGCGAGGTCAGGTCGAAGTGCACCGACTCGTCCACCGGCAGCCACAGCTGGGCCGGGTTGGACATCGTCCCGGTCTCCCAGACGCCCTGCTGGCCGTCGACGGTGTCCTTGTAGTTGAAGGTCCACTGCCACTGCTGGCCCACCACGTTCACGGTGTGCTGCGGGCTGGACGACATCGCGGTGACCTTGTCGCCGTGCTCGACGGTGTAGAAGAACAGCACACCGATGATCGCGAACGGGGCCAGCGTGTAGAGCACCTCGAGCGGCAGGTTGTACCGCACCTGCCGGGGGGCCTCGTCGTTGCGCTTGCGGTACCGCACGACGACGTACAAGATCAGCGCCCAGACCATCACACCGACGATCAGCGCCGCGATCCAGGCGCCGATCCAGAGGCTTCGGACGGCCTCGGTCCGGTCCGATGCGCCCTCGGGGAGACCGAGTCGTTTCCACTGCTCAGTGGTCGCCGACGAACAGCTGGTCAGCAGCAGGGTGCCGAGCACCGCTCCCGCACCGACCAGCAGGCGTCGCTTCGCCGGACGTGTGGCGCCGGCAGGATCTGCCGTGCGCTCCTCCACTCCGGACGTGCCGTTCGAACCCACGGGGCGCCTTTCCCTTCCCAAGTGAGACTGACGACCAAACACTACTGGACACCATTCCCGTTCTTGCGCAGAGGTAGGGCTTAGCGTTTCCCGTGTGAACGAGCGTGCGTATCTGGACGCGGCATCGGCCGAGCCGTTGCACCCGGCAGCGCGGGAAATGTTGCTGCAGGCAGTCGATTCCGGGTGGGCGGATCCGGTTCGGTTGCACCATGAAGGACGGACCGCGCGGCTGCTGCTGGACAACGCCCGCGCGGTGCTGGCCGACGCGGTCGGGGTGCGGCCGGAGGAGCTGTATCTGACTATTTCGGGTACGGCGGCCATCCACACCGGACTGTCCGCGATCGGGGCCGCACGCAAGCGAGTCGGGAACACCGTTGTCCACAGTGCTGTCGAGCATTCCGCCGTACTCCACACGGCTGGGGCCGACGGCATCGAGGTGGGTGTGGACTCGAGCGGCCGGATCGACCTCGACGTGTTCGGACAGGCGGTCAGGCAGCCAGGGGTGGCGGTGGCCGCGGTGCAGTCGGCCAATCATGAGGTTGGGACACGGCAGCCGATCGCGGCGCTGGCCGAGGCATGTGGCGACGTACCCCTGTTTGTTGATGCGGCCGCGTCGATCGGGCATGACGCCATACCCGCGGGCTGGTCGGCCTTAGCCGCTAGCGCGCACAAGTGGGGTGGACCGGCCGGTGTGGGGCTACTGGCCGTACGGAAGGGGACGCGGATCGCACCGGCCTGGCCGATGGATGAGCGGGAGGACGGCCTCTCCCCTGGCTTCCCGGACGTGCCCAACATCCTGGCGGCCGCGGCTGCGTTGCAGGCCCGGCTGGCTGAGGCCGAGCAGCTCGACAAGCAGCACCGAGCCTGGATCGACGAGGTACGACGGCGTGTAGCCGCGGACATCCTCGACGTCGAGGTGGTCGGCGACCCCGAGGACCGGCTGCCCCACGTGCTCACCTTCTCCTGTCTCTACGTCGATGGCGAAGCCCTGGTAACCGCACTGGATGCCGAAGGGTTCGCCGTCTCCAGCGGTTCGGCCTGTACGTCGAGCACCCTCAAGCCCTCGCACGTCCTGGCAGCCATGGGCGTGCTGACCCACGGCAACGTCCGCATCTCGCTGGCGCGCACCACGACGTACGAGCAGGTTGATCGGTTCTGCACGGTGGTACCTGAGATCGTGCAGCGGATCCGTGCGGAGGTGGGGATGTGAACGTCGACCTGGACTGCCGCGGCCTGCTCTGCCCACTCCCGGTGATCAAGCTGGCCAAGACGCTACCGACCGTTGCCGTCGGCGACACCGTCACCGTGCTCGCCGACGATCCGGCCGCAGCCACCGACATCCCGGCCTGGTGCCGAATGCGCTCCCAGGAGCTGGTCTCCGCCGCCGATAATCAGTACGTGATCCGGCGGGTCAGCTGAAACACTCCGGATCGTGACCGACTTCGCGCACAAGCCGACCCTGACCGGTGAACTCGTCGTCCTGCGGCCGGTGGACGAGAGCGACTACGACGCGCTGCGGGCCGCGATGGACGACCCGGAGGTCGGCCGGTTCACCGGCAGTCGCGACGAGCTCGACGAGGACTTCGCCCGCGAGTGGTACCGGACCCGGAGCGACCAGACCGACCGGCTGGACCTCGCGATCGTGTCCAAGGCGACCGGCCGGACCGTCGGTGAGGCCGTCCTGAACCAGTGGAGCCCGGAGGACGAGTCCTGCAACTTCCGGATCCTGATCGGCCCCGACGGCCGCGGCCAGGGCCTCGGCACCGAGGCCACCCGGTTGATCGTCGGCTACGGATTCGAGCAGCTCGGCCTGTACCGGATCTCACTCACGGTGTTCGCCTTCAACCCTCGGGCCAAGCGGGTCTACGAGAAGGCCGGCTTCGTCGAGGAGGGCCGGCTGCGGCAGGCACTCAAGTGGGACGGCGAACGGGTCGACGACATCATGATGGCGATCTTGCGACCGGAGTGGGACGCGTTACGGTCGGACGTGTGATCAAGGCCGAGCGCATCGCCGTACTGACCGGAGCCGGGATCTCGACCGCGTCGGGCATCCCCGACTTCCGTGGTCCGCAAGGGCTGTGGACGAAGAACCCGGCGGCACAGGCGATGTTCGACATCGACGAGTACGTCGCCGGCCGGGAGGTCCGCGTGGAAGCGTGGAAGCACCGCCTGGCCGCACCGGCCTGGACCGCCGAGCCGAACCCCGGGCATCTCGCTCTGGTCGAGCTCGAACGCCAGGGCCGCCTGACCGGTCTGATCACCCAGAACGTCGACGGCCTGCATCAGAAGGCGGGCTCCTCCCCGGAGCTGGTCCACGAGCTCCACGGCACGGTCTGGTACGTCGATTGTCTCGACTGCGGCCGACGTATCCCGATGGCCGACGTACTCCCCCGCCTCGAAGCCGGTGACGAGGATCCGGCCTGCGAGGTGTGCGGCGGCGTACTGAAATCCGCGACCGTCTCCTTCGGTCAGTCCTTGGACAGAGCCGTCCTCGATCGTGCCGTTGCCGCCACCGAATCCGCCGACGCCTTCCTCGCAATCGGCACGTCTCTCCAGGTCTACCCAGCCGCCGGTCTCTGCGACCTGGCTCTCAACGCGGGCAAGCCGTTGATCATCCTGAACGCCCAGGAGACGCCGTACGACGAACAGGCCACAACAGTCCTGCACACCCCGATCGAGACCACCCTCCCCGACCTCGTGACCCTACCGTGACATTCGAGCCCTCCTCACGGTGCAGGTAGGCGGTTAGCGTCCCCGGCAGGGTGAGTCGGCTGGGAGGGGACCGTCATGCGCGGGTTCAGGCGATGGACGGCGGGGTTCACCGCAGTAGCGGTGGTCGCGCTGGGGCTGGGTACGGCGACTGCTGCGCCGGCGGAGGTACTTGCGGATCGGTTGGTGACGTTGACCGGGTCGCTGCAGAGTGAGCTCGGGTGTGCGGCCGACTGGGATCCCGGCTGTGATGCGACCAGTCTCGGGACGGCAGCGCCATACTCGAAGGTGTTCGACGTACCGGCCGGCTCGTACGAGTACAAGGTCACGATCAACAAGGGCTGGGACGAGAACTACGGCGCCGGTGGAGTGCTGGGCGGCGCGAACATCCCGCTCGCGATCCAAGGCCCGGCCAAGCTGGTCTTCACGTACGACGACACCAGCCACCTCGTCACCGTGAAGCCGGTGGACCTGGCCGGCTCGGCGGTGACCGCGGCGGACAAGACGCTCGCGTCGCCGAGTCTGCGCAAGGACCTCACCAAGGAGCGCTTCTACTTCTTGATGGCGGACCGGTTCGCCAACGGCAACAAGGCCAACGACGCCGGCGGTCTGACCGGCGACCGGATGGCGACCGGCCTGGACCCGACCGACAAGGGCTTCTACCACGGTGGCGACCTGGCCGGCGTGATGCAGAAGCTCGACTACATCAAGTCGCTCGGTACGACGTCCATCTGGCTCACGCCGTCGTTCAAGAACCAGCAGGTGCAGGGCACCGGCGCGAACGCGAGCGCCGGGTACCACGGCTACTGGATCACGGACTTCACCCAGATCGACCCACATCTCGGCACCAACGCGGACATGCGGCAACTGATCACGCTCGCGCACAAGAAGGGGATGAAGGTCTTCTTCGACATCATCACCAACCACACCGCCGACGTGATCGACTACCAGTCCCATCAGTACGGGTACATCCCGAAGTCCACCTCGCCGTACAAGGATGCTGCCGGCAACGTCTTCGACGACAAGCAGTACGCCGGCGGCGACACGTTCCCGCCGCTGGACAAGAACATCTCGTTCCCGAACGTGCCGGTGTTCCGGACGCCGGCCGACGAGACCGTCAAGGTCCCGGCCTGGCTGAACGACCCGACGCTGTACCACAACCGCGGCGACTCGACCTTCGCCGGCGAATCCGCCGAGTACGGCGATTTCGTCGGACTGGACGACCTGTTCACCGAGCAGCCGAAGGTCCGCGACGGGATGATCGACGTCTACAAGACCTGGGCCGAGTTCGGTATCGACGGGTTCCGGATCGACACGGTCAAGCACGTCAACCTGGAGTTCTGGCAGAAGTTCTCCCCGCAGATCCTGGCCGCGGCCAAGAGCGCCGGGTCGAAGAACTTCTTCATGTTCGGCGAGGTGTTCGACGCCAACCCGACCTTCATGTCGACGTATACGACCCAGGGCGCGCTGCAGGCGACGCTCGACTTCGGGTTCCAGCAGAACGCGGTCGCCTACGCGAAGGGTGACTCGGGCACCAAACTGCGCGACCTCTACGCGAACGACGACTACTACACCGATGCGGACTCGAACGCGTACCAACTGCCGACGTTCCTCGGCAACCACGACATGGGCCGGGTCGGCACCTTCATCAAGCAAGGCGGTGCCAACGGGACGGAACTGCTCGCCCGGGACAAGCTGGCGCACTCGCTGATGTTCCTGACCCGTGGTCAGCCGGTCATCTACTACGGCGACGAGCAGGGCTTCACCGGGCCGGGCGGTGACAAGGACGCGCGGCAGGACATGTTCGCGACCAAGACCGCCGACTACACCGACGACGAGATCGTCGACGGCTCCGGTACGACGACAATCGGCAGCAAGGACCGGTACGACGTCAACGCGCCGATGTACAAGCACATCGCGGCCCTGGAGAAGCTCCGGGCGAAGTACCCGGCGTTGTCCGACGGCCGCCAGGTCCACCGGTACTCGTCGAACACCAACGGCCTCTACGCGTTCAGCCGTCTCGGCACCGACAACGTGGAGTACCTGGTGGTCGCGAACAACTCGACCACGGCCGGGACCGCGACGATTCCGACGTACGGGTCGAACAGTTGGCTCAAGCCGGTCTATGGCGGGTCCAAGGCCGTGAAGACCGACCGCGAGGGCAGAGTGGTCCTCAGCCAGGCACCTCTGTCGGTGACTGTCTACCAAGCGCAGAGCAAGGTCCCGTCGCGGTCGAAGGCGCCTGCTGTCTACGTGAGCTCGCCAGAGCTCGGTGCGACGGTCGGTGGGCGTGCTGAGATCGCTGCGGCGGTGCCGGCCAACACTCCGGTCACTGTGACCTTCGGCTATCGCCCAGTGGGTACGACGGCTTGGCAGCGACTCGGCTCCGACGACAACGCGCCGTACCGGGTGTTCCAGGACGTGTCCGGGCTGCCCAAGGGAACGCTGCTCGAGTACCGGGCGGTGTTGCGCGATGTCTCCGGCAACTACTCGGTGTCCGGTTCGTACGGCGTGGTTGGCGATGCTGCTGCACCGGGTGGTGGCGGGGGTGGCACCGGTCCCGTCGTACAGCCCGCGAACGTCAGCGTGCCGGGTGACCACAACAGCGAGATGGGCTGCGCGGCGGACTGGTCGCCGGACTGCGACCAGGCGCAGCTGACGCTGGACCCGAAGGACAAGGTGTGGAAGGGCACGTACACCATCCCGGCCGGTGAGCACGCCTACAAGGCGGCGATCAACAAGACCTGGGACGAGAACTACGGTGCCGGTGGGGTACTGAACGGCTCGAACATCTCCTACACCGCTCCGGCCACACCGGTGACCTTCTACTACGAGCACGGCCGGCACGTCGTGACGTCCAGTGCCGAGGGACCAATCATCACCGTGCCCGGGTCGTTCCAGTCCGAGCTGGGATGTCCCGCGGACTGGGATCCGGCCTGTATGCGGCCGTGGTTGACCGACGAGGATGGCGACGGCACCTATACGTGGTCGACCAGTGAGTTGGGAGCTGGCAATTATGAGGCGAAGGTCGCGCACAACCTGTCCTGGGACGAGAGCTACCCGGCGAACAACGTGCCGATCTCTGTGCCCGGGGACGGGCTCGTCGTCAAGTTCTCGTACGTCCTCGCGACGCACGCGCTGACGGTGACCACCTCCAAGCCCGGCGCCCAGCCGGACCTCAGCCAGGCCAAGGCGCAGTGGGTCTCTCGCGACCTGCTCGCCGTACCGCCGGTCGCGCACCCGGAGCGGTCGCGGTGGCGGCTGCACTGGTCGGCCGACGGGTCGTTGAAGGTCGACGCCGACGACATCGGCGGCGCCTCGGCCGAACTGCGGTACGACCCGAAGGGGCTGCCCGCGTCGGTGCTGGCGAAGTTCCCGGCCTTGAAGGGCTATACGGCGCTGAGGCTCGACCACGGTGATGCCCGGAAGATCCTGACCGGGCAGCTCGGGTTGGCGCAGTACGACGACGTCGGGCGGCTGCTCGACGCGACCGGCGTACAGATTCCCGGCGTGCTCGACGACGTCTATGGGTCTGCGACCGGACGCACGTACGGCGTGAGCTGGCGCGGCGGTGCGCCGACGTTCACGCTGTGGGCGCCGACGGCTCAGAACGTGAGTCTGATTGTTGGATCGTCGACAATCCCGATGCGTCGCGGTGACGACGGGTCGTGGTCCGTGACCGGACCACGGTCGTTGAAGGACGCGCCGTACCGCTACCAGGTGACGGTCTACGCGCCGTCCACCGGCAAGGTCGAGACCAACGTCGTCACCGACCCGTACTCGGTCGCGCTGACGACGGACTCGGCGTACTCGGTCGCGGTCGACCTGAACGATCCGGCCGGCAAACCGGCCCTGTGGTCGGGTACGCCGGCGCCGAAGCTGGCGCGTGGTGTCGATTCGACCATCTACGAACTGCACGTCCGCGACTTCTCCATCAACGACAGCACGGTGCCAGCGACTCACCGCGGGACCTACTTGGCGTTCGCGGACGAGGGCGACGGGACGAAACATCTGCGCGCGCTGGCGGCGGCCGGTCTGAACACGGTCCACCTGTTGCCGACGTTCGACATTGCCTCGATCCCCGAGACCGGACAGCAGACGCCGGCGTGCGATCTGAAGTCGTTCCCGGCGGACTCCGATCAGCAGCAGGCCTGCGTGACGGCGACGGCGGCGAAGGACGGCTTCAACTGGGGCTACGACCCGTACCACTGGCTCGCGCCGGAGGGCTCGTACGCGACCGCTCGTGATGGGCTGGCCCGCGTGGCCGAGTTCCGCACGATGGTCGGCGGTCTGCACAAGTCCGGGCTGCGCGTCGTACTCGACCAGGTCTACAACCACACCCCGGCTGCCGGTCAGGCGCCGACCTCCGTGCTGGACAAGGTCGTGCCCGGGTACTACCAGCGGCTGAACGCGACCGGCACGGTGGAGACGTCGACCTGCTGCAGCAACATCGCGACCGAGCACACCATGGCCGAGAAGATCATGGTCGACAGCACCGTCAGCTGGGCCCGGAACTACCACGTCGACGGCTTCCGCTTCGACCTGATGGGCCATCACAGCAAGGCGAACATGCTCAAGGTCCGGGCCGCCCTCGACAAGCTGACCCTGGCCAAGGACGGCGTCGACGGCAAGAAGATCTACCTGTACGGCGAGGGCTGGAACTTCGGCGAGGTCGCGAACGACGCGCTCTTCGTCCAGGCCCGGCAGGGCAACCTCGGCGGCACCGGGATCGGCACGTTCTCGGACCGGCTCCGCGACGGTGTGCGCGGCGGTGGTCCGTTCGACGACAATCCGCGGATCCAGGGCTTCGGTTCCGGTGAAGCGAGCGACCCGAACGGTGACCCGATCAACGGGACGCCATCCGAACGCGCGGCGCGGCTCGCGCACGACACCGACCTGATCCAGCTCGGGCTGGCCGGCAACCTCCGGTCGTTCACGTTCCGCTCCGCCTCGACAGGTGACGTCGTACGGGGTGACGCGGTCGACTACAACGGCGCACCGGCCGGGTACGCCGATCAGCCGGACGAGGTGATCAGTTATGTCGATGCCCACGACAACGAAACGTTGTGGGACACGCTGACCTACAAGTTGCCGACAGCAATGACGATGCCGGACCGGATCCGGATGAACACGGTGTCGCTGGCAACGACCGCACTGGCCCAGACCCCGTCGTTCTGGCACGCGGGCGCGGATCTGCTGCGAAGCAAGTCCCTCGACCGCAACTCGTACGATTCGGGCGATTGGTTCAACACACTCGACTGGACCGGGGCCGACAACGGCTTCGGTCATGGCCTACCGCCGAAGACCGACAACGAGGCCAAGTGGCCATACATCAAACCCTTGCTGGGCAACGCGGCGCTGAAGCCGACGGCCGCTGAGGTGGCGACTGCGTCCACCGCGGCCGCCGACCTGCTGAAGCTCCGCTTCTCGACGCCGCTGTTCCGCTTGGGCTCGGCAAACCTGATCAACACCAAGGTCAGCTTCCCGCTGAGCGGTGCGAACCCAGGCGTGATCACCATGCGCATCGACGACACCGTCGGCCCCAACGTCGACCCGGCCCTCAAGGGCGTCCTGGTCGTCTTCAACTCCACCGGCTCGCCCGTCACCCAGACCGTGCCAGATCTGGCCGGCGCCAACCTAACCCTCTCCCCCATCCAGGCCGCAGGCTCCGATCCAGTGGTGAAGCAGACCACCTGGACCGCATCCTCCGGCACCGTCACCGTCCCAGCCCGATCGGTCGCGGTTCTGGTCCAGAAATAGCGCAATCAGCCGTGCAGGAGGCCGGCCAGGATCTGGTCGGTCTCCGGCGGCTTCGCGTCGGTGCCGGTGTAGGAGAGCGTCAGGGACAGGTCCGCTGAGTGATAGCTCAGGGTCAGGTACCCGTAGAAGCCGCCGGTGTGGCCCCAGACCACCTGACCGTCCGGGAGTTCGCGACGTTCGATGCCGAGGGCGTAGCCGTAGGGCTCATTCGGCTGGAACACGGTGAGCATCGCTTGGTGCTCCGGCTTCGCGAGCAGGTCGCCTTCGAGTACGGCGGCATAGAACGTGTTGAGGTCGGTGGCTGTCGAGACGAGCTCGCCTGCCGCCCAGGCCTGGGATGCGTTGCATCTGGCCAGGTCGACCAGCTCACCGTCCACCGGTAGATACGCACTGGCATGAGGTTCGGGCAGCTCCACGTCGTCGCCCGGCAGGATCGTGCGCTCGAGGCCCAGTGGTTGCAGGATCCGGCGCGCGACCTCATCGCCGTACGGGTTGCCCGTCACGGCCTCGATCAGCAGGCCGAGCGCGATGTAGTTGGTGTTGGAGTACGACCATGAACTACCCGGCGCGAACAGTCCCGGCTTCTCCAGACCAGCGCTCAGCATTTCCTGCGGCTCCCGGTGCAGGTAGCGATCCCGGAGGATGCCGACCGGCTCAGGGAGGTCGTCGGTGTAGTTGTAGAGGCCGCTGGTGTGGTTGAGGAGTTGCCGCAGGTCGATCGACACGCCCGGCACCCACTGGTCGATCGGCTCGTCGAGTTGGAGCTTGCCCTCTCCGACCAGCTGCAGCACGACGGTCGCCGTGAAGGTCTTCGTGATGCTTCCGGCCCGGAACCACCCGTCTGGATCCACAGGCTGATCGGTGCCGACCCGGGCGACGCCGCTGGAGCCGATCCAGGTTTGCTTGGGCGACCGGTAGTGCAGGAGCACCCCGGCCGCGCCGTCGTTGACCAACGAGTCCAGGTACGTCTGCATCTGGTCACTGTGTCACGCAGCTGTGTCACGCAGCTGTGTCAGGTGAGGGCGGCGAAGCGGCTGGCCGCGACGAAGGCGGCCAGGGCCAGGAGGATGGTGTTGGCCGCTGCCGACTTCGGCTCCTTGAGCGACGCGTGTGAGGTGGCGGCGCCGATCATGACGACGGACAGGCCGACCGCGGCGAGCGGCGTGAGAACCCGGGCCGTCTCGGTCAGCCACGGTGCGAACAGGCCCGCGACGGCGAACAGCTCGCACACCGCGACGATGCGGACGAGCGGCATCGGGAACGGAGCGATGCCGGTCTGGCCGCTGGCGATCAGACGCTCGCGGGACATCGTCGACTTCGCGAGGCCGGAGATCGTGAAGACCACAGCCAGTACGGCGGTCAGGATCCAGGTGATCGTGTTCATGTCGATTGCAGACGATCGACAATCCTCCTGTGTGACAGTGGCATGGTTTGTCACTGGGAGACGCCCTCGATCGTCTGTGAAGGTGTGATGGAGGAACTCAGGCCACTGCTGCTGTCGATCGCGTACCGGATGCTGGGAAGCTTCGGCGACGCGGAGGACGTCGTGCAGGAGGCCTACCTGCGGCTCCACCGCGAAGCCGAGGTGACGTCGCCGAAGGCGTTCCTCACCACGGTGACGACCCGGCTCGCGATCGATCAGCTCCGGTCCGCACGCCGACAGCGCGAGACCTACTACGGCCCTTGGCTGCCTGAGCCGGCGGTGGACGAGTACGTCGACCTGGCCGATCGGGCCGTCCTCTCGGACTCGCTGTCCACCGCGTTCCTGGTCGTGCTCGAGCGCCTGTCCCCCGACCAGCGCGCGGTGTTCCTGCTCTGCGACGTCTTCGGCTACTCGTACGACGACCTGGCCCGGTTCATCGGCAAGACACCGGCCGCCTGCCGCCAGCTCGCCGTCCGGGCTCGTCGTCGGATTGCAGACAATCGACCGCGCTTCGACCCGTCACCCCACGAACGCGACGAGCTGGTCCGCCGTTTCGTCGCGGCCGCCGAGGACGGCGAACTCGAGGCCCTCGTCGATCTCCTCGCCCCCGACGCCACCTTCACCGGAGACGGCGGCGGCAAGGGCGGCTTCCCGCGGCCGGTCCACGGCGCCGGCAACGTCGCCCGGATGCTGATCGGTGCCTTCGGCAAGTTCAACCAGCTCACCCCGGAACAGGTCCACGTCGGCGGTCAGCCCGCGCTCCGGATCCACGACCCGGAGGACCGCACGGTCGGCATCTGGTCGTTCGTCGTCACCGCGGGCCGGATCCAGACCATCCACGGCGTGGTCAACCCCGACAAACTCGCGCACCTGCAGTCGTCAGGGGATTCGGACGACCAACGCTGACGGGTCGACCGAGGCGGTCAGCACCCGGCCGTCGGAGATGGTGTCACCGTCCAGTTGCCGGCGTACCGTCGTCGCGGCTGTCACCTGGATTTGCCGCCCGGTGAACCGCTCGACGTGCTGCTCGCGCCACGACTTCACGACCAGGCTCAGCACGAGCCGCGGCCAGTGACTGATCCGCCGCGGCGCCACCACGACGGCATCGATCAGCCCGTCGTCCGGCTGCGCGTCGGGCAGCAGCGGGATGTTCGCCTGCAGCGTGCCGACGTTGCCGATCACCACAGTCCGCGCACGCCGTCGTACGGGCGTCTGATTGTCGACAATGATCTCGACCCGGACGAACGGGTGGTTGAGGTTCTTCAGCGTGGACACGACGTACGCGGCCCAGCCGACGCGCTTCTTCAGCTCGTCCGGCGCATCCGCGATGATCGCGGCATCCAGACCCATCCCTGCCATCACGACGAACCGATCAGAGCTCAGTTCGTCGCCTTCGATCAGCACGCTGTCGATCCGGCGCTCGTTGCCACCGAGGAGTTCGGTCAGGGCGACGTCCAGATCCAGCGAGATCCCGAGGTTGCGGGCCAGCAGGTTCCCGGTCCCGGCCGGTAGCACCGCGACCGGGATGCCGGTCCGGGCGAGTTCCGCGCAGACAACCCGGACGGTCCCGTCACCACCGGCGACCACGACCAGGTCGACCGCGTCGTCGATCGCGCGCTGCGCCATCGTCACGCCCGCATCGTCCTCGGTCGTCTCGAGCCAGAGCGCTACGTCGAAGTCCCGCCCGGTCAATGCGGCTTCGACGGTACGTCGGAAGCCGTCCGGCACCTTGATCGGATTGACGATCACGGCTGCCCGCCTGTCAGAACACACCTGATATTTGTCCGTTCTTGAAGATAACGTGCGTGAGGTGAGCAGACTTCCACGGAGTACACCAGAAGCCCAGGGGTTGTCCGCCGCGGCGCTCGACGCGTTTGTCGCGGCGCTCGACGCGTCCGAGCCGGAGATCCAGACCGTGATGCTGCTTCGGCACGGTCACGTCGTACTCGAGGAGGAGTGGTCACCGTACCGGTTGACCGACCCACATCTCCTCTTCTCCGTGTCGAAGAGCTTCACGTCGACCGCGGCCGGCCTGGCGATCGAGGCCGGGCTGCTGTCGCTGGACGACCAGGTCATCTCGTTCTTCGAGCCGGACGAGCTGCCGGAGACGATCAGCGACAACCTGGCCGCGATGAAGGTCCGGCACCTGCTGACCATGACCACCGGCCACGATCAGGACACCGTCGACGCGCTCAGCCGCGATCGCCGGATGATCAAGGTCTTCCTCGGCCTCGACGTCGAGCACGAGCCGGGCACGGTGTTCGTCTACAACAGCGGCGCGACGTACATGGTGTCCGCGATCCTGCAGCGCCTGACCGGTGAGCGGGTGCTGGACTACCTGCGGCCGCGGCTGTTCGAGCCGCTCGGCGCGACCGAGGCGACCTGGCAGGTGTCGAAGGAGGGCATCACCGTCGGCGGCTGGGGTCTGAGCATCAACACCGAGTCGCTCGCCTGCTTCGGTCAGCTGCTGTTGCAGCGCGGCCAGTGGGAGGGCAAGCAGCTCGTCCCCGCCGAGTGGTACGAAGCGGCCACCTCCAAGCAGGTCTCGAACGACAACCAGGAGAACCCGGACTGGAAGCAGGGGTACGGCTTCCAGTTCTGGCGCGGCCGCCACAACACCTACCGTGGCGACGGTGCGTTCGGCCAGTTCTGCCTGGTCTTCCCCGAGTACGACGCCGCCCTCATCGTCACGAGTGCCACCACCGACATGCAGGCGATCCTCAACACCGTCTGGGACCACCTCCTCCCCGCGCTCGAGGGCAAGGAGGTCGCGGCGGTCGCCCGGCCGGAGCGGCTGGAGCTCGCAGCGCCGAGCGGTCCCGCGCCGACCGCTGGGGACGGGCAGACCTACCGGTTCACCGAGCCGACGGTGACCGGGCTCGTGGCGGTTCGGCTGGATCCGGACGGCACCGGCGTGCTCAGCTTCTCCGACGATCACGATCGCGTGTACGAGCTCGTGTGTGCTCCTGGCAACTGGAATGAGCAGACAAAGCCGCTCGACGACGCGAGCGCCGAGGCCGGTAACCGCGTCCTGACCAGCGCGTACGGCGACGGCGATGCGTTCGTGGCGACCATCCGGTGGGTGGAGACGCCGTTCGTCGCGAAGCTCACCTGCCGGGTCGCGGACGGCACCATGACCGTGGACGGCGACGTCAACGTGTCATTCGGGCCGACGACGTTCAGCATCACGTCTGAGGCGTGATCGAGGTCACTGTCACAGGCTGAGGGCGGCGCGTGTCCTCCGGGTCGTAACAACAGACGACGGAGGAATGACATGAAGGTCTTGGTAGCAGGTGCGACCGGTGGATTGGGTCGGTCGTTGGTGCCGCAGCTGGTCGCGGCCGGGCACGAGGTGACCGGGATGATCCGGTCCGAGCGCGGCGCGGCCGGTGTGCGGGCGTTCGGGGCAGACGTCGTACTCGCGGATGGCCTCGACGCCGACGCGGTGATGGCCGCGGTGGACTCGGCCCGCCCGGAGGTCGTCGTACATCAGATGTCCGCGCTCAAGGGCGGCATCGACTTCAAGCACTTCGACGACAGCTTCGCGCTGACGAACCGGCTCCGCACCGAAGGCACCGACAACCTGCTCGCCGCTTCCCAGGCTGCCGGCGTACGACGGTTCGTCGTCCAGTCGTACGCCGGCTGGAACTTGCAACACGGTGGATCCACGACGAAGACCGAGGCTGATCCGATGGACCCGGATCCGGTCCCGGCGCAGCGCAAGACGATGGCCGGTATCAAGCACCTGGAGTCGGTCGTCACCAATGCCTCGGGGATCGAGGGTGTGGCGCTGCGGTACGGGAGCTTCTACGGGCCGACCGGTGACATCGGCAAGGGCGGCTCGATGGTCGAAATGATCCAGAAGCGCAAGCTGCCGCTGATCGGTGACGGGACCGGCGTGTGGTCGTTCATCCACTACGACGACGCGGCCGACGCGACGGTGAAGGCGATCGAGAGCGACGCGACGGGCATCTTCCAGATCGCCGACGACGACCCGGCGCAGGCGGCGGTGTGGCTGCCGGAGTTCGCCCGCATTCTCGGTGCGAAGGCGCCTCGGCACCTGCCGGCATGGATCGCGCGCCTCGCGGTCGGCGACGTCGGCGTGGCTGCCTTCACCGAGATCCGCGGCGCGGACAACACCTTGGCAAAGGCAACCTTCAACTGGCAACCCGCCTACGCCTCCTGGCGAGAAGGCTTCCGCAACGGCCTCTAAACCCTTCCAACCCGCCCACTCACCACACCGACTGGTGAGTGGACGGGGTCCTTGGAGGCTTTAAAGCTTCTGGCTCTCCCTTCCAACCCACCCACTCAACACACACCGGCTGGTGAGGATCAGAGTCCTCCGGAGACTTTAGAGCTTTTGGCTGAAGGTGAGGGTTTCGCCGCGGGCTCCGCCCATCCACAGGTCCTGGCAGGCCGCGGCGAACTCCTCGAGGTTCTCGGTGACGGTGCCGAACACGTTGCCGGGAACCCACCCCTGGTCCCCATTGATCAGCAGATTGTTCCGCCCGTAGAACACAGCCAGATCGACAATCGCACCAGTCGTCCCCGTGCCAGTCGTGTTCTCATACCCGTACGCCGGATTCCCCAGATCATCGGAATCGAACGAGAACCAGCACAGGTCCCCCGGGATCGGCGTGACCGTCGTGTTCTCCTTGCCCGGGTCGAACGTCGCGAAGCCCGGGAGCAGCGTGTAGATCTCGTTTCGCGCGTACTTCCCGTGGAACACCGGCGCCGACAACGGCAACGAGTCCCACACCGCCGTACACGTCCGCGGCGCGACATCGTCGAGCAGCTTCGCGACGCAGCTCACGCCCCGCTTGTCCAGGCTGACGGTGACGAACCTGCTCATCGTGCCTCCAAGGTTGGGGTACGGCGATGCCAATCGGTAGCCGCTTGATACGCCTGGCCGACGCGCAACGTAAGCGAATCCGCATGCCGAGCCGCGACGATCTGCAGCCCGACCGGCAGGCCCGTCCGGGTGAATCCGCACGGAACGCTGAGCGCCGGCTGCTGGGTGAGGTTGAACGGGTACGTGTACGGCGTCCAGCTGGTCCAATCCGGTGATGCGCTACCGTCCGGCACGTCCTGGCCAACCGGGAAGGCAGGGATCGGGAGCGTTGGCGTCACGAGTACGTCGTACTGCTGATGGAACCTGCCCATCAGCTGACCGAGCTCCATCCGGGTGCTGGTCGCGTCGAGGAAGTCGGACGCGGAGTACGCCGTCCCGAGGTCGGCGACCCGGCGCAGTCCGGGATCGACCCGATCGTCCACCTGGTAAGCCTCGAGCACCTTCGCCGCGCCGGACCACCAGAGGATGTGGAACGCGTCGACCGGATCCGCGAACCCGGGATCGACCTCGATCACCTCGGCGCCGGCGGCCGCGAGTTGCTGAACCGCCGCGCGGACCAGCGCATCCACCTCGGGATCATTGTCAACAAAACCAAGATCGGACGAGAAGGCAATCCGAACGCCGACAATCCCGTCATCGAGCCCGCTCGTGAACGAGGTGGCCGGCGTGGGCATCGCGGACCAGTCGCGGGCGTCGTACCCGGTGATCACGTCGAGCAGCACCGCCGCATCCCGTACCGTCCGCGTCATCGGCCCGGCGTGCGACAAGGTCCCGAACGCACTCGGCGGATACAACGGGATCACGCCGTACGTCGGTTTGAGCGCGACCGTGCCCGTGAACGCGGCCGGGATCCGGACCGACCCACCGCCGTCGGTGCCGACCGACCACGCACCCATCCCGAGCGCGACCGCGGCCGCCGATCCACCGCTCGAACCACCGGGGGTCGTGGCGAGATCCCAGGGGTTGCGGGTCACGCCGTACTTGGAGGAGTCGGTGACGCCCTTCCACGAGTACTCCGGGGTGGTCGTCTTGCCGAGGATGACCGCGCCGGTCTCGCGCAGCCGGGCGACCGACGGGGCGTCCTCATCCCACGGCCCGGCCTCGTCGATCATCGTGCTGCCGCGTAGCGTCGGCCATCCCCTCGTCCACAACGCGTCCTTGATCGAGGTCGGTACGCCGTCGCCCGGACCCAGTGGCTCCCCTGAATGCCACCGGGCCTCGGACTCCTTCGCCGCGGCAAGTGCGCCCTCGGCATCCACCAGGACGAACGCGTTGACCTGGTCGTCGTACTGTTCGATCACGTCCAGCGCGGCCTGTGTCGCCTCGACCGGCGAGATGGTCCTGCGCCGATATCCCGCAATCAACTCGCTCGCCGACAGATGCGGCGGCCCCGCGGCGGCTCGTGCCTCCGGCAAGTGCGGCGACCCTGCGGCGGCTCGTGCCTCCGGCAAGTGCGGCGACCCTGCGGCGGCTCGCGCTTCCGGCGAGTTGGGTGTTGGCTGCGTCATCGGGCTCCCGTCGGGATGTAGCCGAGCTTCTTGTCCACCACGTTGAGCAGTGGTTCACCGGCCAGCCAGCGCCGGACGTTCTCGGCGAACTGGGCGGCGAGGGTGTCCCGCCACCCGATCACATCGCCGGACATGTGCGCGGTGATCGTCGTGTTGGGTGCGCTCCAGAGCGGGTGGGTGGACGGCAGCGGTTCGCGGTCGAAGACGTCGAGGGTGGCGGCGATTCTCTTGTCCCGCAAGGCTTTCAGCAGCGCAGCTTCGTCGACAATCGGACCACGGGCGACGTTGATCAGATGCGCACCGGGTCGCATCGCGGCCAGCACGTCGTCGTTGACCAGCCCACGCGTCGCGTCCGTCAACGGTGCCGCGAGTACGAGATGATCTGCCCACCCGGCCTCGGCCGAAAGCTTGCTACTAGCAACAACTTCGCCGAAGTCGGGATCGCCTGACCGCGCCACGCGCCCGGCCCCTCGGACCTCCATCCCGGCCGCCCGCAGCAGCTGGGCGGTGGCCCGTCCGATCGCGCCCGTGCCGACGATCAGCACGTGCGCACCGAGAATGGTCTGCGTCTCCCGGTGCCGCCACTCGCGCTGTGCCTGGAACTCCAGACTCCGCCGGCTGTCCTTAGCGTGCGCGATCACCGCACCGAGCACGTACTCCGCAATCGGACGATCGAACACCCCATGCGCATTCGTCACCACGACGTCGGAGTCCCGAAGCTCGTCGAACAGCAAGGTGTCGACCCCGGCCGCGGTCACATGAATCCACTCCACCGACCCAGCGTCCGCCCAAACGTCCCGCACCGCCGTAGAAAAGAAGTCCCACAACATCAACCCCCGAGCCCCCCGCACCGCCTCCCCCAACCCCGCCGAATCACAAAACCGAAACTCAACCCCCAACCCCTCCAACCCAGGCGGCACCACCAACCCACCCGCGGGAGCGGTTGGTTCATCCGCGAGCCCAGGTGGGGTGGGCGTACGCACACGTGTGGGGGCGGGTGGTTCCGCGGGTTCGGGCGGGGTGGGGGCCCGGGCGCAGAGCACCGCGATGATGGGGGGCTCGGCGGGGGTGGGCATGCGTCGAGGCTAGGAACCCGCCCGTAGGATTGTCAACAATCCTGTCGCAGCCGCACACTGTCCCGCATGACCCCGCAGTCACACGCCGCACCACCCTCGCCGTCGGAAGTCGTGCGCCCCTCACAGCCGGACCTCGCCCGACCCCCGCAGTCCGACCTCGCACGACCCCCGCAGCCGGACCTCGCACAACCCTCCCAGTCCGATGTCGCATGAGCCTCGCGATCGGACATTGCATGCCCCGCACAGTCCGACGTCACACGACCCGCGCAGCCGGACCCCGCACGACACCTGCAGTCCGACCTCCCATGACCTCCGCAGTTGGGCGCCGCATGACCCACACGGTCCGACGTCACACGACCCGCACGGCCGGACCCCGCACGACCCACGCAGTCCAACCTCGCATGACCCCTGCAGCCGGACGTCGCATGACCCTCGTAGCCGGACGGCGCGACCCCGTAGTCAGATGTCGTATGACCCTCGGGGTCGGACGGCGCTTGACCCTCGGGGTCGGAGACTGAGTCGCATGATGTTGCGTCCGCCCACTCGCCCGTTGCCGGCGTCGGTACCGCCGCTGCTGCAGACCGGCATCGGCGTCGTCGCACCGTATGACTTCGCGCTCGACCGGGAACTCTGGCGCTGGGTACCCGACGACGTGACCCTGCATCTGACCCGGACGCCGTACGCCCCGCTCGCGGCAACCGTCGAGATGGCTCTGCACATCTCCGACCCGACCCTGATCGCCCGTTCGACCACCGACGTACTCCCGGTCTCACCGCTCGCAGTCGCCTACGCCTGCACCTTCGGCAGCTTCGTCGGTGGGCTTGCCGGTGAGGCCGCGCTGGTCGACGCAATGGTCGGAGCCGGAGCGCCCGCCGCGGTGACGACGAGTGGAGCGTTGCTGATGGCTTTACGCCACCTCGGCCTCAACAGGATCGCGACGGTGACGCCGTACACGAACGACCTGACCGCGGGCCTCACCACGTTCCTAGCCGAGGCCGACATCGAGGTGGTCGCGACCGCCGGGCTGGGCCTGATCGCACAGATCTGGGCAGTCCCGTACGAAACCACCGTCGAACTCGTCCGCAGCGTCGACACCGACGATGCCGAGGCCGTGTTCATCAGCTGCACGAACCTCCCGACGTACGACGTCATCGCCGGCCTCGAAGCCACCATCGGCAAACCCGTCCTGACCGCCAACCAAGTAACCATCTGGTCCGCCCTGGCCCTAACCGGCCACCTCGCCACCGGCCCAGGCCAGTCCCTCCTCGCCACCCAGCAACCGCACAAGACCTGAGCACATCACCCAAGTTCAAACTCAGCACGAGGCCTGAGCACAGCACCCGAGCATTGGCCCGCCCGTGTAGTGCCTGAGCGTGGGATGCGGGTGCGGGTTGCGGTTGGGGGTTCTTCTTGTTGATGAGAGGCCGTTAGGATTGTTGACAATCTGCATGCCGACAAAAGGTGTGTAGAGCCAGCGTTGGATGGGGTGATGGGGTGTCGGACCTGCTTGAGCAGGCGGTTGAGCCGGGTGAGTACGCCGGCCGGCTCCGGCAGGTCCGCGCCGCTCTGGCCGAGCGGGGCTTCGGGGCGCTCGTGGTCAGTGACCCGGCGAACCTCTTATATCTGACCGGGTACGACGCCTGGTCCTTCTACACCCCGCAATGCCTGGTCGTCCCGGCCGACGGCGAACCGCATCTGTTCGCACGAGCGATGGACGCGGCCGGAGCGTCGTACACCTGCAATCTGCCCGCGGACCAGATCCACGGCTACCCCGAAGACCTCGTCCACCGCCCCGACGTGCACCCATACGACTGGATCGCCGGAGTCGCCGGCGAACTCATCCCGACCGACGCGGACGTCGCCGTCGAGGCCGACTCGCACTACTTCTCCGCCCGCAGTTACCTTGCCCTCGGCAACGGCCTCCCCGGCCGCCGCCTGGTCGACTCGGCCGAACTCGTGAACTGGATCCGCCTGATCAAGTCACCGCACGAGCTACGCCAACTCCGGATCGCCGGCTCGATCGCCGCTCAGGCGATGCGGATCGCCCTCGACCAGCTCCGGCCCGGCCGACGGCAGTGCGACCTGGTCGCCGAGATCCTCGCCGCCCAGGCCACCGGTACGCCGGAACACGGTGGCGACTATCCGTCGATCGTGCCGATGCTCCCGACCGGCGAAGCCGCTGGTACGCCGCACCTCACCTGGACCGACCGCCCGTTCCGGAGCGGCGAAGCAACCACGATCGAACTCGCCGGCGTCTTCGGCCGGTACCACGCTCCCCTCGCCCGCACCGTGATGCTGGGCGATCCACCGCGACGGCTGCGCGAGACGGCGAAGATCGTTGCCGAAGGTATGCAAGCAACGTTGTCGACAATCCGACCAGGTGTACCCGGAAGCGTCGTCCACGCGGCGTTCAACGACGTGATCGTCGCGCACGGGCTGGTGAAGGACTCCCGGATCGGGTACTCCATCGGCATCGGCTACCCACCCGACTGGGGTGAGCGCACGGTCAGCCTGCGCCCCGGCGAGACCACCGTGCTGGCGGCCGGGATGGCCTTCCACGTGATCCTCGGGATGTGGATGGACGGCTGGGGATACGAACTGTCCGAGCCCGTCGTCGTCACGGCGACCGGCGTAGAGCACCTGACCGACCTGCCGCACGAACTGACGATCAGGAGGTAGACCCGTGCAATCTCTCCCGTACGCCGGACGCGTCGCCGGACTCGTGGGATCGGTGATCGACTCGAGTACGTCGTTGCTGCACAAGCAGACGCACGACATCGTCCGGTTCGCGATGGGATCACCCGCAGCGGAAGCCGTACCGTCGGCCATCCTCTCCGGGATCGCTGCCGAACAACTGAGCCGGCCCGACGCGTACGACTACGCGGCCACCGAAGGCGATCCGCCACTGCACGCGGCCCTGCTCGACATGCTGCGCGGTACCACCGACGAGACCACCGCCGACCGGCTCACCATCACCGCCGGCGGGATGCAGGGACTCGACCTCGTCTGCAAGCTCTTCGTCGACCCCGGTGACCTGGTGGTCGTCGAATCACCGACGTACACGAATGGCAGCGCCACCGCCCTCTCGTACGGCGCCGAGTTGCTCGAGGTCCCGGTAGATGTCGACGGGATGATTGTCGACGATCTGCCGAAGCTCCTCGATGGACGGCGGCCGAAGGCGATCTACACGATCCCGACGTTCCAGAACCCGTCCGGCGCCACGCTCTCGCTGGCGCGACGGCAGCGGCTGCTCGAGCTGGCGCGGTCCTGGGGATCGATGGTGATCGACGACGATCCGTACGGGTTGCTGCGGTTCGCCGGGGATCCGTTGCCGACGTTGCGTGAGCTAGGTGCGGGCGATCCGCTCGTGTTCGCCGTACGCACGTTCTCGAAGATCGTCGCGCCAGGACTCCGGGTCGGCTGGGTCGACACCGCTCCGGAACTGCAGCCGCTGCTGATCAACGCGAAGCAGGCGATGGACACCTGCACGAACCTGCCGGCCCAACGGCTGCTGGCCGGGTTCCTGAGCGGCGGGCATCTCGAGGATCACCTGGTCACGCAGCGGGCCGAGTACAAGCGGCGCAAGGAGGCGATGCACGCGGCGCTGCAAGAGAACTTCGGCGACATCGCCCGGTGGACCGATCCCGAGGGCGGCTTCTTCCTCTGGGTCACGCTCGAGGCCGAGGTCGACACCAACGCCCTGTTCGAGATCGCGCTCGCCGAGGGCGTCGCGTTCATCCCCGGCCCCGCCTTCTCCCCCACCGGCCGCTTCACCAACGCCCTCCGCCTCTGCTTCGCCTCCACCCCACCCGAGCGGATCCACGAAGGCATCACCCGTCTCCGCCGCGCCGCCGACAAACTGTTGCCCTAGACAACAAACTGTTCTCTCCGTTCTCTCACCACCCACACCACAGGTGAGAGGATTCGTTTACTGCGCCGTTACACGTGGGGACGTCGGCTGAAACTGGCACGTCCTGAACTGGAACGGACCCGCTGACATGGCGGGGCGCCCCTAGGGTTCCGCTGCCGAGTCGGCAGGTCTGGTCCGAGAGGGGAGGCGGAGCTTCACGACGGCGCGGGCCGTCACGACAGCGCCGCTCCACGGCGGGACAAAAGCCCGGGAGGCCTTGAATGGCCCCGGGCTGCCGCGCGCATTCCGGGCCGATCCGACGGAGGCCGGAATGTCAGCCACCCCTGAAACACTGACCTCACCCACCGACCATCTCGGCACCGAGGATCTGGGCCGGTTCGGCTACGCCCAGCAGCTCTCGCGCCGGGTCGGCAGCTACGCCTCGTTCGCGGCGGGATTCTCGTTCGTATCCATCCTGACCACCGTCTTCCAGCTGTTCGGGCTCGGATTCGGCTTCGGCGGTACGGCGTTCTTCTGGACCTGGCCCGTCGTCCTGGCCGGCCAACTGATGGTCGCGTTGTGCTTCGCCGAACTCGCCGCCCGCTACCCGCTGTCCGGGGCGATCTACCAGTGGGCGCGACGACTCGGCGGCGCCGTCGTCGGCTGGTTCGCCGGCTGGACGATGGTGATCGCGCAGATCATCACGCTCGCCACCGCAGCGATCGCGCTGCAGGTCGTCTTGCCGACGGTCTGGTCCGGCTTCCAATTGGTCGGGACGGACTCCGCACTGTCGTCGAAGGACGGCGCGGCCAACGCCGTCGTACTGGGCTGCTTGCTCCTCGTCGTGACCACGGTGCTCAACGCGACGAGCGTCCGGATCACCGCGGTCGTCAACTCGGTGGGTGTGACCTGCGAGCTGATTGGCGTCGTTCTGATCGTCATATTGATGACAAGCCGTGCCGAGCGCGGGCCGTCGGTGGTCTTGCACACGACGAACCTCGACAGCTCGACCGGGTACGTCGTACCGCTGCTCATCTCCGCGTTGATGGCGGCGTACGTGCTGGTCGGCTTCGACAGTGCGGGTGAACTGGCGGAGGAGACGCACAAGCCGCGCGCGACCACGCCGCGGACGATCATCCGTGCGGTCGTCACCTCCGGGATCGGCGGCGCGTTCCTCATCATCGCCGCGTTGATGGCCGCGCCGTCGCTGACCGACGGCGACCTCGCCACCGAGGGTCTCCCTTACGTCCTGACCAGCCGACTCGGTACGACGGCAGGCAAGCTGCTGCTCCTGGACGTCGCACTCGCGGTTTGCGTTTGCACGCTGGCGATCCAGACCGCGGCCGCCCGGATGATCTTCTCGATGGCGCGCGACAATGTTCTGCCCGCGTCGGCGCGGTTGCGGCAGGTGTCGCGCCGAACCGGCACTCCGGTCGCGGCGACGATCGTGCCCGGAGTACTGGCCGCCGTCTGCCTGGTCGTGAACGTGGGCAACGCCGGCCTGTTCCTCGGCCTCGCGAGCGTCTGCATCATGCTGCTCTACGTCGCGTATCTGATGGTCACGATGCCTTTGCTGGTACGGCGATTGACCGGCACCGGACTGTCCGCGGGACTGGACGAGAACGGGCGGCCGTTGTTCTCGCTCGGGCGCTTCGGTCTGATTGTCAACATTCTTGCGGTCGGCTACGGACTCGCGATGGCAATCAACCTCGGCTGGCCGCGCGCGGACGTCTACGACCCCGCGGGCGAGGCCTGGTACCTGCATTACCTCCCACTACTCACGCTCGCGATCGTCGCGGTCGGCGGAGTGATCGCGTACAGCGGTCAACGGCGCGCGTACCACGCATCGATCGCACCCGCCGTCGCAACCGCGACCGAGGCGGGGGCGACCGTTGGCGGGGCGACCGTTGGCGGGGCGGCTGTTGGTGGGGCGACCGTTGGCGGGGCGCCTGTCGATGGGGCGCCTGTCGGTGGGGCGCCTGTCGGTGGGGCACCTGCCGAGGGCGCGGCTGTCGAGGGGGTGACTGCATGAGGCATGAGATTCCTGGTTCCGCGGCCTGGTCGGTCCCGGTCCGCGCGGGCCGCGCCATCACGCTGACCGCGCTCGAGGACGGGGCAAACGCCACCGTGCTGATCATCGGGGCCGACCGGCTCGACCGCCTGAACATCCCGGACACGCTGAAGTCGCAGATGTCGGCTCGCATCCACGCCGGCCTGGTCCTGATGTCTGATCGAGGTCTCGCGCTGGCGACGGTCCTCGCCTCCTCGCTCGACTGGCACGACTGCCTGACTGGGCACCTCCCCGACCAACTACTACGACTTGAACTGATCAAGCACGGCTTCGGCCCGGCCGACCTGCACGGCTGCATCAACTTCTTCTCGAAGGTCGCGATCAAGGACGACGCGCGGGCCTCGCTCACCTTCGTCCCTAACCACGCCCACACCGGAGACAGCGTCACGTTGCGCGCCGAACAGGACCTGCTCGTCTTCATCTCCACCGCCCCACATCCGTTATCCACAGCCGATCCCGCCGCTAGCCCCACGCAGCTCGAAGCCCAGGGCAACGCCTCGCGGCTCGAAGCCCCGGCCATCGCCGCGCAGGTCACAGCCCCAGCCATCGCGGTACAACTCGAAGCCGCCGACCCCGCCGATCCCACGGATCCCGGAGGTCTCGCGAATCTCGGAGGTCTCGCGAATCTCGGAGGTCTCGCGAATCTCGGAGGTCTCGCGGATCCCGGAGGTCCCGCGGATCGCGGACGCCCCGCGGATCTGGAGTTGCGCGCCGAGGCGATCCGGGCTCTCGAGCTGACCAGGGAGTTGATCGCATGAGCGTCATCGAGACGACCGTTGCCCTGGACACCGTCGTCGACCCCGGCGACGGCGCACTGCTGACCGTGCCCGCAGGCGGTCGCTTGCGGATCGTCGACCTGCATGGCAACCAGGCCGTGGACACCTTGTTCTACGACGCCCACGACATCGACAACAGGTACTCCGCCTTCGACACGATCCGCGCCCAGCAAGCCATCTACCTGACCACCGGATCGCGACTGCTATCGACCGGCCTCGACGAACTCGCCGTGATCACCGACGACACCTGCGGCCGCCACGACACCGTCGGCGGCGCCTGTTCGCAGGAGAGCAACGTCATCCGGTACGGCGTACACACGCGACACCAGCACGCCTGTCGCCAGACCTTCCTCACCTACGGCGCGCCTGTCGGCATCGGTCAACGCCAGCTCACCCACAACGTCAACTTCTTCATGAACGTCCCGGTCACCTCGACCGGCGACCTCAGGTTCGAGGACGGCCTGTCCGCCCCCGGCCGGTACGTCGAACTCACCGCGAGCCGGGACATCTTCGTCCTGATCAGCAATTGTCCGCAGGTCAACAATCCTTGTAACGGCTGGAATCCGACACCGGTGCAGCTCCTGGGCTGGTGGTGACGATGGCCCTCATCACGGTGGTCAAGCCGGGAATCCAGACGACCATCCAGGACCTGGCCGGACGACCGGGCCTGTGGGATGTCGGCGTACCCCCGTCCGGTGCGGCGGACGAGCTCAGCTTCGCCCTGGTGAATGCCGCGGTCGGTAATCCAGCAAGCGCGGCCGGGCTCGAGTGCGTGGTCGCCGGACCGGTCCTGACCTGCGACGAGGACCGACTGATCTGCGTCGGTGGCGCTGTCAACAATGCGACGATCAGCAATGCGACAACCGACAATGGGACGGTCAACGACGCGACGGTCAACAACGCGACGATCGACAACAGGACGATCAAAGGCTGGCGCGTCCGCCCCGGAGCGGTGGTTCGGCTTCCAGCCGGCTTCGTCCTCGATCTCGGCCCACTCGACGGACCGGGCCTGCGCGGGTACCTGGCGATCGAAGGCGGGCTCGACGTTCCGCCGGTGCTGGGTAGCCGCTCGACCTTCGTGCTCGGCGGATTCGGCGGGTACGGCGGCCGTCCGCTCGCCGCGGGTGATCAGCTCCCACTGGGTCGCCGGGAGAACCTACTGACTCCGCTCTCGGTCGAGCTCCCGACGATCTCCGACACCTGGCAGCTCCGCGTCATACCCGGACCGCATGGTGCACCCGATCACCTGACCGCCGAGGGTGTCGACGAGTTCTTTGCCAACAAGTGGATTGTCGACCATCGATCCGACCGCACCGGGGTCAGGCTGACCGGGCCGGTGCCGGGCTGGGCCAGGAGCGACGGTGGCGAGGCCGGCCTGCATCCGTCCAACGTGCACGACTCCGCGTATCCGGTCGGCGGCATCATGCTGTCCGGCGATACCCCGGTCATCGTCGGCAAGGACGGGCCGTCGCTCGGCGGCTTCGTCGTACCGGCTGTGGTGATCGAGGCGGACCGCTGGATGCTCGGGCAGTTGCGGGCCGGGGACAACGTCACGTTGGTCCCGGTCTCGGTCGAGACGGCGGCCGCGGCGATCGAGGAGCGACGTACCTGGCTGTCCGACCTGCGCCAGCCACCGACCCCACCGGTCGCGGTCATCGCGGCCTCGGCGCGTCCGGAGGTACTGCATCAGTCCGACGGCACACCGCCGTACACGATCCGTTGTGCCGGCGAACGGCACCTGCTGGTCGAGGCCGGTCCGGCCGAGCTCGACCTCACTGTCCGGGTCTGGATCCACCTGCTCGCGCAGGCGTTGCGCGCGCATCGGCCGGACGGGGTGACCGAGATCGTGGAGGGCGTGCGATCGATGCTGATCGCGGTCGACTCCGCGCGACTCGGGTTGGTCGAGCTGGCCGAGCAGCTTGCGTTCCTGGCCGCCGGGCTGGCAGACCCGGAGACCGTGGTGCTGCCGGCGCGCGAGGTGACATTGCCGATCGCCTTCGATCATCCGGAAGCACACGAGGCGATGCGCCGGTACGCGACATCGGTCCGGCCGGATGCGCCGTGGTGCCCGGACAACGTGGAGTTCATCCGCCGGGTCAACGATCTACGGCATCGCGACGAGGTGTTCGAGATCGTGCAGCAGGCGACGTACCTGGTGGTCGGTCTCGGCGACGTCTACCTCGGCGCACCGGTCGCCGTACCGATCGATCCACGGCATCGGCTCGTCACGACGAAGTACAACCCGGCCCGGACCTGGACGCCGCAGAACGCGGTCGGGATCGGTGGCATCTATCTGTGCGTGTATGGCATGGAGGGCCCAGGTGGGTACCAGTTGGTGGGGCGGACCGTGCCGGTCTGGCGGCTCGCTCCCGGCGATGAGCAGCCGTGGTTGCTCCGCCAGTTCGACCTGATCAGATTCACTCCGGTGAGCGCGGAACAGCTCGCTCATGAGCGGGCCGAGATCGCGGCCGGACGGGCGGACCTCCGGGTCGGCCCGGCCACGTTCTCGATTGCCGACGTACGCCGGATCGAGCAGGAGGCACCTGTGGATATCGCAACTGTCCGGGCGAAACGCCGCGCCGCCTTCGACGCGGAACGGGCGAGGTGGGGCGCGTGAACAACGTCTGGATCAGCAAGGTGGACGCGGTCGAGTCCCGGCCCGGGCCGTTGCGTGGGCTCACGATGGCGCTCAAGGACAACATCGATCTCGCCGGGGTGCCGACGACGGCCGGCGATCCGCGCAACTCCGAGCCGGCGACGCAGAACGCGTTCGTGGTCGAGCAACTGATCGCGGCCGGCGCAGTGCCGCTGGGCAAGACCAACCTGGACCAGTACGCGACCGGTCTCGTCGGCACGCGATCGCCGTACGGCGTGTGTCACTCGGTCTTCTCGTCGGAGCACGTGTCGGGCGGATCGAGTTCGGGCAGTGCGGTCGCGGTGGCGAGTGGAGAGGTCGACTTCGCGCTCGGCACCGACACGGCTGGGAGCGGTCGGGTGCCGGTTGCCTTCAATCGGATTGTCGGCATTAAACCGTCGCGCGGACTCGTCTCGGCCCGCGGCGTGGTCCCGGCGTGCCGGTCGCTCGACTGCGTGACGGTGATGGCGCGAACGGTTCGTACGGCGCGCCTGGCCTTCGACGTGATGGTCGCCTTCGACCCGGAAGATGTGTGGTCGCGGCGGTATGAGTCGCTGCCGCACCACCGACCGGGTCGCAGCCCCGGGAGTCCGGCGGTGATCGGCGTACCCGATCTGGGGTTGGATCTCGATCCGCTGCACGAAGAGGCATGGCAGCAGACGCTGGATCAGGCGCATCGCCTCGGCGACGTCGTGAAGGTCGACGTACGACCGTTGCTGGAGGCAGCGGAGTTGCTGTACTCCGGGCCATGGCTAGCCGAACGCTGGTTGGCGTTCGGGGACAAGCTGGACGACTCGCCCGCGGTGGATCCGACCGTACGAACGATCGTCCGGGCAGGTGCTGCGCTCACTGCGGCCGAGGCGTTCGCCGGTTTCGATCGGCTGGCGGCGTTGGCGCGGGCGAGCGAGCACCTGTGGACCCAGCTCGACGCCCTGCTGCTCCCGGTGACGCCGGGCCAACCGACGCTCGCGGAAGTGGCTGCCGACCCGATCGGCGCGAACAGCCGACTCGGACGCTTCACGAACATGGTCAATCTGCTCGATCTCTGCGCCGTCGCGTTCCCCGGGCCGGATCGGTCCGATGGATTGCCGTTCGGCGTTCAGTTGCTGGCGCCCGCGGGCCACGACCGGGTGGTGATCGACCTCGCCGCGTTGTGGTGCGGCGAGGACGACGTACTGCTGGCGGTTGCGGGTGCGCATCTGACCGGACAGCCGTTGAACGACGAGCTGGTACGGCGAGGAGGCCGACTCGTCCACGCTGCCCGGACGGCCTCGTCGTACCGGATGTATCTGGTCGACGGACCGCGGCCGGGGCTGACGCCGACTGGGTCGGGTGATCCGGGTCCGGGGATAGAGGTCGAGGTGTGGAGCCTGCCGACGGGCGAGCTCGGCTCGTTCTTGTCGACAATCGCGCCGCCGTTGGCGATCGGACCGGTGGAGTTGTCGGACGGTCGGCGGATCCTCGGGTTCGTGTGCACGGCCGAAGCTGCGGACCCGGCGCGCGACATCACGTCGTACGGCGGATGGCGCGCGTACCTGAACCGGGAGGAGCGGCTGCCCTAGGCTTGGGCGGCATGAGTGTGACCGCCGCCGAACAGAGTGTCCTGGACCGTATCGACGAAGACCTGCTCGTGCGGGTCACCGTGGAGTTGTTGCAGGCTCGCGGTCAGAATCCGCCCGGGGACGAGGCCGCGACCGTCGCGGCTCTGGGCGGATTCGCGCGGGGGCTCGGTCTGGATGTTGCTACGACTGTGGTCGAGCCGGGGCGGGAGAATCTCACCGCGACGTTGGCCGGGGGCAACGGTCCGGGATTGTTGCTGCTCGGGCATACCGACGTCGTGCCGGTTGGAGATGGATGGACGACGGATCCGTTCGGCGGGGAGGTCAAGGACGGGCGGATCTACGGGCGTGGCGCCTCCGATATGAAGGGTGGGCTGGCGGCCGCGTTGGTGGCGCTCGCAGCTCTGCGCGGAGCTCGGTTGAGTGGTCCGGTTGAGCTGGCGGCTGTGGTCGACGAAGAGGAGACCGGGAAGGGGATTCGCGCGTACGTTGCGGAGGCCGGGCGGTCGTTCGTCGGGTGCATCACCGCGGAACCTACCGATTTGCAGACAATCATCGCGGCTCGGGGCGACTCCTATCTGCGGGTTGCTGTGCACGGGCGCGCTTGTCACGCGGGCAATCCGGCTGATGGTGCGAACGCGATTTATGGCGCGGCCGCGGTGGTCGCTGAGATCGAACGGCTGCACGGTGAGTTGGCCGCCGATCCGCATCCGTTGCTTGGGCCGGCGACGTGGAGTGTGGGTCAGATCAACGGTGGTACGGGCGGTTCGATCGTGCCGGCCGAGTGCGTGGTGGTGGCTGATCGTCGGCTGCTTCCTGGTGAGTCGCCGGCTGTGGTTCTGGATGATTTGCGCGCGCGGGTTGTTGGGTTGGGGTTGGACGGGCGGGATCTGACCGTCGATCTGGATATGCCGATGGAGATGCCTGCCTTCGAGACTGCGGCCGATGCTGAGCTCGTCCGGGTCACCGAGGCGGCCCGGATTGATGCCGGTGGCCCCGATCTTCCGCTCGGCGGGTGGACTGCGGCTTGCGACGGTGGGTATGTCGCCCGCGATCTCGGCGTACCGGTCGTCGTTCTCGGGCCGGGCTCGGTGACGTCCCAGGCCCACCGAGCGGACGAATCGGTCTCAATCGCCGAACTCGTGACGGCCGCCCGCGCCTACACCCTCACCGCGTTACGACTGCTCAGCTAGTCGAGCTGCTCGGCTCATCGGATTGCGACGGCTCGACGGGTCGCGACGGCTTGTCGGGGAGGGCGGCGGCGAGGAGTTCGGCCAGGTGCTGGGCTCGGCGTGGGGTGCCGTGGGCTATTTGGGTGCGGCAGCTGAAGCCGTCGGCCAGTACGGCGGTTGCTTCGGACAACGATCGTACGGCGGGGAGCAGTACGCGTTCACCGACCGCCTTCGAGACCTCGTAGTGGTCGCGCTCGAAGCCGAAGTTGCCGGCCAGACCGCAGCACCCGGAGTCCGGGATCGTCGCGTCGATGCCCGCCGCCGACATCAACCGGCGGTCGGCGTCGAAGCCGAGGACAGCGTGCTGGTGGCAGTGGGTCTGGACCAGCGCCTGTCCCCCGACCTGCGGCGGTTCCCAGCCGGACTCGACCAGGAACTCGGAGAACGTCCGCGTCGCCTTCGCAGCCTGGTCAACGAGAGGATTGTCGGCAATCAGATCAGGCGCATCGTGCCGAAGGGCCGCCGTACAACTCGGTTCGAGGCCGATAATCGGCGTACCGGCGGCTAGGTGTGGCGCGAGCACTTCGAGCGATCGGTTCAGGACCCGGCGGGCTCTCGTCAGCTGTCCGGTGGAGATCCAGGTCAGCCCGCAGCACACCGGTTTGTCCGGAAGCACGACCTCATAACCGGCAGTCTCGAGGACCTCGACCGCGGCCCGACCGATCTCCGGCGCGAGGTGATTGGTGAAGGTATCCGGCCACAACACCACCTTGGTCCCTCCCGGCGGTCGACCTTCTCGGGCCGCGAACCACGAGGTGAAGGTCTGCTGTGCGAACGCCGGGACCTCTCGCTCGGCCGCGATCCCACCGAGGCGTTTGGTCAGGCGCAGCCGGGCGAAGCGATTAGCCAACCGGGGTATCGGCTTCGCGAGCCGTGCCCAGAGCGGGAGCCACCCCATCGACCAGTGCGACAGAGGACGCGCCCACGGCCGCCGCGCGTAGTGGTGATGAGTGAACTCGGACTTGTACGTCGCCATGTCCACATTCACCGGGCAATCGGACAGACATCCCTTGCAGGACAGGCAAAGATCCAACCCATCGCGTACTTCGGTCGACCGCCAACCGTCCTCGATCACATCGCCTTGCAGCATCTCCCAGAGCAGATGCGCGCGGCCGCGGGTGGAGTGCAGTTCCTCGCGGGTGACCTGATAGCTCGGGCACATCACGCCGCCCGAGGTCTGCCGGCACTTCCCGATCCCCACACATCGGCGCTGCGCCTCGGCGAAGTCGTTGCCGTCATCGGGATACGAGAAGATTGTCAGCAATCGACGATCCTTCGCCGGACCGTCGTGCCGGATCGCGAGATCCAGCGGCGGTGGGTCGACGATCATGCCCGGGTTCATCACGCCGGCCGGATCCCAGATCTGCTTCAGCTCGGAGAACAGCCGCAGTCCGTCGGCGCCGTACATCCGCGCGAGCAACTCCGAGCGCGCCCGCCCATCGCCATGCTCACCGGAGACCGATCCGCCCAAGCTGACCACGAGCTCCGTGGCCTGCTCGACGAACTCCCGGTACGTCGCAATTCCGCGAGTACTCAGCAGATCGAAGTCGATCCGCATGTGCATGCAGCCCTCACCGAAGTGCCCGTACGACGCCCCGGACAAGCCATGCCGACCAAGCAGCTCGTCGAGCCCACGCAGGTAATCACCCAGACGCTCCGGCGGTACGGCGGCGTCCTCCCAACCACCCCAAGCCTCAGCCCCATCCGCCCGCCGAGTCGCCAACCCCGCAGCATCCGTCCGACACCGCCACAACACTCCCTGGGCCCCCGCATCAGTAACCAACGAAGCCGTCACCCCCGCCCCCAGCCGGCGCGACCCGCTCACGCCGGACGCAGCTGACGAGGCGGAGCTGAATGAGGTTGAACCGGATGAGGTTGAACCGGATGAGGTTGAACCGGATGAGGTTGAACCGGATGAGGTTGAACCGGATGAGGTTGAACCGGATGAGGTTGAACTGGGTGAGGTTGAAGAGGTTGGGCTGGGTGTGGTGAAGGTGGCAGTTGAAGAAGGTGGGGTGGTTGTGAGTGAGGTGGTTGTGAGTGAGGTGGTTGTGGGTGAGGTGGTTGTGGGTGAGGTGGAGGTGCCGAGGTCGTCGAGCAGGGCTCGGGCGGTGCGGGCGGCCTGTACTTCGTTGTCGGCGCCGATCTCGATCAGCAGCCAGGACTTGCCGGCCGGTAGTCCGGCACGGACCGCGGCATCGCGGACCTCCGCCGGCAGCCGCTCAACCAGATCGCTGTTGATGGACTCCATCGTCAACGGATGATGCCGCAGCACAACAGGCACACAATCCGCCGCGGCAATCGAGTCCCCGAACCCAAGAACGCACAGAACCTTTGCCTTAGGCAACTCACTCAACCGAACGGTCGCCCGCATTGTCGCCGCAAGCCCACCTTCACTCCCAGCCAGCAGCGCAGCAACGTTGTACCCATACTCCGGCAACAACCGCTGCAGCCCATACCCCGAGATCTGCCGACTGAACTGCCCGAACCTCCGCCGGATCAACAACTCATTCCGATCCATAAACCCCTGCAACGCCCGATGAACCTCCCCCTCGCGCCCCGGCCGCGCCGCAAAACCGGCCCGATAAGCCTCCAGACCCACGTCGCTCGGCCCGGTCCCGGTCGACGAGATCGAGACGCGACCGACATCGCCCCGGCCGGCGCCTGCGCCCGCGCCCGCGTCGATCCCACCATCGAGCGTCATCCGGGTGCCGTCGGCAAGGACTGCATCGATGGAGAGCAGATTGTCAGCCGTAGTACCCCAAGCCACCGAATGCGCCCCACACGCATTGTTGGCAATCATCCCGCCAAGCGTCGCCCGGCTCCCCGACGACGGATCCGCCCCGAACGCCAACCCGTACGGCTTCGCCGCAGCCAGCAAATGAGTCAGTACGACGCCAGGCTCGACCACCGCCGTCCGCGCCTCCGGATCGATCTCGAGAATCCGGTTCACATGCCGCGACGCGTCGATGACGACTCCACCGATCGCGTTGCCGGCCATCGACGTACCCCCACCGCGCAGCACCACCGGCGCCCCGGCAGCCGCCGTCAACGTGACCGCCGTCGCCAGGTCTTCAGCATCGGCCGGTACGACGACCAGATCCGGGACCGCGCGATAGTTCGAACCATCGGCCGCGTACAGCGCCCGCGTCCGCCGATCGTCCGCCACGACGCCCCGGATTTCCCGGCGCAAATCGGTCGCCAACCGCGCGACGTCGTACGCCGGACCCGGGACGCCGTCGTACGCGGGACCCGGGACGCCGTCGTACCCGAGACCTCGACCCGGCGACGGATCGATTCTTCCGGCGGCAGGATTGTCTGGGGTTAGCATTGTCGACAATCTACCGATTTGAGCGCCGGTCAGCCAGGAGGACGGATGGTCACAGTAGGGCTGCTTTACCCCGGACACAGCGCGGAGGACGATTACCCGGCGCTCGAGGCGCGGCTCGACGGCTCCATCCGATTGCCCGTCGTGATCACGTCGGTCGGTGAGGACGCGCACCGGGTAGATGCACTCCTGGACCTCGGCCGGGCCGAGCGGCTCGCCGAGGGTGCGGCCGAACTCGCCGCGGCCGAGCCGGATGCGGTGATGTGGGCCTGCACGTCGGGGAGTTTCGTGTTCGGGCACGAGGGGGCGCGTACGCAGGCGTCCGGGGTCGCGCAGGCGCTCGGCGTACCGGCTTCATCGACGTCGATCGCGTTCGTCGACGCCTGCCGGACACTTGGCGTACGGCGGGTCGCGGTAGCGGCGTCGTACCCGGAGGATGTGGCGCAGCACTTCGTCCGGTTCCTGACCGGCGGCGGACTCGAGGTGGTGTCGATGGGGAGCCACGGGATCATCACCGCGGCCGAGGTCGGCACGCTCGCGCCGGAGCGGGTGATCGAGATGGTGAAGGCGGCTGACCACCCGGACGCGGAGGCGATCCTGGTGCCGGATACGGCCATGCACACGCTCGAGATTGTCGACGATCTCGAGGCGGCGATCGGCAAGCCCGTGCTGACCGCGAACCAGGTGACGGTGTGGAAGGGCCTCGATTTGCTAGGCGCCGTACCGTCTCTGCCAAACTTGGGCACTCTGTTTTCAGCTAGGGGGACGCACCCGTGACCAGTTACATCGAGCCGTTGGCGCAGGAGTCGACGCCGAGCATCATCGCCGACAAGCTTCGCCAGGCGATCGCCCATGGTGAGCTCAAGCCGGGCGCGCAGCTCGGCGAGGCGGAGCTCGCGCGCCAACTCGGTGTCAGTCGCGGGCCGCTCCGCGAGGGCATGCAACGGCTCACCCAGGAAGGTCTGCTGGTCTCGATCCGCAACCGCGGGCTGTTCGTGATCGACATGACGAAGGACGAGATCCGCGACATGTACCTGGCCCGTGGCGCGATCGAGCGCGCCGCCGCACAGAAGATCGTCGCGGGTGACCACGAGGCGGCCGGCGAGGAGCTGCACGGTCTGGTGCGCAAGATGAGCGACGCAGAGGGCGACCCGGCCGCGGTCGGCGAGATCGACATCGCCTTCCACGAACTCCTGGTCCACCTGGCCAACAGCTCACGCCTCAGCCGCATCCACCGGACGCTCATCACCGAGACCCGCATGTGCATCCACGCCCTGGAAGCCACCTACTCCGGCGCCGAAGCCCGAGTCACCGAACACCAACACATAGCCGAAGCCATCGCCGCCGGCGACCACCTCCTCGCCGACGACCTCCTCGTAGCCCACATGGACGACGCCATAACCCGCCTAACCACCCGCTAATCCCCAACCCGAATCCCGCACCGCAGTGGGCTTAGGAAATGGAGGCGAGGACGGGTACGCGGGGCCACGTCTACCCCGCGACCGCGAACCACACGTGCTAACCACCTGCTAGGTCCGAAGTGGTCGGCGTTCTAGGTGGCTATGCCTATGTATTTGGTTTCTAGGAATTCTTCTATGCCGGTGCGGCCGCCTTCTCGGCCTAGGCCGGATTGTTTGGTGCCGCCGAAGGGGGCGGCGGGGTTGGAGACGACGCCCTGGTTGAGGCCGACCATGCCGGTGTCGATGGACTCGGCCACGCGGAGCGCGCGGCGAAGATCGTTGGTGAAGACGTAGGCAACCAGCCCGTACTCGGTGTCGTTGGCCGCCGCGATCACCTCCTCCTCCGTGCCGAACGACGTCAGCGGCGCAACCGGCCCGAAGATCTCCTGATCCGCCATCGCGGCCTCCCGCGGTACGCCGGTCAGCACCGTCGGCGGGTAGAAGTAACCGTTGCCCCCAGCAACCTCTCCCCCGGTGAGCACCCTCGCGCCCCGCGCCACCGCGTCAACAACCAGACTGTCGACTTTCGACAATCCGGCCTCGTCGATCAGCGGCCCGACCTTCACCCCCGGCTCGGTCCCCCGCCCCACCATCAGCGCGGACATCTTCTCCGCCAGCCGCCGCCCGAACTCGTCGATCACCGACGACTGCACGAAGATCCGGTTGGCTGCCGTACACGCCTCGCCCATGTTGCGCATCTTGGCCGCGATCGCCCCATCGACGGCCTCATCCAGATCGGCGTCCTCGAACACGATGAACGGCGCGTTCCCACCCAACTCGAGCGACGTACGCAGAACCTTCTCCGCGCACTGCTCCAGCAGCACCCGCCCAACCCGCGTCGACCCGGTGAACGACAGCTTCCGCGCCAGCCCGGACCGGATCAGCGGCTCCATCACCCCGCCCGCGTCCATCGCGGTCACGCAATTGACCGCACCGGCAGGTACCCCGGCCTCCGCAAGGATCCCCATCAGCGCCAGCATCGACAGCGGGGTCTGGTGCGCGGGCTTGATGACGCTCGTACACCCAGCCGCGATCGCCGGGCCGAGCTTGCGCGTGCCCATCGCCATCGGGAAGTTCCACGGGGTGATCAGCAAGCAGGGCCCGACCGGCTGCTTCGTGATCAGGAAGCGCGCATTCCCGGCCGGCGCGGTCTGATACCCACCATCGATCCGGACCGCTTCGCTCGCGAAGTGCCGGAAGAACTCGGCCGCGTAGACAATCTCGCCCCGCGCCTCGGCGAGCGGCTTGCCCATCTCCAGCGTCATCAGCAGGGCGAGCTCATCGGCCCGCTCCAGCAGCAGTTCGTACGCCGAGGTCAGCATGTCGGCGCGTTCCCGCGGCGACGTCTTCGCGAACGCCGGTTGCGCAGCGACCGCAGCCTCCAAGGCGGCCCGCCCGTCGGCCGGCGTCGCATCAGCGACCGAACACAGCACCTTGCCGGTGGACGGATCGACCACGTCGAACGTCGTACCGCCCTCCGCATCGACCCATTTCCCGTCAATGAAGAGCCGCTTCTCCACCGCGTCAACCACCCTGCGCTCGCTGCTACGCCCATCCGAAGGCTCGCTACTGCGCCCATTCGAAGGCTCGCTGCTGCGCCCGTTCAGAGGCTCGTTGCTGCGCTTACTCAGAGGCTCGTTCTGCTCGGTCATCTGCACCCCTTCACCGGCCCGGAGACGTGAGATACGCTGATTGTCGACAATCTACCAGTCAACAATCTGGAGGGAAGTCCGTGGCCGAGCTCTCGCAGGTCCTCAAGCAAGCGACCGGAGTCGTCGCCGCCCGCGGCGAGGGCGTCCTGCTGTACGACGAGGACGACCGCCGCTACCTCGACTTCACCGCCGGGATCGGTGTCACCTCGACCGGCCACTGCCACCCCCGGGTGGTCGCCGCCGCGCAGGAGCAGGTCGGCAAGCTCATCCACGCGCAGTACACGACCGTGATGCACCGGCCGCTGCTGACGCTGGTCGAGCGACTCGGCGAGGTACTCCCCCAGCAACTCGACCGGATGTTCTTCGCAAACTCCGGCAGCGAGGCGATCGAGGCCGCACTCCGCCTCAGCCGCCAAGCGACCGGTCGCCCGAACGTGATCGTGTTCCACGGCGGTTTCCACGGGCGGACCATCGCCGCCGCGTCGATGACGACGTCCGGAACGAAGTTCCGGTCCGGGTTCAGCCCGTTGATGGCCGGCGTACATGTGTCGCCCTTCCCGGATCCCGGGCACTTCGGCTGGCCGGTTGAGCAGGCGACTGACTTCGCGTTGAGCCAGCTCGACTATGTGCTGCAGACGTTGAGTACGCCGGCTGACACGGCCGCGTTCTTCGTCGAGCCGGTGCTGGGCGAGGGTGGATACGTGCCGGCGAACGAGCGGTTCTTCGCCGGACTGCGGGAACGTGCCGACGAGCACGGGATCCTGCTCGTGGTGGACGAGGTGCAGACCGGGTTCGGGCGGACCGGGAAGTTCTGGGGCGGGGACCACTTCGGGTCGCAGCCGGACATCCTCGTCACCGCGAAGGGCCTGGCGTCGGGCTTCCCGTTGTCAGGAATCGCTGCGTCGTCGGCGTTGATGGAGAAGGCCTGGCCGGGATCGCAGGGCGGAACGTACGGCGCGAACGCGGTCGCGTGCGCGGCTGCGCTGGCGACGCTCGACGTGATCCAGGACGAAGGCTTGGTGCAGAACTCGGCCGAGCGTGGTGCGCAGCTCAAGCAGTCGCTGCAGTTGGTCGCGGACAAGCATGAGCAGATCACCGACGTACGCGGGCTTGGATTGATGATCGGCAACGAGTTCCGGGACGCGGATGGGAAGCCCGATCCGGTGACGGCGGCCGCGGTACAGCAGGAGGCGGCGAGGAGGGGTCTCCTCCTGTTGACCTGCGGCGCCTGGAGTCAGGTAGTCCGCTTCATCCCCGCCCTCGTCGTCACCCCCGAGGAGATCGACGAAGCAGCCGACATCTGGTCCGACGCGGTAACCGCAATCACCAGCTGATGAGCCCAGAGCCCTCAACGTTGGGCAACCAGCTCGGCGGACGCCGGTAGGCCGTTGACCTTCGGGTCGTCGCCGGCACGCCGTGACTCTCGGGTCGATGCGGGTACGTCGTGACCCTCGGGGCGGGACCCCGTGGGTTGCGAGGATGCTGGGGTGACTCGTCGACTGTTGCTGCATTCCGGTTCGGTGCTTGATGTTTCGTCTGGTGAGGTGCGGGCGGCGGACGTTGTGCTGGTCGACGATCGGATTGTTGACATCGGGACCGGGTTGGATGGGGACGGGGGGATCGACTGTTCGGGTGGATTGTTGCTGCCTGGGTTGATCGACTGTCACACGCACGTGTGTACGGCGGAGACTCGGCGGGATCCGTTTGGATTGCCGCGGTCGGTACGGCCGTTGTCCGCCGTACCCGTTTTGCGCACGTTGTTGAGCCTTGGCGTCACGACCGTTCGGGATGCGTGGGGTGCGGATGCGGGCGTGCGACTGGCGGTGGAGAAGGGTTGGATCGACGGGCCGGAGGTGCTGGTCAGCCTGCGGCAGGTCGGTACGACGGGAGCCATCGGCGACCTGTGGTCACCGCGTACCGGGCCGATCGACTTCTTCGACGATCCTTCGATGCCGGATCCGATCTTCAACGGCGCGGACGGGGCGCGAACCGTCGTACGGCGAATGGTCCGTGCCGGGGCCGATTGGATCAAGGTCACGGCGACTGGGTCGATGGCGATCGGGACCGGCGTACACGATCTGCAGTTGACGTTCGACGAGTTGAGCGCGCTGGTGGACGAGGCTCGGCGGCGGGGTGATCGGCGGGTGATGGTGCACGCGCACGGGGCCAGGGCGATCGAACTCGCGGCGCGCGCTGGGGCGGCGAGTGTGGAGCATGGGACTTATCTGGACGAGGCCGCGGCTGGGGCAATGGCGGAGGCTGGGACGTGGCTCGTGCCGACGTTATCGGTCTCGCAATCGGATCCGGAGAGTGTGCCGGATGGGGCGGCCGAGGCTCATCGGGAGTCGATGCGGATCGCGATCGACGCCGGGGTGCAGATCGCGATGGGGACTGACAATCCGGTCCGCCCGCATACCGAGGTTCTGTGGGAGCTCAAGCATCTCGCGGCTGCGGGACTGGGCGACGCCGGGGCGTTGCGGGCGGCAACTATCGACGCTGCCCGGCTCCTGCGGCTGGATGACGACCGCGGCGAGATCGCGGTTGGAAAGCGCGGCGATCTCGTACTCCTCGCGGGCACCGACCTGGATTGCGCGTCCCTGGAGCACCGCATCCGCAAGGTCTTCTGCAACGGCCGCCAGGTGCGTTGATTGCGCGCGATCTCGTGCACCACGGACGTGGGTGAAGGCCAGCCGTCTGGTGCGTTGATTGCGACGTGGGTGAAGGCCAGCCGTCTGGTGCATTGATTGCAGCGTGATGCATGCAAGTCGTCGGGGTCGTTGACTCTGACACTGTGTCAGGTCGTAGACCGGCGGCATGATGACAACGGCGATGGAGATTGCGGGACGGATTCGGGCCGGGCAGGTGACGTCGCGCGAGGTTACTGAGGACTTGCTCGCGCGGATCGCAGCCGACGATCGGGTGAACGCGGTGGTCGAGACCCGGGCGGAGTATGCCCTCCAGGCAGCAGACGCCGCCGACGCCGCCCTCGCAACCGCAAGGCGCACAAGAGCGGGCGCCTCGGGGGCGACGGGTGCGGGCGCGACCGGCGGGAACCGGTTTGGGGCGGGCGCGACCGGCGGGGACGGGGTTAGGGCGGGCTCGGCAGGCGGGGACGGGTCTCGAGCGGGCTCGGCCGGCGGGGGTGGGTTTGGGGGGTTGTTTGGGGTGCCTGTGACGGTTAAGGAGTGTTTCAACGTTGCGGGGATGCGGACTACCTGGGGGAATCCGGAGTGGGCCTCGTATGTCGCGGAGCGGGATGCGCGCGTGGTGGAGCGGCTTGGTCGGGCGGGCGCGATTGTTGTTGGCAAGAGCAATGTTCACAACATGCTGGCGGACTTTGGGCAGACGTCGAACGAGATCTATGGGCGGACGAACAATCCCGCGGATCTCAGTCGCACGCCGGGTGGGTCGAGTGGTGGCGGGGCGGCTGCGTTGGCGGCGGGGTTGAGTTACCTGGAGTACGGGTCGGATCTGGCTGGGTCGATTCGGCTGCCGGCTGCGTACTGCGGTGTGTACGGGCTCAAACCGACGACCGGGCTGGTGCCGATGGACGGGTTCCAGGTACCCGGCCCGCCGGAACTGCCGAACGAGTTTCCGAACGTGTCGACAATCGGACCACTCGCACGATCGGCAGCTGATCTGCGGACCGCGCTACGGGCGACGGCCGGACCAGAAGCGCCGTACTCATGGGCGCTCAGCCCGTCGCGGCGGGAGCGGCTCGCGGACTTCCGGGTCGGGGTCGTTGCCGATCATCCGGCCGCAGCGGTGTCGAGTGAGGTCGGCGACGTACTGTCCGACACGATCGACCGCCTGGCCCGGAGCGGCGCGAAGATCGTCGAGGGCTGGCCAGATGGCGTCGATCCGGTCGATCAGGCCGAGGCGTTCGGCGCGCAGGTCGAGTTGTTCTTCGCACTGCAGGGCGGCTCGCCGTCGTCGGCGACCCTTGCCGAGGTGATCGAGGAGGAGCGTCGGCGGATGGCCGCGCGGATGAGGTGGCAGCGGTACTTCGAGGACGTCGACGTCTTCCTCTGTCCAACCAGCTTCACCGCGGCGTTCCCGCACGATGATCGGCCGTTCGAGGAGCGGACGATCACGACGTCGTACGGCGAGCAGCGGTACGACGCCCAGGTGTTCTGGATCTCGCACGCCTCTCTGACCGGGAATCCCGCGCTCAGCATGCCGATCGGACAGACGCCGGATGGACTGCCCGTCGGTGCTCAGGTGATCGGACCGTGGCACGAGGACGACACCGCTATCACCTTCGCCGAGCTCTTGGCTGGTTGACTACAAGTCGGACGGGAGGTGCGGATTGTTTGCAATAGGAGAGTTTGCACGGCATGGGCGGGTGTCGGTGCGGATGTTGCGGCACTACGACGCCATCGGGCTGCTGCGACCGGCGTACGTCGATGGGGCGACCGGCTATCGCAGTTACACCGCGGGCCAGCTCGCGGACCTCAACCGGATTGTGGCGCTGAAGGATCTGGGGTTCTCGCTCGAGCAGGTTCGGACGATGATCGTGGACGAGATCAGTCCGGCTGAGCTGCGCGCATTGTTGACAATCAGACGTGCCGAACTCGAGACGACCGTCGCGGAGAGCCATGCACGACTTGCCCAGGTCGAGTCCCGTTTGCGAGGCATCGAGAGCGAGCGGCCCGCGGTCGACGTGGTGATCAAAGAACTACCAGCAGTCCGCCTCGTCGGGCTGACCACCACGGCTGACAGTTTCACCCCAGAGGACATCACCCCAGTCATCCGTCCTCTCTGCGCCGAGCTCGGACGTCGGCTCCCCGACGCCACAGTCCGACCAGCCGGACACCTAACCTGCCTGTACGCACGCTCCCCGCAAACCGCACGATCCCCGGCGGGCGAGGATGAGGTTGTGTTGTGGGCTACGGTTCCGGCGGCGGTTGATGCTGGGGGCAACCTTAATGGGCTTGAGGTTATTGATCTGCCGGCTATGAGGGCTGCGACTCTGGTGCATCGCGGGTCGATCGAGCAGGTTCTGCCCGCGTGGCAGGCGCTGGCTCGCTGGATCGATGACAACGGTTATCGGTCCAGCGAGCCCGCACGCGAGCTCTACCTCGACTGCCCAGACAACCCGGCCGACTGGGTCACCGAGCTCCAAGAACCCATCAACTAGCCCGAGCCATCAGCCAGTGGATCAGGCCTTGGCGGCAGCCGGCTCCAGGGCTACCGGGGGTGGGGCGCCTTCAGTGCCGGGGGTGGTGGTGCCGTTGAGGGGACAGCGGGTGGTTTCGGGCACCTTGATCAACGCGATGGCGCCGATGATGCAGGCGGCCATCATGTAGTACGCCGGCGTGAGAGCGTTGCCCGTCTTGGCGGTGAGCCAGTCGTTGACGGCCGGCGCCGTACCGCCGAACAGGGACGTCGACACGTTGTAGGCAATCGCGAATCCGGCGTACCGGACGTGGGTCGGGAACATCGCCGGGAACGTGGCCGAGATGGTCGCCAGCTGCGGTACGTAGAGCAGGCCGAGGACGGCGAAGCCGACGATCGCGCCGAGCATGTTCGTCCCCATCAGCAGGAACATCGGCGTACCGAAGACGAACAGGCCGGCCAGCGAGACCCACCACAACGGCTTGCGGCCGACGCGATCCGAGATCCGGCCGGCGAACGGCAGGAAGACCATCATTGTCAACATTCCGATGATTGGCACGATCAGGGACTGATCCGAGCTCAGTCCGATCTCGCTCTCGAGGTACGTCGGCATGTACGTGAGCAGGGTGTAGTTGACGACGTTCAGCGCGACGACCATGCCGCCGAGCCGCAGGATCGGCCGCCAGTAACCGGCGAGCAGGTCCTTGAACTGTGTCGCCGTCTGCTCCTCCTTCTGCCCCTTCGCCTCGAGCTCGCGGAAGATCGGCGTGTCCTCGAGCCGCGAACGCAGGTAGACACCGACCAGCCCGAGCGGCGCGGCGACCAGGAACGGCAGGCGCCAGCCCCACGAGTGCATCTGATCGTCGCCGAGCACGAGCGAGAAGCCCAGCATCAGCAGCGCACCGGCGGAGAACCCGGCCAGCGTCCCGAACTCCAGGAAGCTGCCCAGGAACCCACGCTTGCGGCTCGGCGCGTACTCAGCCATGAAGGTCGCGGCACCGCCGTACTCACCACCGGTGGAGAAGCCCTGGACCATCCGCAGCAGGACCAGCAGGATCGGCGCCCAGAGCCCGATCGAGTGGTACGACGGCACGAGGCCGGCGCACAGGGTCGCGCCGGACATCATCAGGATCGTGATCGCCAGTACGTGCTTGCGGCCGAGCCGGTCGCCGAGCGGACCCCAGACCAGACCGCCGAGCGGGCGGACCAGGAACGAGACGGCGAACGTCATCAGGGCGAGCAGAGTCGCGCTCTCGGTGTCGCCCGGGAAGATCGCGGCCGAGATGTAGGTCACGCCGTACGCGTAGATGCCGTAGTCGAACCACTCGGTCGCGTTGCCGATCGCGGACGCGGCGATCGCCTTCTTCAGCACACCTGGGGGCGGCTCGGTGTCGATTGATGGCCTGGTCTCGGCGTCCACGGGGGTACCTCCTGTCGGCTGACGGCGTCCCCACCGTGCCCAAACTGTGCACTGAGCACACGCCGAACTGTCGGATCGTACTTTTGTTGACAATCCGAAGGTTAACCATGTGCATTCGTGAACAGCAAGCGCTGACTGACGGTCAGTGCAACTTCCCAGTGAGTTGCTTACTTCGCCCGACGGGACCTGAGGTTCCCGCTGGGACTCGAGGTCCGCGGCGGGACGAGACGCGTCGGCCGTGGGACGCGAGGCCGCGGTGGGACGCGCGGTCGACGGTGGGACGCGAGGTCGTGGGGTCGGCGGTGGGGCGTGGGGTCGAGGGTGGGGCGCGCGGCGGCTGGGCTAGCTACTTCTTGGCGAGGGAGGCTAGGCCGGCGGTTATTACGGCTATGCCGAACTCGAAGCGTTCGTCGCCGGTGGCGCCGGAGGTCAGGGCGGGGGCCAGGGCGACCGTGATGGGGAAGCGGTCCGCAGGCAGTGAGTTGAAGAAGGTGCGGAGTTCGCCGACGTACCGCTCGACGTCCGCCTCACTCCAGCCGGACGCACCCTGGACACTCTCCTCGAACGCGATCGCGGTGACGTAGAGCGGGATCAGGTCGACAGCCCACGCGGCCGCCTGATCCGGCAGGTTGCCGGCCTTGAGCAGGGTAAGGATCCACTCGGTGCTGAGCAGCGCCCGCTCCCCCAGCGGCACGTTGCCGATCGCCGCCCGCGCGACACCTGGATTGGCCCGCATCACGCGCAGCATCTCGCGCATGGCGTCCTTCAGTTGCTCCTGCCAGCGGTCCGGATCGGCGTGCCCCGGGATGTTCATCTGCTCCGCTGCGCGATCGACGAGGAGCTGGTCGAGCTCCTTCTTGTTCGCGACGTGCGCGTACAGCGAGGCCGGACCGGTGCCGAGGTCCTGGGCGATCTTCCGCATCGAGACCGCGTCGTACCCGTGGTCGACCATCAGCCGCATCGCCGAGTCGACGATCCGCTCCCGGGTGAGCGGTTCCTTCGGCGTACGCACGGGTTTCGCGGGACTGATCGGCTGCCACGGCGACGGGGTCATGCCCACCACTGTAGCGAACACCGTACTTGACAGGAACACTGTTCGCACGTAGAACAGTGTTCGTCAACGAACATCGTTCGCCAAGCAACAAGCCGCACGCAACAGCCGCAAATCGTTCAGCACCCACGCCACCCAGCGCCAAGCCCGTCATCGAGGAGTTCCGATGAGCACCACCACCTCCACCGAGAGCACCACTGCAGCAGCAACCCCAGCCAAGACCCCGTACCGGTGGCGCTGGATCGTCCTCGCGACCGTGCTGATCGCCGAGATCATGGATCTTGTCGACGCGACGATCGTCAACATCGCCGCCCCCTCGATCCGGGCCGAGCTCGGCGGGTCGGAGTCCGCGATGCAGTGGATGCTGGCCGGCTACACCCTCGCGTTCGCGATCGGCCTGATCAGCTTCGGCCGGCTCGGAGACCTGGTCGGCCGCCGCCGACTGTTCCTGATCGGCGCGGTCGGCTTCACCCTCGCCTCCGCGATCTGCGGATTGTCGACAAGCCCCGAACTGCTGATCGGCAGCCGGGTCGCGCAGGGTCTGCTCGGCGCGGTGATGATCCCGCAGGGGTTCGCGATCCTGAAGGCGGTCTTCCCGGCCGAGGAGATCGGCAAGGCGTTCGCGATGTTCGGCCCGGTGATGGGCCTGTCGGCCGTGGCCGGCCCGATCCTGGCCGGCGTACTGATCGATGCGAACTGGTTCGACGCCGGCTGGCGGATGATTTTCTTCATCAATGTCCCGATCGGCATCGCAGCCCTGATCGGCGCACTCCGGTTCATGCCTGAGGTGAAGACCCCCGGAGCATCCCGGCTCGACGCGCCAGGCGTGATCCTGGTCAGCCTGGCCTCCGGTCTGCTGATCTACCCGCTGGTCCAGGGCCGCGAGCTCGACTGGCCGGTGTGGACCATCCTGATGATGATCGCGTCGATCCCCACGTTCGCCCTGTTCGGTTGGCGCGAGCGCCGCTCCGGCAATCCGGTCATCGACCCGTCCCTGTTCCGCAGCCGCGGGTACGTCGCGGGTCTCGCAGTGATCACCACCTTCTTCCTGGCGATGTCCGGTTTCATGCTGGTCTTCAACCTGTTCACCCAGCTCGGTCTGCACTACAGCCCGCTGAAGGCCGGCCTCGCGATGGTGCCGTTCTCACTCGGCATCGCGATCGGCGCACCGCTGTCCGGTGGTCTGCTCGCGCCGAAGCTCGGCCGGAAGGCACTACAGCTGGGCGTCGCGGTGATGACGCTGGCGATGGCCGCGGTCTGGTTCACCCTGCACACGTACGGCAATGCCACCACGATCTGGAACCTGGTCCCGGCGACGCTCGGCACCGGAATCGGCGCCGGACTGGTCTTCGCCCCGCTGTTCGACATCATCCTGGCGTCGATCGATGACAAGGCCGCCGGCTCGGCGTCCGGCGTACTGACCGCGATGCAGCAGTTCGGCGGCGCGATCGGGGTCGCGGTCATCGGCACGATCTTCTTCCAGCTGCTGCCGGCGCACGCGTTCCTCGGCGCCACCAAGACGACCGTCCTGGTCGCGATCGGGATGTTCGTGATCAGCCTCGCGGTCACCTGGTTCCTGCCCAAGCAGGCCCGCGAAGGAGCCCAAGCACACTGACCCAAGCGCACTGGCACAAGCGCATTGACGCCCCTCATGCCCGGATCCGGGCATGACGAAGCCCTCGGCACCACCTGGTGCCGAGGGCTTCGGAGTACTACCGGGCCGGACTCAGTTGAACGAGTCGCCGCAGGCGCAGGAGCCGGTCGCGTTCGGGTTGTCGATCGTGAAGCCCTGCTTCTCGATCGTGTCCACGAAGTCGATCGACGCACCCTTGAGGTACGGCGCGCTCATCCGGTCGGTGACGACACTCACACCACCGAAGTCGGCGACCACGTCGCCGTCGAGCTGACGCTCGTCGAAGAACAGCTGGTACCGCAGGCCGGAGCAACCGCCCGGCTGCACGGCAACCCGCAGCGCGAGGTCCTCGCGGCCTTCCTGCTCGAGCAGCGCCTTCACCTTGGCGGCGGCCCCGTCGCTGAGGAGAACACCCGTGGCGACGGCCTGCTCGGTCTGCGCTTCAGTCATTCCTGACTCCAGTCATCTCTTGAGCGCGTAGCTGCGGTGGGCGTGCACCTACGCGCGGAAAGTCCGCTGTCAGTTCGAACCAACACGTGCTGATCCAGAACCATTCCCATGGTCGCACACCAATTTCCAGGATCAACTACCCGTCTCGGGCCCGTCTCAGTCCTGTTCAGCGCGCCCAGGTCCGGGCGACACGCTCCGCGACCGCGGCCAGCGACCCATGCGGGTCGGCGAAGGCGCGCTCCTCCCCCACCAGGTCGACCAGCGAGTACGCCGATTCCACGCCCATCGTCCGCATCTCCCGGGACCCGATCTGGACCTTCCCGGCCAGTACGACGCACGGCCGCATCGCGTCGTTCGCGACCTTCGCGACGCCCGCGATCACCTTGCCGTCGCGGGACTGGAAGTCGAACGCACCCTCGCCGCTGAGCACGAGATCGACCCGGGACGCCTTCTCCTTCAGGTCGGTCAGCTCGGCGACGAGGTCGATCCCGGACACCCGCTCGGCACCGAGCAGCAACAGCGCGTAACCGAGACCACCTGCCGCGCCCGCGCCCTTCTTGTCCGCGGTCTTCCGGTCGGCCAGCTCGGCGAAGTGCGTCAGCCACCCGTCGACGACAGGCTTGCGGTCGTCCTCGATCCCCTTCTGCTTGCCGAACACGCTGGTCGCACCGCGCAGCCCGAGCATCGGGTTCTCCACGTCACTCGCCGCGACGAACTCGATCCCGGCCATCCGCTCCTGCGCCGGCGTCAGATCCACACCGGTCAGCTCCGCGAGCCCGGTCGCGCCGGCATCCAGCTGCCCACCGGTCGCGGTCGCTCCGAGCGCGGCCAGCAGTCCGGCGCCCGCATCGTTCGTACCCGATCCGCCGAGGCCGAGAATGATCCGCTTCGCACCCGCATCCACCGCGGCCGCGATCAGCTGACCCACGCCGTACGTCGTCGCGTCCTCGGGCCGGCGCTCCTTCGGTTCCACCAGGTGCAACCCGCACGCCTGCGCGGTCTCGACGTACGCCGTTTCGCCCGCCAGCAGGACCGTCGCCGGGGTCTCGTCGCCGAGCGGGCCGCGGACGGTGACCGAGAGCAGGGTGCCGTCGACGACTGCGGACAGTACGTCGATGAAGCCGGGGCCGCCGTCGGCCATCGGCGCGACCAGCACCTCCGCGTCCGGATCCCGTCGCCGCCAGCCCTCCTCGATCGCCGCGGCCGCCTCGACGGCCGTCAACGTGCCCGCGAACTTGTCTGGCGCAATCAGCACTCGCATGGGCACATCCTCTCGTACGGTTCGCGTTGACGTGTCCGCGAGTCAACAGTTGGATCGTCGACATGAAGACGATCCTGTTCGCGCTCCGGGTGAGCGACCTCGAGCGTTCGCTGGGCTTCTACCGGGCGGTGGGGTACGTCGAACTTGGCACGGTGCCGTTCGACGACGGGTCCAGCCTGGTCTGGCTGAAGTTCCCGGACGAACCGCACGTATCGCTCGAACTGGTGCATCGGCCGGCCGACGGTCCGGTCGAGGTCGGCGGCTTCCAGCACTTCGCGATCGAGGTCGAGTCGCTCCTGACTACCGTCGAACGCTTGACGGAGGCCGGTCTGGAGCCCGAGCCGCCGGAGATCCACGGCGACGACGGTCCGAAGACCTCGTGGCTCGTGGATCCCGACGGCTACCGCTTCGAGCTGGTCGAATGGCCGGCCAGCGGTATCCCGATGGGCGACTAGCTGCGGCTGAACAGACGACGCAGGAGCAGTGCCACCGCGGCACCGATGAGGTACGGCGCCACCCGCCGGGCAAGCACCGGCAACAACGTGCTGCCGAGATCGAGCTCCGCCGCAGCGGCCGGCGGTGCATCAGCCGCCGCCCTCGGGGAGGCGGCGCCCGCAGCCGGCTGCGCCGAGCCGGCCGGTGGGCCGGGCGAGGCCGGTCCCTGCGGTGACGCCGGTTTCTCCGGTGCGGCCGACTGGTCCGGTGCGCCCGATTGCTCCGGCCCGGCCGGCTGCTCCGGCGCCGCCGGCTGCTCAGGCGAGACGGCCGGCTCAGCTGGTTCAGCTCGTTCAGCTGGTTCAGCTGGTTTGGTGGGGGGTTCGAGTTTGGTGGTTAGGCAGGTGGTGAACTTGTCGAGTAGTTGGTTGGAGACGTCTTGGATGAGGCCCCGGCCGAACTGGGCCGGGCGGCCGGTGATCGTGAGGTCGGTGTCCACTGTGACGTCGGTCGAGTCCGGACCGGACGCCGTGAGTCGGGCAGTGACGCGCGCCGTCGCCGTACCGTTGCCGCGGCGGTCCTTGCCCTTGGCCTCGATCAGCGCGTGATGACCGTCCGGATCGCGTTCGAGGAAGCTGCCGGTGCCGGAGTACTGCAACGACACCGGCCCGAGCTTGACCTTTACCGAGCCGGTGAACGCATCACCGTCGTACCCCGTCAGGGTGGCACCGGGAAAACACGGCACCACCCGTTCGAGGTCGTTGAACGCGGCCCACACCTGCTCGACCGGAGCTGGTACGACGAAGCTGTGCTCCAGCCTCATCCGGTACCTGCCGCGGCCAGAACCGCACGCCGGGTCAGCACCGTCGCCAGATGCCGGCGATAGTCGGCATCACCGTTGAGGTCGGTCCCCGGCGACGTACCGTCCGCCGCCCGGGCCGCAGCTTCGCGCACTGCGTCGGCGGTGGCCGGCCCGCCGACCAGCGCCGCCTCGACCGCGGTCGCCCGGACCGGTGTCGAACCCATGTTGCCCAGGGCAACCCGCGCTTCCGCGATCGAGCCGCCATCCATCCGGACAGCGGCCGCTACGGATACGATCGACCACGCCTGCGCGACCCGGTTGAACTTCTCGTAGTGCGCGCCCCACCCGGTGTACTTCGGCACCCGGATCTCGACCAGCAGTTCGTCGTCGCCGAGCGCCGTACTGAAGACGCCCTGGAAGAAGTCCGGCGCGGCCACGGTCCGGCGACCCTCCGGCCCGGCGATCACGAACGACGCGTCCAGCGCGACCGCGACGGCGGGAAGATCAGCGGCCGGATCGGCGTGGGCGAGCGACCCACCGAAGGTGCCCCGGTGCCGGATCTGCGGATCCCCGACCGTTGCCGTCGCCAACGAGATCAACCGGGCATGCTCGCCGACGAGCGGATCGAACTGCACCGTGCTGTGCGCTGTCATCGCGCCGATCACCAGCGCGTCCCCATCGTCCCGGACGCCTCGCAACTCCTCGATCTTGCCGAGATCGACGATCGTGTCCGGCGCGGCGAGCCGCAACCGCAACGCCGGTGTCAGGCTCTGTCCACCGGCCAGCACCTTCGCGTCGGAGTGCTCACCCAACAGGGCGACCGCCTCGTCCACCGATGCCGGACTGAAGTACTCGAACGCCGCCGGGATCATGACCGTCCTCCTTCCTGGATGGCCTTCCACACGCGGTACGGCGTACACGGCATCGGCACGTCCGTCACGCCCAGGTGCCGGACCGCGTCGACGACGGCATTGACGACCGCCGGTGTCGACGCGATCGTGCCCGCCTCCCCGACGCCCTTCACACCCAACTGGTTCGTCGTCGCCGGAGTCTCCGTGCGAGCCGTCTCGAACTTCGGCAGATCGGGTGCCCCCGGCAACAAATATTGGTCGAACGACCCGGTGACCAGCGTGCCGGACTCATCGTGCACGGCCTCTTCGAACAGCGCCTGCGCGATCCCCTGCGCCAGACCGCCGTGCACCTGGCCCTCGACGATCAGTGGATTGACGACCACGCCGACGTCATCGACGCTCACGTACGACCGGATGTCGACCGCGCCGGTCTCGGTATCGACCTCGACCGCACACAGGTGGGTCCCGTGCGGGAACGAGAAGTCGTCCGGGTCGAGCGTCGCGTCGGCATCCAGGCAACCTTCCGCCGAACCGTCGAGCTTGTGCCCCTGGAAGACCGCGAACGCGAGCTCGGCCATCGTCATCCCGGCATCGGTACCGCGGACGCCGTACCGGCCGGCCGAGAACTCGAGGTCGTCGACGTTTGCCTCCAGCAACTGGGCCGCAATCGACTTGGCCTTCTCGATCACCTTGTCCGCCGCGGCCAGGACCGCCATCCCGCCGACCGACAGCGACCGCGATCCGTACGTGTCGAGTCCGCGCGGGGCGACCTGCGTATCACCGTGCAGGACTTCGACATCCTCGAAGGCGACCCCCAGCCGGTCCGCGACCAGCTGACTCCACGCCGTCTCATGGCCTTGGCCGTGTGGACTCGTGCCGGTGATGACCTCGACCTTCCCGGTCGGCAGCATCCGTACCGCTGCGTGCTCCCAGCCACCGCCGACATACCCCATCGAGCCGAGCCAGCGCGACGGCGCCAGACCACACATCTCGGTGTACGTCGAGATCCCGATCCCGAGCTGCACCGGGTCGCCGGACTCCCGCCGCTTCGCCTGCTCGGCACGGAGTTCGTCGTACCCGAACATCTCCTTGGCCTTGGCGGTCGCGGCCTCGTAGTTGCCGGAGTCGTAGCGCAGTCCGGCCACCGTCGAGAACGGGAACTCCTCGTGCTTGATCCAGTTCCGTTCGCGGATCTCCAGCGGGTCGGTGCCGACCCGGACCGCGAGCTCGTCCATCAGCCGCTCGATCGCGAACGTCGCCTCCGGCCGGCCGGCGCCGCGGTACGCGTCGGTCCAGGTCTTGTTGGTGAAGACGTTGGTGATGCCGAGGTGGTACGACGGGAACTTGTAGATGCCGTTGTACATGAAGGCGCCCAGCAACGGGATCGCCGACGTGACCAGGCCGAGGTAGGCACCCATGTCGGCGATCAGCTCGACCTTGAGCCCGGTCACCGTGCCGTCGGCGTTCGCGGCCAGCGTGAGCTGCTGCCACTGGTCGCGGCCGTGGTGCGCGGCCATCAGCGATTCGGACCTGGTTTCGTTGTATTTGCAGGGCTTCCCGGTACGACGGGCCGCGATGACGGTGAGGACCTCTTCCGGCGTGAACTGGAGCTTGCCGCCGAAACCACCACCGACATCCGGTGCGATCACGCGGATCTTGTGCTCCGGGATGCCCAGCACGAGCGCGATGAAGATCTTTACGAAGTGCGGCACCTGGGTCGACGACCAGACCGTCAACTGCTCGGTGGTCGGGTCGACGACGATCGAGCGCGGCTCCATGAACGCCGGGATCAGCCGCTGCTGGCGGATCTCCTTCTCGATCACGATCCCGCCGTCGCGCGCGGCCGCGATCGCCGCCTCCACGTCACCACCGGTGCCGGCCTCGGCGGAGTCGTAGGACCAGACCGCCGACACGTTGGTGCCGAGGTCGGGGTGCGCGATCACCTCGTCCGCGGCCGACGACCTGAGGTCGAGCGCAGGAGTGAGTTCTTCGTAGTCCACGTCGACCAGTTCGGCCGCGTCGTTCGCCTCGGCCGCGTTCCGGGCCACCACCATGGCAACGATCTCGCCGGCGAACGCGACGTGGTCGACGGCCATCGACGGGTGTACCGGCGCCTTCTGGTCCGGGACCACCGCCCAGGCGTTCGGCAGCGCGCCCTGCTCGTCCGCGATATCCGCTCCGGTCAGTACGGCGACCACGCCGTTGGCGGCCCGGGCCGCCTCGGTGTCGATCGCGGTGATCCGAGCGTGCGCGAACGGGCTGCGGACCATGGCGATGTGCAGCATGCCGGGCAGGACGATGTTGTCGGTCCATCTGGTGCGGCCGGTGATCAGCCTGGCGTCTTCCTTGCGGCGGCGCGGGGCACCGATCTCGGTGGTCGGCCGGTCCTCGGTGGTCGTCATTGCGTTCCCCCCGCGGCGGCCGCGGCCTGAACGGCCTTGACGATGTTCTGGTACCCGGTGCAGCGGCAGAGGTTGCCTTCGAGCCCGAGCCGGACCTCGTCCTCGGACGGATTCGGATTGTCGGCAATCAGATCGATGGATTGCATGATCATGCCGGGTGTGCAGTATCCGCACTGCAGTGCGTGGTTCTCGTGGAAGGCCTGCTGCATCGGATGCAGTTGCCCGTTGGTCGCGAGGCCCTCGATCGTGGTGACCTCGTGACCGTCGGCCTGGACCGCGAACAGTGAACAGGACTTGACGCTCCGCCCGTCCAGGTGGACCGTGCAGGCGCCGCAGTTGCCGGTGTCACAACCGACCACGGTGCCCGTCTTCCCCAGTTGCTCGCGCAGGTAATGCACGAGCAGCGTGCGCGGCTCCACCTCGTCGGTGAAGCTGCTTCCGTCGACCTTGACCGTGATTCGGGTCATGCCCCGCCTCCAGATGTCAGTAACCGCCGTACCCCGATCCTGCGCCCGTGTGATGTTGCCCACAAGAGATCGGATCAGTGGTGAATAGGTCCTGCCCGTTCCGACAGCCGATCACCGGCCCCTCCCCAGCGCTGGGCGATGAACTCGGCGGCGATGCTGACCGCCGTCTCCTCCGGCGTCCGCGCACCAAGGTCCAGTCCGATCGGGCTGGCCAGCCGTGCCAGCTCGGCGTCGGTGAGGCCGGCTTCGCGCAGCCGTTTACGCCGCTCGTCGTGGGTACGCCGAGATCCCATCGCACCGACGTACGCGACCTCGGGCAGGCGAAGGGCGACCTCCAGCAGCGGTACGTCGAACTTCGGGTCGTGGGTCAGCACACAGATCACCGTCCGGCCGTCGATCCGGCCCGCCGCGACCTCGGCCGCGAGGTAGCGGTGCGGCCAGTCGACGATCACCTCGTCCGCGGACGGGAAGCGCGACGCGGTGGCGAAGACGGCGCGCGCGTCGCACACCGTGACGCGATATCCGAGGAAGGATCCGAGCCGCGCGACCGCCGCCGCGAAGTCGATCGCACCGAACACCAGGATCCGCGGCACCGGTGCGTACGACGACACGAACACCCGCATGCCCTCACCCCGCCGCTGCCCGTCCGGCCCGTACTCCAACGTCTCCGTCCGACCGTTCGCCAGCAACCCGCGTGCGTCGTCGATGACGGCATCGTCGGCCCGCTCCGACCCGAGACTCCCCGTCGTCGCAACGCCTTCCGGCCGGACCACCAGCCGGCGGCCGATCCGGGCCGCATCCGGATGCGCGACGACGGTTGCCACCGCGACCGGACGGCCGGCGGCGATGTCGGCGGCCACTTCACCGAGCTCCGGGTACGACGTCCGGTCGATCCGCTCGACGAAGATGTCGATGATCCCGCCACAGGTGAGCCCGACGGCGAAGGCCGACTCGTCGCTGACGCCGTACCGCTGCAGGACCGGTTCGCCGGACGCGAGGATCTCCTCACCGAGCTGGTACACCGCGCCCTCGACGCAGCCGCCCGACACGCTGCCGACGGCTTCGAGACCGGGACCGACCAGCATGACCGCACCTGGCGGCCGCGGTGCCGAGTCGAAGGTCGCCACCACGGTGCCGACGGCAACCGACTCACCCGCGTCCCACCAGGACATCAACCGCTCGAGCACCTCACGCATCGGCGACCACCTCCAGAAGGTCCGCGAAGCTGGCCAGGCTGTGCCCGGCGACGAGATCGTCGACCGCCGGAAGAGCGGCAACGATCCCGGACTGCACGGGCAGGTAGCCGGGCTTGCCCCGATGCGGGTTCAGCCAGATCACGCGATGCGCCAGCCCGGCCAGCCGCCGCGACTGCGCACCGAGCAACGTGGCGTCGCCGCGCTCCCATCCGTCACTGCACACCACCACGACGGCGCGACGCGCCATCCCCCGCTGACCCCACCGATCCAGGAAGACCTTCAGAACCTCACCGAGCCGCGTCCCACCCGACCAATCGGGTACGACGTCCCCCGCGGCGCGCAGTGCGTAGTCCGCGTCGCGGCGACGTAGCGCCGGGGTCACCCGGGTCAGCCGGGTGCCCATCGTGAACACCTCCACCGAGCGCGGAGCCTGCTGGACCATCGTGTGCGCGAGCCGGAGCAAGCTGTCGGCGTACGGGCGCATCGAGCCGGAGACGTCGATCAGGACGACGACCCGGCGCGGGCGGGCACCGCGGCGGCGGTACTGCACGCGGGCCGGCTCGCCGACCTGGCGCAGCTGGGCCCGGAGCGTCCGGCGCGGATCGATGTCGCCGCGATGGGACGGACGCCGGCGGACGGCCCGCCGTACCGGGATCCGCGGCCGCAGCGTGGCGAACATGCGGGCCAACTCGGCCCGGTCGCGTGCCGAGAGGTCGGCGACATCACGGTGCCGGAGGACTTCGGTCGTACTCGCGGAGACGTTGACGGACCGAGCGCTATCCTCCCCCGCGCCGGCGTCGTCGGCGTCGAGTGCGGCCTGGACCGAGGCTTGCGGAGTACGGCGGACAACGCCGCGGGATCGTTGTCCGGAGAACCAGGCGGCGAACACCTCGTCGTACCGGGCGGTGTCGTCGGGTCCGCCGCAGAGTGCTGCCCGGCCGGCCCAGTACACGTCGGCGGTGGCGCCTGCGTCGAGGGTGGCGACCGCCCGGAGGAACAGGTGGACGCGGTCGGCGGTGACCGGCAGACCTGCGGACCGGAGTGCTGACGCGAATCCGGCCAACGCCAGGTCTGCCGCCGTCATCAGCTGGCCAGGAGCCGGTCTAATGATTCGCGGACGCGGTCGGTGTCCTCGCGGTACTTGAGCACCGCGCCGAGCGTGGCCGCCGCGGTCTCGACGTCGAGGACGTCGGTCCCGAGCGCGTCGAGTGCACGCGCCCAGTCGAGCGTCTCGGCGACTCCTGGCGGCTTGAGCAGATCGAGCTCGCGGATCCGTTGGACCGACCGCGCGACCTGTTCGGCCAGCCGCGCCGAGACGTCGGGCAACCGGGTCCGGACGATCTCGACCTCGCGGGCCAGCCCGGGATGATCGATCCAGTGGTAGAGGCAACGACGTTTCAGCGCGTCGTGGATCTCGCGGGTGCGGTTGGAGGTGAGCACGACGATCGGCGGCACGTCGGCGGTGATCGTGCCGAGCTCGGGGATCGTCACCTCGTAGGTCGAGAGCACCTCGAGCAGGAACGCCTCGAACTCGTCGTCGGCACGGTCGATCTCGTCCACCAGCAGTACGGCGGGACTCTCCCGGAGCGCCCGCAGTACCGGGCGAGCGAGCAGGAACCGCTCGTCGAACAGGCTCTTCTCCACCTCTTCGACGGCCGCGTCCGAACTGGTTGCCTCCACGGTGCGCAGGTGCAGGATCTGCCGCGGGAAGTCCCAGTCGTAAAGGGCCTGGGACGCGTCGATGCCCTCGTAGCACTGGAGCCGGATCAGCGGTACGTCGAGCGCTTCCGCAACGGCGGCGGCGAGCGAGGTCTTGCCTGTACCTGGCTCTCCTTCGAGCAGGAGTGGGCGGTGCAACGCGAGCGCGAGATAGCCGACCGTGGCCAGGCCGTCGCCGGCCAGGTACCCCGTCTCCCGCAATCGCTCGGCCAGCTCGGCTGCCGAACTGACGTCGCTCATCTGCCCAGCATCACCCCACCCACCGTGCTTGCCAACCCTCAGCGACCCCGATGGCCGTCCGGTAGCTGGTCGACGGTGTCCACATCCGACCCGTCGGCGAGGTCACCACACTCGATCTCGATCGCCTGATGTTGCTTGAGGTACGGGCGTGCTCCTTCGTCCCCGTGCGCCGATGCGAGCACTCCGGTCCAGTGCTCACGTCCCAACAACACCGGGTGCCCGGGCTGTCCGCCGTACACGGCTCGGGCCAGACCCGATCGGTCTGCCGCGACCCGTCGGACCGCCTCGACCGTGAGACCGGGCACGTCAACGGGTACGACGACCACCGCCTCCGCGTCGTGCACCACCATCAGGCCGGCTCGGAGCGAGGCGCCCATGCCTTCGTCCCAGTTGGTTGCCTCGATCACCTCGACCGGCTCCCCGGTCAGTTCGGCTCGGACCTCGTCCGCGGAGGCACCAACGACGACGAGCACCGGCGAGCACCCGGACGCGGTGAGTACCCGGGCGGTGCGGACCACCCAGGAGACGCCGGACGGGTCGCGAACGAGCGCCTTGGGGCTGCCGAAGCGACGCCCGGCGCCGGCGGCGAGGAGCAGTCCGGCGAGCTTCACACTCGGAGAGTACCGATTTCACAGTCTGGGCAGTGACGCTTACCACGCGGCGGCGGGCCTGCGGCGTGGCACGATGTTGACGTGACGACGATCGCAGAGGGCTCCAAGTCCCTCCCGTTGCTGTTCCTCGGCCAGAGCACCGACCCGCACTCCGAGCGTGGAGTCGAGTGCCCGGGCGCGCTGCCGCCCGCCTCCGACCCGGATCTGGTCGAGCGGGCGCTGAAGGCGAAGGCAGCACTGGGTGACCAGGTGTTCGTGCTCGGGCACCACTACCAGCGCGACGAGGTGATCCAGTTCGCGGATGTCACCGGTGACTCGTTCAAGCTCGCCCGGGACGCGGCCAACCGGCCGGACGCGCCGTACATCGTGTTCTGCGGTGTGCACTTCATGGCCGAGTCCGCCGACATCCTCACCAACGACTCGCAGACCGTGATCCTGCCGGACCTCGCGGCCGGCTGCTCGATGGCGGACATGGCCCGGATCCAGCAGGTCGAGGCGGCCTGGGACGCCCTCGCCGACGCCGGTATCGCGGACGTGACCGTGCCCGTCACCTACATGAACTCCAGCGCCGACATCAAGGCGTTCTGCGGCCGCCACGGCGGCGCGGTCTGTACGTCGAGCAACGCCGACACCGCGCTCGAGTGGGCGTTCGAGCAGGGCGAGAAGGTGCTCTTCCTGCCGGACCAGCACCTCGGCCGCAACACCGCCGTACTGAAGATGGGCATCTCGCTCGACGAGTGCGTGGTGTACGACCCGCACAAGCCGGGCGGCGGCCTGACCCGCGAGCAGTTGGCGGCGGCCAAGATGATCCTGTGGCGCGGACACTGCTCGGTGCACGGCCGCTTCACGGCCGCATCGGTTGACGACGTACGGGCGCGGGTTCCTGGCGTGAACGTGATCGTGCACCCCGAGTGCCAGCACGAGGTCGTCACCAAGGCGGACCTGGTCGGCTCGACCGAATACATCATCGACACATTGGCGAAGGCCGAGCCCGGTACGTCGTGGGCCGTCGGCACCGAACTGAACCTGGTCCAGCGGCTGGCCAAGCAGCACACCGACAAGAACATCGTCTTCCTCGACAAGACGGTCTGCTACTGCGCGACGATGAACCGCATCGACCTCCCCCACTTCGTCTGGACCCTCGAGAACCTGGTCGCCGGCCACGTGGTCAACCCGATCAAGGTCGACGCCGACACCGAGAAGTACGCCAAGATCGCCCTGGACCGCATGCTCGCCCTCCCAGGCAAGACCGCCCGCGACTGACCGCCCGACGCGAGGGGATATCCCGTCTCGTTGTGGGTTCTCTGCTGGTACACGGACGGAGAACCCACGTGTCGAGGAGATATCCCCTCGAACTTGATCGGCGAGCGACCGTTTCTCGGCGTACGGACGGTTGTGGGTCAGGCAGCCTGATTCGCGCGGGCCAACGCTTGGCGGATCGTCGCTGCGAGGTCCCGTCGAACTCCAACACAACGTCGTACGCCGGGAAGTGGAAATCGACCCGCCCGACAAAGCCGTCGCGATCGTGGAACTCCACCTGCGGCACGGGCTCGGGCAGTCCGTGGTCGTGCAGTAGCACCCGCAGACGAGACTCGCCGACGGACTCGGACAACCTGCTCCCGAAGCGCACCGCCGCCCGGGCCGTCGTACTCCCGGGCCAGAACTGCGCCTGCTCCAACTGACGAGCCAGGGCCTCATCGCTCAGTCGGTACTCGCGGAGGGCCGCGTCAGCACTCACTACCGCCACCTCGAACGAAGACGCCGTACAGGCGGATTCGACAACAGCTCGGGGAACGCTCGTCACCAATCGTCCGTCAACCACTGCCAGTTCATCCTCGGTCAGTTTGCCGAGGTGATGCTGGACCCCGACGACGATGCCACCAGACCCGCCGTCCAACCGGGTGACATGCACCCGGCTGAGCTCGAGTCCCCAGATCGGCAGGCCGTGAAGCATCAGCGCCGATTGGTGGCTGACGGCAATGGACCCGGACCGCAGCGAGTTCATCACGGCGTGGACCTGCTGGCGATGGTCCCACCGGACTCGGTCCCACGGTTCCATCGCCGCGAGGTCGACGTTCTCGGCGTACTGGCCGCGCCGGATCGTCTTCCAGCGGCCGTCTCTCAGGTGGCGGACGATCTGGTCGGCGCTGAAGCCGCTGGCCAGGGCCTGGCGCCGGCTGAACACGCCGGCCTGGTTGCCCGCAATCAGTTCGAGGCGTGCATTCACCCACCAAGCATCCATCGGCCGACCCCGCCCCGGCGCCCTCAATCCCACATCTGTGGACAACCCATTCGAGGGGATACCCCCGCGTCTTGTGGGTTCTCTGCTCGCACACCAACGGAGAACCCACAAGAGGACGGGTTATCCCCTCGTGTTGCGAGCGGGGGCGCGGGCGGGGTTAGTGGCGGCGCGGGGCCGGCGGCGGCGCGCGCGGGGGCGGCGGCGCGGGCGGGGGCGGCGCGGGTGGGGCCGGCGGTGGGGCGGGCGCGGGCGGGCGGGGCCGGCGGTGGCGGCGGGGTTAGTGGGAGACGCGGGCGGGGGCGTACCAGGCGGCGAGGATGTCGGGGAGGCGGTCGGGGCCCCAGCGGTCGACCGGGGTGATGCGGCCCCGGAGGGACGCCAGGCCTTTGGCCAGTTCGCCTACTACGTCGCCGCGCCAGGGGACGGAGACGCCTTCGTCGGGGCCGACGATGACGGCGGGGCCGCCGCGGTCTACGCAGACCACGGGGCAGCCTGAGGCGAGGGCTTCGGTGACTGCCCAGCCGGCGGCCTCACGGAGGGCGGGCGCGAGCAGGGCGTCGGCGCGGAACATCGCGGCGAGGACGTCTTCGCGTGGGAGCTGACCGGTGAACTCGACCCGGTCCCGGACCCCGAGTTCGTCGGCCAGGCGTTCGGCGCGGCGCCAGTCGGGGCCGTCGCCGATGATGCGGAGCTCCCAGTTCGACGCTTCGGGACGGGCCAGTGCACTGACCGCGAGCAGGACGCCCTTCCACGGGATCAGCCGGCCGACGAACAGTGCCGTTTTGATGCCTGGGGCACCAAAAGGCTCGTACGGCCCGGAGGCGGTGAACCGGCGGATCGCGACGTTCGGCTGGACCGCGATCTCCCGCGCGTACGGGCGGAACACCTCGGCGACATCGTTGTTCTGGGCAACCATCAGGTCGGCGGTCTGGGCCAGCTTGCGACCGGTCAGCCGGCGCCGGATCCCTGTATAGGTACGCCGTACCAGCTCCGCCACGACTCCGCGGCCGCCGAGCCAATGCGCCATCGACAGCGGTGCCGTCGTCGATCCACCGACCGGACCCCAGATCACCCGCGCCGACGACTCCGTCACGACGCCGGCCGACATCCAGTCGACCGCGAAGGTCAAGTGATGGATCACATCGAACGAATGCTCGGCCTGGAGCCGCTCGGCGGTCCGGCGCGCGAGTCCCTGCCAGAGCGGGTAGTACCAGTACACGTCCGACGGACGCCGCCGCAGTCGCAGGATCCACTTCGGCAACTCGAGCGGTACGACGGTCAACGCCGGAACCGGCCGGATCGCCAGTTCCTCGGCGATCTCGTGCGCGAACTTGCCGCGGGTCAGCAACCACACGTCGTGGTCCCGCGCGGCTGCCTTCGCCCAGGCCCAACCGGCCCCCGGCTCCGAGCCACCCTGCGGCCGGCACGCGTACGCACTGAGCAAGACCTTGGGCCGGGCCGACATCAGCTCATTCCCTCCAGGAGCCTGCGCAGATCGGTGCTGGACGTTGAAGCCGTGTACGGGAAGTAGTGCACCTGGGCACCGACCTCACCGAGCAGCCTCTCCAGTCTCGTTCCCTTCTCGGTGCCCTTCCAGTCGTCACCTTTGAAGAGAATGTCGTACCGGAGCTCTTTCCACATCTCGAACTTGTCGCTGGACCAGTCGCTGACGACCTCGTCGACCAGATCAAGCGCTCGGATCACGTCCATCCGCTCGTCGTGCGGGACCACCGGCGGCCGGCCTTTGATCCGCGCCACCACGTCGTCCTCGACCACGCCGGCGATCAGGTGATCACAGTGCTCGCGGGCCCGGCGCAGGATGTTCAGGTGGCCGATGTGGAACATGTCGTAGACCCCGGGCGCGTAACCGACGAGTGCCATCAGCCACTCACCCCCGGCTGCAGTGCGGCCATCTCCCGGTACCACTTGGCGAACGCGGCCGCGAGGAACAGCAGGTTCGCCGCGAGCAGAGCGCCGTACAGGATGATGAACAGCGACGGCGTACCGAAGGCGAGGAAGACCAGGCAGAGGATGCCGTAGTCGGTCGGTGCTATCAGCAACGACTTCGCGACGGAGTCACCACGCGCGTTGGGCTGCTGCGTACCGCCGTGGCGTCGGCGCAGCTGATCGATCAGGATCAGCCCGAAGAACAGCACCGACGACATGCACACGTAGGCCAGCGGGACGAGTAACGCCAACTCGTTGCTAAAGGCATCGAAGCGGTAGAACGAGATCAGTACGGCGCTGTGCAGCAGGACGATCTTGATCGAGTCGATCATGTGATCCAGCCACTCACCGAGCGGCGAGCCGCCGCCCCGCAGCCGAGCCAACTGCCCGTCCGCGGAGTCCAACCCGTAACCCAGCACAAGGAGCGCGGTCACCGCGAGCGCCAGGGCCAGGGACGGTCGAACGAGAGCGATCAGCACGATGCCGACCAGGGAACAGAACCCACTGGCCAGGCTCACCTGGTTCGGCGTCCGATGCCCGAGGAACGCCGCGGCCGCGAACACCCGTCCGATCCGTCGATTGACGAACCGCGAGTACGCCGGTGTCCCGGCAGACGGCTTCTGCGCCCGCGACAGCTGCGCCACCGTCTCCCGTAATGAACTCATGCGACCGAGCTGCGGGACTGGCGCTGGTCGATGGCGGCGCGCAGGATCGGGCTGCGGGAACCACGGCCGGCCGGCAGGACGGTGATCAGCTCGGCCGGAATTCCGGCGAGCTCCTCGACCCCCAGCACACCGTCCAGACGGCTGGCGGCGAAAACCGTGTGTACGCCGGTCAGCCACGCGGCCGGCACGCCCTCCACCACGACCACCTCGTCGACGCACCGCAGGTGCTCGAGGATCTGCACCCGCTCGGTCAGCGGCACGAACGGGCGCGCACCCCACGCGTCCACGGCCCATTCGTCGGTCAGAACACCGACCACCAGCCGGTCACAGACCCGGCGGGCACGCTCGAGCAGGTCGACGTGACCGACGTGGAACAGGTCGAAGACCCCGACCGCACACCCGATCCGCGGCACACTGCCATTCCCCAGCAAACGCCTTGCCCCCTGCGACTCTCCGAGAGAGCCCACTGTCGATGAGCCCACATTGTTGCGATCCCCCACGTCAGGCGCGACTTTATACCGTCCGCCCACGACCCGCCCAGCGTCCTCGCCGGGTCCGGCCGCTGTCGGCGTGCCGGACGATCGCATCGGTGTAGATCCTCTCCGTGGCCGCGAGGTCGCGCTCCGGGGTGAAGCGGTCGAGATAGACCTGTCGGGCTCGTTCGCCGAAGGCTATCGAAGTCTCCGGCTCAGCCAGCAACCCCATCGCCTTCCGCAGGCCTTCGGCATCACCGGGCTCGAACAACGCCCCGGTCTCGCCGTCGTCCACCAGCTCCGCGAGCGCTCCGAGCCGGGATGCGACCACCGGCACCCCGTGCGCGAACGCCTCCACCACCACGAGTCCGAAGCTCTCATACGAACGCGCCGGTACGACGGCGACGCGCGCGGACCGGAGCACTTCCATCCCGTCCGCCCACGGTAGTTGACCAAGCACCTGAATCGACGGGTCCCGCCGGGCCCGCTCGTCCGCCTCGGCCCGCAGCCGGCCGTCACCGACGACGACCAGCTTCCCGAGGGAGGAGTCCCAGGCCCGCAACAGATCCGCGAACCCCTTGTCCTCCTCCAGCCGCCCGAGGAAGACCACGGCCTCTCCGGCACCACTGCGCACCTCACCGATGTGCGGTACGGCGTGCGGCTTCACCTCGAACAGCTCCGGGTCGTAGCCGGCCGCGACGTACCGCTCCTTGACGAACTCCGACGGCACGACCAGCGTCGTGACGTACCGCTGCCAGGTGTGCAAGGTGTTGTGGACACCGATGCTCGTCGCCATCGGCAACGTCTGTACGCGCGACTCCCGGTAGCAACTGTGCTTGACCGCGGCCAGCGGCAGCTTGCCCACACAGGACTCGCACGGCTTGCCGTCGCGCTGCAGGACCGCGTTGGCACAGATCAGCCGGAAGTTGTGCAGCGTGGCCACCACCGGGAGGTCCAGCCGGTGCGCCGCGCGCAGCACCGAGGCGCTGAACAACGGAAAGGTGTTGTGAATGTGCACCACATCGGGCCGTTGCGCCTGCAATAGATGTGTTAAATCGCGTTCCGCCGAAAATGACCAGACGGAGCGGAACGGTAACAGTGCGCGATCTTTTCGGCCCATCGCGGCGATATCGTCGCTGTTTCGCGCGTACAGGTCGATCTCATGTCCTGAGTTGCGCAGCAAATCAATCGTTTGGGCGACGACGGTGTTCTCGCCACTGGGTTGACCCGTCCGGTAACGGTTGTGCAACATGGCGACCCGCATGGCACTACCTTATGTCTCGCGGTGGCTACACCTGGTTTCAGGGAGAGCAGTGCATTGAGGAAGTTGTGGTTCGCAGCGCTTATCGCGGCTGCGCTGGGTGTCGTTACTGTCGCGCTCCCGGTCATTGCCAACGAGAACAACGCGACGAGCGCCGTCAAGTCACGTGTGGTCAGTGATCCCGGCAAAGCCGGCGTGCTCCCCTCACGCCGTGTGCCCCAGCCGAAGGCCACCTCCCCCGGCACCGCCGCACCCAAGGGCAACCCGACCACGACCCCGTCGAAGAAGCCCGGTACGACGAAGACCACCAAGAAGCCGACGAAGACCACGCCGACCACCACCGCCCCGACCGCCCCAACGGTCGAGACCGTGGACTCGGACGAGGCCGGCCCAGCAGTCGCCGGCCCGTGCAGTGGCGTCGTGATCGAGCCTGGTGACAACGCCCAGTCGATCGTCAACGCCAAGCCCGCCGGTACGACGTTCTGCTTCGCCGCGGGCCTGCACCGCATCACGCAGACCATCCGCCCGAAGGCGAACCAGGTGCTGGCCAGCGCACAGCGGGCCGTCCTGACCGGCTCGGTCCCCCTGACCGGCTGGACCAGGTCCGGTGCGAACTGGGTCGTCCGTGGCGCGCTCCCCGCGGCCTACGGCACGAGCGGGCAGTGTGAGGACAACGTCACGAACATCTGCTCATTGCGCGAGCAGCTGTTCCTCGACGGTGAGCACCTGATCCGGACCTCCAGCATCGCCAAGGTCGCGCCTGGTTCCTTCTACGCCGACTACGCCGGCGACGCGATCTACCTGGGCAGCAACCCGACCGGGCACGCGGTGGAGATGTCGAAGACGGCCACCGCGATCGAGTCGAACGCGACAGGTGTGGTCGTCCGCGGTCTGACCATCGAGCACTTCGCCAGCGCACCGCAGGCCGGGGCACTCGTGTCCGGGCCGGGCTGGAAGGTGACCGCGAACGACGTCCGCTGGAACCACGCCGTCGGCGTGATGCTGGTGCAGGCGAACAGCACCAAGGTCGACAAGAACCTGATCCACCACAACGGCCAGCTCGGCCTCGGGCAGTACGCCTCCGCCGCCGCGGCGATCACCCACAACGTGATCAGCTCCAACAACACCGACGGCTTCTGGATCGCCGACTGGGAGTCCGGCGGGATCAAGTCGACCCGGTCCTCCGGCACGGTCAGCGGCAACACGATCAAGGCCAACAAGGGCATCGGGATGTGGGCCGACGTGGCCGACGACGGCCGGGTGATCAGCTCGAACCAGATCGTCGGCAACTCCGCGGACGGGATCCGGTTCGAGATCAGCCGCAACGGCACGATCGAGAACAACACGATCACCGGCAACGGGTTCGGCACCGGACGTGGCTCGGGTACGTCGCTGTGGGACGGCGGCGGGGTCAACATCAACACCTCGTCCGGCGTCACTGTCCGTGGCAACAAGATCTCCGGCAACGTCAACGGCGTCACGATCCAGTCCCGGACCCGTGGCAGCGGCCCGTGGGGCACGTACCTGCTGCGCGACATCAGCGTCACCGGGAACACGATCGAGATGACCGGCGGCAGCCAGGCGACCGGCATGGTGCAGAACGCCGGCGCCGCGGTCCCCGCCGGTGAAGTGGTGTTCAGCGGCAACAAATACGTGCTGGACGCGCTCGGTGCGCAGCGGTTCGCCCGCTTCGGCACCAAGCTGACCGCGGCCGGCTGGAAGGCCGCCGGGTTGGATGCCATCGGCACCTTCCTGGCGAACTGAGCCCGGCCGGCTGAGCACGGTCTGGCCGCCCCAAGGCTCGATCGATTGCCGGATGCAACATATTTGTGCGGAACGTATTGCCATGGCTACCTGAGGTAGTAGTAGTGTGCAAAGCGAAGCCGCGCCTTGGGGGGTGCGCTTAGGGCTTACCTGTGCCCCCAGGAGGCTCCGTAATGAAGACATACACAGCGTTTTCAGCGATCGTTGCAGTCAGCACCTTTGCCGTTGCCGTCGGCACCTTGCCTGCGCACGGCAGTCCCACCGACGATCCGCTCGACCTGGTTCCCGGCCTGCTGACGGACAGTAGTCAGCCGGCCGGTCCGGCGCAGGCGCCTGCCTGTTCCGGTGTCGTCATCAAACCCGGCCAGGACGCGGCCGCGATCATCGCCGACGCGCCGACCGGGACGACGTTCTGTTTTGCCAAGGGTCTGCACCGGATCAGCGAGACGATCCATCCGCGGCCGAACCAGGTCCTCGCCAGCGACCAGGGCGCCGTACTCACGGGATCTGTCCCGCTGACCAAGTGGGTCGCGTCGAGCGGCGACTGGGTGACCACGGGAGCCCTGCCGCCGGCGTACGCCCAGACCGGGCAGTGCGAGGACAACAAGACCAACATCTGCTACCTCCGTGAGCAGGTCTTCTTCGACGGCAGGCACCTGACCCGGGTCGCCACCCGCGACAAGGTTGCCGCTGGCACCTTCTACTCCGACTACGCGGCGAACGCGGTCTATCTCGGCGACAACCCACAGGGCCACTCGGTCGAGATGTCGAAGACACCGACCGCGATCGAGTCCAGCGCGAACACCGTGACCGTGCGTGGGCTGACGATCGAGCACTTCGCCACTCCCCCGCAGGGTGGTGCGGTCGTGCTCGGCCTGGGCTGGAGGGTGTTCGCCAACGAGATCCGCTGGAACCACGCGGTCGGCGCGATGCTCGTGAACGCGGACAGCGCCGTACTCCAGAAGAACCTGATCCATCACAACGGTCAGCTCGGCGTCGGGCAGTACAGCACGTTGCGCGGCACGATCTCCGGCAACGAGGTGACCGACAACAACACCGACGGTTTCTGGATCGCGGACTGGGAGTCGGGCGGGATCAAGACCACCTGGTCCAACGGCGGTTCGGTGTCGGACAACCTGATCAAGGCCAACCGCGGGGTCGGCCTGTGGAGCGACGCGTACGACGACAGCCGGACCTTTGCCGACAATCAGATCCTCGACAACGCCGCCGACGGGATCCGGTACGAGATCGGTCGCAACGGCGTGATCGAGGACAACGTGATCAGCGGCAACGGCTTCGGGACCGGCCGCGGCTCGGGTACGTCGCTGTGGGACGGCGGCGGGATCAACGTCAACACCTCGTCGAACGTGCAGGTCCGTGACAACGTGGTCGCGAACAACGTGAACGGCATCTCGATCCAGTCCCGGACCCGAGGCTCCGGCCCGTGGGGTCAGAACGTGCTCCGCGACGTCGTTGTCTCCAACAACCAGGTGACGATGCGCGGCGGCACCACCGCGACCGGCATGGTGCAGAACTCCGGCGCGGTCATTCCGGCCGGCGAGGTCACGATGAACAGCAACACCTACATCCTCGACAGCATGACCGCGGAACGGTTCCAGCGGACCGGCCAGTGGTACACCGCGCAGCAGTGGCGCCAGACCGGTCAGGACACCACGAGCGCCTTCCGGATCGGGAAGGCGATCCTGAATGCGACGGGCATCCTCACGATCGAGCCGTCAGGCGGCTGACGTGCTCGACCAGGAGCTCGCGGAACACCGTTGAGTCCCGCAGGTCGGGCGTGAAGATGGACTCCACGCCCAGCAGGGCGTCGACCACGGCGGCCGGCTCAGTCGCACCCGCGAGGGCTGCCTTGAGCCGGTCGGCCTGCGGGTCGTCGACGGTCGGAGTCTGCAGCACGTAGACCATCCACGCGGCGACGGCGAGCGAGATGACCCGCGGCTCGGCGCCGGCAGCCAGGCGGTCGCGCACCGTGCCGAGCATTCGGACCGGCAGCTTCACCGAGCCGTCCATCGCAACCTGCGTGGTCCGGTGCTTCAACGCCGGGTTGGCGAACCGCTCCAGCACACTCGCGCCGTACTCCACCAGATCCAACCCGTCAGGCGGCGACAGCGTCGGTACGACGTCCTCGGTCATCAACTCACGCGCCAAAGCGGACAACTCGTCGTCGCGGACCGCCTCCGCGATGGTCTCGTAGCCACGCAGTGCGCCCAGATAGGCGAGCATCGAGTGGGTCGCGTTGAGCATCCGCAGTTTCGCCTGCTCCCACGGCGCGACGTCCGCGGTGAGCACCGCACCACCACGCTCCCAGGCCGGACGATCACCGGCGAAGTCGTTCTCGATCACCCACTGCAGGAACGGTTCCGCGACCACCACCGCCTCGTCGCGTGCGCCGAGCAACCGGGCGGCCTCCTCCCGATCGGCCTCGGTCGTCGCGGGCACGATCCGGTCCACCATGCTGGCCGGGAACCGGGTCGCCTCGAACACCTCCGGGACTTTGCCCAGGGCATCGAAATAGTCGGTCACGAGCTGGCGAAGGAAGGGGCCGTTGGCCACCAGGTTGTCGCAGGACACGATCGTCAACGGCTCGTCCCGCCGCGCCAGACCGGCGGCGAGCTGTCCCACGACGGTCCGCGGTGGCCGGCCGGTCAGGTCGGCCTGGATCTCGGGATCGTTCAGGTCGAGCCCGGTCCCCGTGGCGCGGTAGCCCTTCTCGGTCACGGTCAGCGTCACCACCGACACCGCCGGATCCGCGATCCTCGCGACCACGGCCTCCGGATCTTCCGGTGCGGTCAGGACCTCACGGATGCTGCCGATCACCTGCACCGACGGATCACCGAGTCCGCGCTCGAGAACGGCGTACAGGCCGTCTTGAGGTGCGAGCTGGTCGCGGACGTTCGCGGAGCGTTGGCTCACGCCGGCGATCCCCCATCGCGTCTCGCCGGTGACGACCGCGGACCGCTCGGTGACCACGGCCTGGTGGGCGCGGTGGAACGCGCCGAGGCCGAGGTGGACGATGCCGACCGACAGCGCTCGCGGGTCGACCTCGGGGGCGACGGGGAGATGGGTGAGACTCAGCCTGTTCAACGGATTCCCTTCATTCGGAGGGCTCTTCTTTGACCCGGGCAACCAACTGGGTGGGATTGACGAAGCGGAGCGCGACAACCAGCAGTATCAGCATCATCGCTGTGTACAAGACTGCCATCGCGTCCACCGACTGCTGGGCCCGGATCCCGGCTGCGGACATCGAGTAGTACAGCGCCACCACCAGCGTCTGCGAATCCGGGCCGGCGGTGAGGAAGGTCAGCTCGAACATGCCGACCGTCCGGACCAGCACCAGGATCGCCGACGCCAGCAGCCCGGGGACGAGCAGCGGCGCGAGGATCTTCAGGAACACGGCCCGGGTGCCGGCCCCGAGCATCCGGGCGGCGTCCTCGATCCGCGGGTCCACCTGCTCGATGAACGGCGTCATCGTGAGGATCACGAACGGCACCGACGGTACGAGGTTCGCCAGTACGACGCCGGACAGATGACCGGCGAACCCGAACTTGTACAGCACGGTCGCGAGCGGGATCCCGTACGTGATCGGCGGCATCAGGATCGGCAGCAGGAAGGTCAGATACACCAGCCGCTTACCGGGGAAGCTCTTCCGGGCCAGCACGTACGCCGCCGGTGCACCGACCAGGACCGACAGTACGACGACCAGCGCCGAGGCGAGCAAGGTCACCCAGATGACGTGCAACAACCCGAACTCACGCCACGCATCGCCGTACCAATGAGTGGTGAACCCAGTCGGCACCCAGGTGTCGAACCAGCGCTTGCCGAACGAACTCACCAGCACCGACCCGACCACGCCGGCCAGGTTGACGAAGAAGAAGATGACGACCGCCCAGATGACCCAGGCCGTCGGTGTTGCCCTGACCGTACGGGCGCTCATCCCTTGCCTCCCGTCGATCCGGTGTAGAGCCGCGATCGCCACACCAGCACGATCGCGACCACGATCAGCTCAACCGCGCCCATGATCATCGCGATCGCCGACGCATAGGCGTAGTCGTACTGCTCGTACGCCGCCTGGTACGCCGCGAGCGAGATCACCCGGGTGGCCCCGGCCGGATTACCGACCAGCACCGCCGACGGGAAGACGGAGAACGCGAGTACGAACGTCAACAAGAAGGTTGTCGCCAATCCGGGCGCGAGCAACGGCAGCGTGATCCGGCGGAACCGTTGGGCCGGGGATGCGCCGAGGGTCGCGGCGGCCCGTTCGAGGGTCGGGTCGATACCGCTCAGGTACGACAGCACGAGCAGGAACGCGAACGGGAACCCGGTGATGACGAGCGAGAAGAAGACGCCCCAGTAGTTGTTCGTCAGGCGGATCGGATTGTCGACAATCCGCAGGTCGAGCAGCACCCGGTTGAACCACCCGGTCGGTCCGAGATAGTTCAGCAACCCTTGCGCGGTGAGCACGGTCCCGAGCGTGATCGGTACGACGAGAACGGTCGTGAGCAGCCGCTTCCCGCGGAACCGGCCGCGCATCCGGAACGCGATCGGCACCGCGGCGAGCACGTTGAGCAGCGCCGCAGGCAGCGCGATCTTCAGCGTGGTCGCGATCGTGTCCCGCTGGTAGGCGTCGCTGAAGAACTTGTCGTAGTTGGCGAGCAGGCCGCCGCCGTTCATCGGCTGGAAGGAGAGGCTGAGACCGTAGAGGAACGGATAGACGAACAGCAGCAGCACGAAGATCGTGGCCGGGAGCAACAACCAGAGCCGCCGATCGACACCGCGCTCGGCGAACCGATGCTGCCAACTGGAAGACGCACTCAGACGACCGGTCGCACTCATACGGCCAGCCCTGCCCCGGCGAGATCGGTGGCGGGACGGTCCGCACCGTTGGACGGGTAGACCAGGAGCCGCTCCGGCTCGATCGTGATCGCCACCGGATCACCAGGTTCGACCTTGCGTTCGGTCCGGGCGTGCAGCCGGGTGCCGTCTTTCAGCGCGACCTCGACCGCAAGCTCGCGGCCTTGGTACTCGACGACCTCGACCAAACCGCTGATGCCCTCCCGGCCGAACTTCACGTCCTCCGGGCGCACCGCAGCGACCACATCCGAGCCATTCAGGACCTCACCTTGCGCCACACCAGTGACCGTCGTACCGCCGATCGTCAGCGTCACCTCGTCGCCGGTCAGACCGTCGACCTTCACCGGCAGGAGGTTGCGGTAGCCCATGAAGTCGGCGACGTGCCAGGTGGACGGCTTGGTGTGGACCTCTTCCGGCGTACCGATCTGCTGCACGCGACCTTGGCGCATGACAACCAGGCGGTCAGCCAGGCTGAGCGCCTCCTCCTGGTCGTGGGTGACGTACACCGTGGTCAGCCCCAGCGATTGGTGCAGCCGGCGGATCTCGGTCCGCATCTCCAACCGGAGCTTGGCGTCCAGGTTGCTCAGCGGCTCGTCCATCAGCACCAGCGACGGCTCGAGCACGGTCGCCCGGGCGATCGCGACCCGCTGCTGCTGACCACCGGAGAGCTGGCCCGGCAGCTTGCTCGCGTGCTCGGCCAGCCGGACCATGTCGATCGCTCGCGTGGTCCGGCGCCGTACCTCATCCTTCGGCAGGTGCCGCATGCGGAGTCCGAAGGCGATGTTGTCTCGAACCGTCAGGTGTGGAAACAGCGCGTAGTTCTGGAAGACCATGCCGAAGCCACGCCTCTCCGGCGGCAGGGTGTCGATCCGCTGATCGTCCTGCCAGATCGCTCCGGTGGTGAGCGGCAGCAGTCCGGCCAGGCAGTTCAGCGCGGTCGACTTCCCGCAGCCCGACGGGCCGAGCAGGGCGATGAACTCCCCGCGCTCGATGGTGAGATCGAGATCGGCGAGCGCATCCGCCGTACCGAAGCGTCGGCCGACGCCCTCGAGCCGGAGCTGACCGAAGCCGGTCGCCGTGGGCGCGGCCTCCACCAGGCTCACTTCTTCACCTTGCTGCCGCCGACCTCACGGTCCCACTTGTCGAAGGCCGCGACCAGGCTCTTCGCGTCCAGCGGTACCTCGGTCGGATTGTCGGCAATCAGTTTGTCGTACTCCGGCCGGCCGAAGTCCATGATCGCCTGCTGGCTGTCCTGCGGCGCCTTCGACAGATCGACACCCTTGATCGCCGGGCCCGGGTAGAAGTAGCCCTTGTCGTAGGCCTTGGCCTGCTGGTCCGGCGTCAGCATGAACTGCAGCAGCTGCAGGATCGCAGCCTGCTTGTCGGTCGAGACTCCCTTGGGTACGACGGCGTAGTGCGCGTCGGTCACCCAGTGGAAACCGGTCAGCGGCGTGACCGCGGCCTCTTTCGGGACGGTGCCGAGGACGCGCGGGTTGATGTCCCACCCCGTCGTACTCGCGATGATCGTGGCCGACCCGTTGGCGAGGGCCTTCATGGTGTCCGCCGTACCCGAGGGGTAGAAGTCGACGTACTGGTTGAGTTCCTTCAGGTACGCCCAGGTCTTGTCCCAGCCGTTGATCGGGTCCTTCGGGTCCTTGTCGCCGAGGATGTAAGGCAGGCCCATCAGGAAGGTGCGGCCGGGGCCTGAGTTGGCCGGGCGCGCGTACATGACCTTGCCCTTGTTGGCCTTGGCGTAGGCGAGCAGGTCATCGGCAGTGCGCGGTGGCGCGGGGACCTTGGCCGGCAGGTACTCGAGCAGCGGGCCGGACGGGTAGTAGGTCACAGTCACGCCGCTGTTGCCGGCCAGCTCCTGCATCTTCGCCGCGGGTGGGAGGTAGTCCTTCATGCCGGGCAGGCGATCGGCGTACTTGGGCAGCAGCTCGGTCCACAGCTCCTGCTGCTGACCGGCCGAGAGGCCGTCGGTGCCGGTGAGCACGAGGTCGAGGTCGACCCGGTTCGCGTTCTGCTGGGCCTTGATCTTGCCGGCCAGCTCGGGTGCCGGGGCCTTGGAGTAGGTGACCTTGGAGATCACGTCGGGATGCTGCTCGACGAAGTCGTCGATCATCGGCTGGGTCAGCTGCAGGTTGCCGGCCACGTCGAGGATGTTCAGCGACACCGCCTTCGACGGCTTGTCGGGTACGTCGCCGGTGTCGCCGGCGGGCTTGTTGGTGGTCGGCGCACCACACGCGACCAGGATGGCGAGCAAACCGAACGCTGCGGCCGTTCTCCGTTGCAGGTGCATCGGATCTATCTCCTCGGGATCGGGGCGGTTGATCTCCAGGGGCGGGGATCTAGGGGTTCGGGGCCGGACCGGTGGAGTCGCGGACGATGAGTTCACCGTGCAGGGTGCCGCGCGGGTCGATGGAGCCGTCCGGGTCGTCGAGCAGGGCCAGCAGGAGCTCGACCGCGATCCGGCCGGCTTCTTGTTTGGGCAACCGGACCGTGGTCAGCGCCGGCCGGGCCATCCGGGACATCGCGATGTCGTCGACGCCGACGACACTGAGAACCCCGGGCACCGAGATCCCCCGCGTGTGCAACCGCGCCAGCAGCCCGATCGCGACCAGGTCGTTGTAGGTCACCACGGCGGTGGCGCCGGTCGCGACGACCTGGTCGGCCGCTGCCATACCACCCTCGTACGTCGGCGCGAAGTTGCCGACCGCAACTACCTCGGCGTGGTGCTCCTCGACCGCGGTGCGCAGACCGAGACCACGATGCTGGGTCGACCACGAAGTGGCGGGTCCACCGACCCAGGCGATCCGGCGATGCCCGAGCGCGACCAGATGCGCGACGGCCTGCCGCATGCCCTCTTCGTTGTCGTAGGTGATGCCGGGGATGCCCGCCGCCGCACGGTTGACCAGTACGACGTTCGTATTCTCGGCGATCGCGGACAGATCGGCGTCGCTGGCCCGCGGTGAGCAGAGGACGATGCCGTCCACCTGCTTGGACAGGGCCTGGACCAGACCGACCTCGGCCACCTCGTCCTCGTCGGTGTCCGCGACGAAGACGGCCACATCGGACCGGCGGGCGCGGGCCTGCACGCCTTTGACCACGCTGGCGAAGAACGGGTTTGCCAGATCGGGCACGACGAGGCCGATCGTGCCGGTGCGGCCGGTGATCAGACCGCGGGCGGCGCGGTTGGGCTGGTAGCCCAACTGCTCGACCGCGGCGGCCACCCTGGCCCGGGTGGCGGCGTTGACCATCGCCGGCATCGACAGCGTTCTGGACACGGTGGAAGGCGACACCCCGGCAAGCCGGGCCACGTCACGAAGCGTCGCAGGCGTCGCAGGCATGCATGGTCACCTCCTCCGCGGCAGAGTCTGCAATCGCTTTCAGTCCCGTGTCAAGCTCTCGATCATCGACTGTGCAGGCCGTCACCAATTCGCCTTGTGGACAGGCACTTGTGCGGGCACGAGCTCACTGCAATCCTTTGCAGAGTTCGTTGCAGCCACTCTTCCCGGAGGATTCATGCCGAAGGCCCTGCAGCCTCATCCGGATCGCGCCCTGCCCGCGGGCGAGGCCCGTGACGTCGCCCGCCGGATCCACGCCTCGACGAAGGACCTGCCGCTGCTGTGTCTGCACGGCCACGTCGACATCGGGCTGTTCGCGACCGACGCACCGTTCGGCAACCCGGCCGAGTTGCTGGTCGTCCCGGACCACTACGTCACCCGGATGCTGATCTCCCAGGGCATCTCCCCCGACCGCCTCGGGCTCCCGCGCCGCGACGGCAGGACCACCGCGGACCCACGGGAGGTCTGGCGTGAGTTCTGCTCGAACTGGCACCTCTTCCTCGGTACGCCGAGCCGGTACTGGCTCGAGCACGAGTTCGCCGAGGTCCTCGGTGTGACCACGCACCCGTCGGCCGAGACCGCCGACGAGCTGTACGACCAGATCTCGGCCCGGATCGCCGAGCCGGAGTTCCGGCCGCGGGCCCTGCTCGACCGGTTCAACATCGAGCTGATCTCCACCACGGACGCGGCCACCGACGATCTCGCCCAGCACGCCCAGCTCGCGGCGGACCTGCCCGGCCGAGTGGTCCCGACCTTCCGGCCGGATGCCGTCGTACACCTCGATCGGCCAGGCTGGCCCGAGCTGGCCCAGCAGCTCGGTGCGCTGGCCGATGTCGACACCTCGACGTACGACGGGTACCTGCAGGCGATCCGGCAACGTCGGCAGGCGTTCGTGGCGGCGGGTGCGCGGGCCACCGACCACGGGCACCTCAACGCGGCCGCCGTACCCCTGACGGATGCGGAGGCGGCGCGGATCTACTCGGGTGCGTTGAAGGGTGACGTGACGGCGGAGGACGCGGCGGTGTTCGCCGGGCACATGCTGTACCAGTCCGCGGTGATGTCGGCCGAGGACGGACTGGTGATGCAGCTGCACCCGGGCGTACTGCGGGATCACGATTCGGCCATTCATGCGACGTACGGGCCGGATCAGGGGCACGACATCCCGGTGGCGACCGAGTTCACCCGGTCGCTGCGGCCGTTGCTCGAGCGGTTCGGTCACGCCGAGGGCTTCGGGATCGTGCTGTTCACCGTGGACGAGACGGTCTACTCGCGGGAGCTCGCGCCGCTCGCGGGCGTCTACCCGGCCGTCCGGCTCGGAGCGCCGTGGTGGTTCCTCGACAGCCCGGACGGGATGCGCCGGTTCCGCGAGCTCGTGACCGAGACGGCCGGCTTCTACAACATGTCCGGCTTCGTCGACGACACCCGCGCGTACCTCTCCATCCCGGCACGCCACGACCTGGCCCGCCGCATCGACGCCGGCTACCTCGCCGACCTGGTCGTCCAGCACCGGATCGACGAGGATGACGCCGTACAGGTCGCGAAGGACCTCGCCTACAACCTGGCCCGCGACACATACCTCGCCTGAGCCGCGCACCCGGCGGGCGGGTAGTCTCTCGCAGATCTGTTCGCCGGGGGTGGGTGAAAGGGTGTGGATGAGGCGTCGTGCTGTCGCGGCGGGTGGTGCCGTGCTGGTCTTGCTGTTGGCCGGGTGCTCGGACACCGGGCCATCGAGTGAGCCGCCGAAGGGTGGTCAGGCGACGACCACGGTGACCGTGCCAACCGGTCCGCCGGCCGCTGCTGCCGCTGCACTCGGCCCGACCGGACCCAGTACGGCGAAGCCCTGCAGAGGCGTCGCGATCCCGGTCGGCACCGACCCGCAGTCGGTGATCGACGCGGCACCCAAGCGCAGCACCTTCTGCTTCGCGAAGGGCGTGCACCGGATCAAGCGCGCGATCCAGCCGCGCGCAGGTGACACACTCAGCGGTCCAGGCGCCGTACTCACGGGGTCTGTGCGTCTGAGCGGTTGGAAGCGCTCCGGCGCCGGCTGGGTGGTGCAGGGCGTGCTGCCGGCCGCGTACCCGCTCAAGGGGCAGTGTGAGGACAACCAGGCCAAGCCATGCCAGCGCGGCGAGCAGGTCTTCGTCGACGGCAAGCATCTGACCCGCGTGATGGGCCTCGGCCAGCTCAAGGCCGGGACGTTCTTCGAGGACTACGCAGCGAACGAGGTGTACGTCGGGGACGACCCCGGCGGCAGCGATGTCGAGATGTCCCGGACGCAGACGGCGATCGAGAAGTCGGCCGACAACGTCACCGTCACCGGGCTCACCATCGAACACTTCGCCAGCCTGCCCCAGGGCGGCGCACTGCAGGTCGGCACCGGCTGGAAGGTGACGGCGAACGAGGTCCGCTGGAACCACGCCGTCGGGATCATGGTGATCGAAGGCGACGGCGCCGAGGTGAGCCGGAACACGGTCGCGGACAACGGGCAGCTCGGGATCGGTCAGTACAAGTCGGCCGGCGTCCGGATCACCGCGAACCTGGTCACCCGGAACAACACCGACGGGTTCTGGATCGCCGACTGGGAGTCCGGTGGGATCAAGTCGACCCGGTCGTCGGGTGAGGTCAGCGGCAACGACATCGTCGCGAACCTCGGGATCGGGATGTGGAGCGACATCGCCGAGTACGACCGGCGGATCACCGGGAACCGGATCCGCGACAACGCGGCCGACGGGATCCGGTACGAGATCAGCTACCAGGCCGTGATCGACCAGAACGTGGTCGAGCACAACGGCTTCGGCACCGGCCGTGGGTCCGGCGGGACGCTGTGGGACGGCGGCGGGATCAACGTCAACACGTCCTCCGACGTCCAGGTCCGCGGCAACCTGATCCAGGCCAACCGCAACGGCATCTCGCTGCAGTCCCGCACCCGCGGCGACGGTCCGCGCGGCACGTACGTCCTGTCCAACGTCGTGATCGAGGGCAACTCGGTCGTGATGGACGACGCGACCGCCAGCACCGGTGTGGTCGAGAACAAGGGCTCCCCCGCCAAGCCCGGCGCCGTCACGTTCCGCCGCAACAGCTACCAGATCGCCGGCCAGTCAGCCGATCGTTTCGCCTACCAGGGCAGAACCCTCACCTGGTCGCAGTGGCAACAAGCCGGCTTCGACCAGGACTCAGTGAGCAGCTAGCGAACGGGCTCGTTGTCGTATTCGGTCGGCGTCGCAGATGGCGGCGGCGACCAGTAGGTGCAGCGTCATCGACGAGAGGTCCGAGAGGCCGCTCTCGTTCAGCGAGGCGGTCGTGACGTAGCCGAGCAGCAGCGCGCCACAGGCCCGGATGTACGGCGTGGGCGCCCGAAGCACCGAGATCCACGCCAGGATCAGTGCGATCCCGACGATCGCGACCGCGAGCAGCCCGGTCTCCCAGTAGAGGCCGAGCCAGCTGTTGTCGATCGCCATCACGTCGACGTCGCCCTCGCCACGGGTCAGCAGGACCCGTTTGTTGCCCAGGCCGTGCCCGATGATCGCGGTCTGGACGGAGACCTTCTCGTCCAGCACCGCCTGCCAGCTGGTGGTCCGGCCACTCAGCGAACTGATCTGCTGCGTCCCCTGCCCACGCAACAACCACGTGTGCAGGGAGCCGATGGTCAGGAACGCGAGCCCGACCATCGCCGGAACCACCAGGCTGGCGATCCGCCCGACCCAGGTCTTCCGGGTGATGATCAACGCGACCACCAGCCCGAAGCCGACCGCCGCGGCCGAGGTCCGGGTCCGGCTCGCCGCGACCAGTACGCCGCCGAGCCCGATCAACGCCGCTGCCGGGAAGAACGAGAGCTTGCGGCAGATGAACCCGATCAGCGCGAGCCCGAGCAGGATCGCGCCGACCTCGCCGACGCGCGGCGGCAGCATCGGGATGATCACGCCCTGCAGGCGATACCCCGCACCCAAGGACGACAGCGGCCGCCACGCCTGCGACGGCGCGTACGCGAGGCTCAGGATGACCGTTGCCGCCAGCAACAGATGGGCCCAGAGATGGGCCCGGACCAGCCGCTCCGGGATCTGCACCAGCGGCCGCCAGAGCAGGAAGACCAGGACCAGCCCGACCATGAACCGGGCCAACCGGGTCAACGGCCCCATCGGCTCCGCCAGCAGGAAGGCGGTGGCGCACGCGAACAGCACGTACATCACGTACATCATGCCCGCGAGATTCACCCGGGTCCGGAACCCCGGTTTGGTCGCCGCCACCGCGATCAGGAAGATCGCGCCCAGCAGCAGCCCTTTCATCACGCTGTTGGTGGACCCCGTCGTACCCTGCGGCGCCGCGACCCGCGAGGACCACGGCTGTACGCCGAGCACGAACAGGCACCACAGCGTCAGCCAGAACCAGGCCGGCTTCTGGATCTCCCCTTCGACCGTGCCTGGCACTGGCGGCGCGAGCTGCGTCCCCGCCGAGCCGCGCATCATGACGGTCAGCGGAGCGGAGCCGAGTCGAGCGGCTTGTAGTTCAGCGGGATGCCCAGCGTCTCGTCGTGCGACGAGGCACCGATGAGTACGACGCCCAGCACCGGAGCACCGGCGAACTGCAGCGCACCGGTGAGCCGCGCGAGGTCCATCTCCTTGTCGAGCCCGACCTGCACTACCAGCACGGACGCGTCGACGGCGGCCGCCAGCGGCGTGATGCCGTGCCGCCCGACCGAGGCCGGACCGTGGATCACGACCGAGTACCCCGGCGGCAGGTCCGCCACGATGCCCGGCACCAGCGACGGCCCGACCGCTTCCGCGGTCTCCTCGTGGTTCAGCCCGGGCGGCAGCACGTAGAGGTCGGCGACCGTGCCCGGCCGGAACAGCTTGCGGGCCCGGATCGCCCGGGTCGCGGCCGGCTCCATCACCAGGTCGGTCAGGCCCTCATGGCCGGTCAGGTGTGGCAGGACCGGCGTACCTTCGATGTCGGCCAGGACCAGCAGGGTCTCGCGGCCGTCGCGGGCGTTCGCCTCGGCCATGGCCAGTGCGATACCGGCCGAGTTCGGGGTGGGCGAGGCGGAGACGACCAGCAGGGCGCCCGGGCCGCCACCGGCGAAAGCGCGCGGGTTCAGCTCGCGGCGGGCAAGGGCACCGCTCGCCTCGGCGCCCAGCGCGGTGATCTCGTACTGCGGTAACTCTGGAGCGGCCCGGTGCCAGAACCGGCGACGGTGCCCCTCGGAGGCAGCGATGACCGGCGAGCTGGCCGCCCGCGCCGCCTGGTCCCGCGTCAGGATGTACGGCGTCAAGTGGGACCGGAGCAGCGCGAGTCCGAAGCCCAGCACCAGGCCGAGGATGCCGCCGACCAGGATGTCGCGGGCAACCATCGGCGACGAGCTCGCGGTGTCAGTGGTGGCCGGTGTGGCCAGCTGGCTGCCCGCACCGACAGCCGTCAGCGCCTTGAGCATCGCGGCCGAGTCGTCGGCGGCCTGGCGGGCCTCGGTCGCCAGCGTGACCCGCTGGTCCCGGTAGGCCGAGGCGGTCTGGTTGTCGCCGCGCTGGATCGCTTCGTCGATCTGGCTGACCAGGGTCTTCGACTGCTGGCTCGCGGCCTTGGCCCGGTCCTGCGCCTGGCCGGCGAGGTTCGTCAGCAGGGCCTTGGCCTCGTCGTTGCGCTGCTTCAGGTAGATCGTCGAGATCGCGTTGGCCCGCTCGACCGCTTTCGTCGCGGTCGGGCCGTCGGTGGTGACCAGGTAGGCGTTGTCGGTGACGGCCTTCACCCGGGTCACCGATGCCAGGTCCTGAAGAGTCTGGTCGTCGTCCGGCATGCCCAGCGCCTTCACGACCGCGCGGAGCAGCGTCGGGCTGGCCATCACCCGCGCCTGGGTCTCGGCCGGCAGGTCCATACCGAGCGGACCGGTCTTGTCCGCGCTCGCGACCAGCTTCCCGACCAGGGCCGGCGGCACCGCCGGGCCGATCACGAGCTGGCTCGAGGCGGTCCAGCGCGGAGTCTGGGAGAGCGCGAACACGGAGGCTCCGGCCAGTCCGAGCAGGATGCAGCCGATGATGAGCCATTTCTGCCGTAGCAGTGACTGAGCGGTCTCCCGCCAGACCACGGTGCCCGGTTCCATCCCAACCTCACTCCCTCGTGCCAGCGCCCCAGGATATAGGCACCTGGGCGCGCTATGACCACAGCATCTCGTCCTGTGCCTTACTCTCTGTCTGGGGATTTGGGATTTACATATGTCCAAGGGGGGACATCACAGATGAAAAAGAGATGGTCGTTCGCGCGTCTGGGGATCGTGGGCGCTCTCGTCGCCGGTTCGCTGGTTGTCGTTGCCGCGCCGCCGGCGCAGAGCAACGAGGCCTCGCTCTCGGCAGTCAACAGTTCGAGCTGGCAGACCAACGCCAGCGTTCAAGGCATCGCGGTGGCCGCCGGCAAGGCGTACGCCGGAGGCCGGTTCACCAGCGTCCGTCCGCCGGGCGCCGCGGCGGGGACCGGTGAGGTCGCCCAGGCGTACCTGGCCGCGTTCGACGCCTCGACCGGTGCGCTGGTCAGCTCGTTCAACCCGGTTCTGAACGGTCAGGTCTACGCGGTGGCCGCCACCGCGGACGGCTCGCGGATCTTCATCGGCGGCGACTTCACCACCGTGAACGGCCAGACCCGGAACCGGATCGCGGCCTTCGACACCGCCACCGGCGCACTCGTGGCGAACTGGAAGCCGTCGGTCTCCTACCGGGTCAAGACGATCGCCGTCTCCGGTACGACGGTCTACTTCGGCGGCTCGTTCGGCCTGGTGAACAACATCGAGCGGCTCCGGCTCGCGGCCGTGACCACCGACGCCGGCACGCTGTTGCCGTGGGCACCCGCCGTCAACGGCGACGTGTACGCCGTGGACGTCGCCGACAACGCCTCCAAGGTGTACGCCGGTGGCCAGTTCAGTACCGTCAACGGCACCAACCAGAACACCGTGACCAGCCTCGACCCGGCGTCCGGCGGCGTACTGCCGTTCCCGGGCTCGTCCGCGGTCCCGCCGCCGAACGGCTCCTGCACCACGCGGGTGAAGTCGATCGACGCCAGCGGTGACACCGTGTACTTCGGCAACGGCGGTGACGGTGGCGGCTGCTTCGACGGCACCTGGGCGGTCGACATCGCGACGAACACGCTGAAGTGGAAGAACCAGTGCCTGGGCGCCACCGAGGCGGTCAGGGTCGTCAACGGCTGGCTCTACAAGGGTTCGCACGCGCACGACTGCGCCAACCAGGGTGCCGGCGGCTTCCCGCAGGGCTTCGACTACCGGTTCCTGCTCAGCGAGAAGATCACCGACGGAACGCTGGGACCGTGGTACCCGAACACCGACGCGGACCCGAACAGCGTGACCAACGTCGGTCCGCTGGCCTTCGCAACCGGCGGAAACGACCTCTGGGTCGGCGGCGACTTCCTGCACGTGAACGGCGCGGCCCAGCAGGGCCTGACCCACTTCACCAACGCGACGCCGGGGGCGGCTCCGGCCAAGCCGGCCAAGCTCCTGCCGTACAGCGTCCAGCCCGGGGTGGTGCAGATCCACTTCCCGACCGTGCTCGACAACGACGACAGCACGCTGACCTACCGGCTGCTGAAGGGCTTCAGCAACACCACGATCGCGACCTGGACCGCCAAGTCCGTGCCGTGGGACAAGCCCTGGCTGCACTTCACCGACTCCACCGCGGTGCCGGGTGAGGTGACCAACTACCGCGTCGAGGTCACCGACGGCAGTACGACGGTCCGCGGTAACTACTCCGACCCGATCACGGTCGCCACGACGCCGTCGACGGCGTACGACCAGCTGATCAACTCCGACGGGCCGCAGGCGTACTGGCGGCTGGGTGAGGCGGTCGGTACGACGACCTCGGTCGACGCCTCGGGTCAGAGCAACAACGGCACGTTCACCGGGGTGACGCTGGGCGGCGCCGGCGCGATCTCGGGCAACACGTCGATGACGACCAGCTCGACCTCCGGGCGGATGGTCGGCGAGAAGGCGTACAGCTTCCCGCAGCAGTTCACGGTCGAGGCCTGGGTGAAGCAGAGCGGCGTCAACCGCGGCGGCCGGATCATCGGCTTCGGCAACTCGAAGACCGGGAACAGCGGCGGTGGCGGCGACCGGATGCTCTACATGCGCACCAACGGGTCGATCGTCTTCGGGGTGAACGACGGCACCCAGCGCACGCTCACCAGTGCGACCGGGAAGAACGACGGGCTCTGGCATCACGTCGTCGGCACGTACGACGGCAGCCTGATGAAGCTGTACGTCGATGGAGCTCTAGCCGGCAGTGGCAGCGCCGGAGCGGCCTCGATCTACTACGGCTGGTGGCGGGTCGGGTTCGACAACACGAGCACCTGGCCCGGTGGTGGGGCCACCCAGACCGGTATGGGAATCGACGAGGCGGCGGTCTATCCGTACGCGCTCAGTCCCGTTCAGGTACAGGGCCACTACGCAGCGCGCTGAACAGATTCTGGGAACTGCAGCACAAAGTCATAACGCGAGTGGGGGGCCCGCTTGGCGTGGGCCTCCCACAGGACTAATGTCCGCCTCTGGTGCGTGATGAGGCATGCACTGTTTTACCCCGCCTGTCCGAAGGACATAAATGAAGAAGCTAGTTCTCGCCGTCGTCACTGCCGCGGCCGTACTCGCCGCGGCGTTGATCCCCTCCGGACCGCCGGTGGAGGCGGCGACACCGGGTTTCGGCTCGGCCGTCTCGGCGATCAAACAGACCTCATGGCAGACCAACAGCAGCGTCAACGCGATCGCGATCTCCGGCAACACGGTGTTCGCCGGTGGTCTGTTCACGCGGATCCGCCAGCCAGGTAAGCCGGCCGGCGTAGGTGAGGCTGCCCGCACCTACATCGCCGCGTTCAACCGCACCACCGGCGCTCCGACCTCGTTCGCGCCGGTCCTGAACGGCCCGGTCTACAGCATCGCCACCAGCCCGGACGGCAACTGGGTCGTGATCGGCGGTGACTTCACCACGGTCAACGGGATCAAGCGCAGCAAGATCGCGATGTTCTCGGTCGTCACCGGCAAGATGGTCTCGGCCTGGGACCCGGTCGTCGCGGCCCGCGTCAAGGCGCTGGCGATCTACGGCAACAGCGTGTTCATCGGCGGCGCGTTCACCAAGATCGACGGCGCGGTCCGCAACCGGCTCGGCGCGGTCCGGCTGATCCAGGGCGACCTGCTGCCGTGGAACCCGAACGCCAACAGCGACGTGTACGCGATCGACGTGTCCGACAACGGCACCCGCGTCTTCGTCGGTGGCCCGTTCAGCACGGTCAACGGCAAGGACCACTACTCGCTGGCGATGCTGAACAACACCACCGGTGCCGCCTTCGCGTTCCCGGCCGCGGCGGCGATCCCGAAGCCGACCGCCACCTGCACCACCCGGGTGAAGGACATCGACACCCTCGGCGACAACGTCTACGTCTCCAACGGCGGTGACGGCGGCGGTTGCTACGACGGCGTCCTGGCCGCGCAGGTGTCGACCGGCAAGCTGCTGTGGCAGAACAAGTGCCTGGGCGCGACCGAGGCGATCAAGGCGATCGGCAGCTGGCTCTACAAGGGCTCGCACGCGCACGACTGCTCGTCGTCGCCCAACGGTTTCGGCAACGGCACGGGGACGCACTACCTGCTGGTCGAGAGCACCATCAACGGCAACCTCGGCCCTTGGTATCCGAACACCGACGCCAACCCGAGAAGTACCACCCAGGTCGGTCCGCTGGCGATGGCCGGTACGGCCACGGACCTGTGGGTCGGTGGCGACTTCCTGCACGTCAACGGACAGGTCCAGGCGGGTCTGACCCGGTTCACGAACGCGCCGGGTGGCGCGGCTCCCGCCGTACCGAAGAAGCCGATCGTGACGGCGACGTCGTCCGGCCGGGTGTACGTGAAGTACTCCGACGTGTACGACGTGGACAACATCTCGCTGACGTACAACGTGTTCCGGGGCTCGACCAACGTCGGTTCGAGCAAGTACAGCACGTACTTCTGGCAGCTGCGGAAGTCCTACACCGTGACGGACCGGGGCCTGAAGCGCGGGTCGACGTACACGTACCACATCGAGGTCCACGACGGGCGCAACATCATGAAGAGCCCGTCGGTCAGTGTGAAGATCCCGTAGTACCAAGCAGTCGAAGGGGGTCTGCCTGAAAGGGCAGACCCCCTTGCCATGCGACCTTCCGGGCTGCTGCCGATCGTAGATTGGCAGTAAGGGGGAATCATGGGGAGAAGAATCTCTGCGGCGCTGGGGGCTGCCGGTCTGGTCCTCGGCCTGATGCCGGCACAGCCGGCCGTCAGCACCGGGGCAGGACTGACCGCCGTCGCCGGTTCGAGCTGGCAGACCGATGCGAGCGTGCTCGGCCTGGCCGTTGCCAAGGGCAAGGCCTACGTCGGGGGCCGGTTCCTGAAGGTCCGCCCACCAGGCGCGGCGGCGGGGATCAACCAGACCAGCCGAACCTACCTGGCCGCCTTCAACCAGAACACGGGTGCACTCGACACCACGTTCGACCACGAGCTGAACGGGATCGTCTGGGCGATCGTGGCGTCGGCCGACGGCTCACGGGTGTACGTCGGTGGCGACTTCACCCGCGTGGACGGGCAGGTCCGGAACCGGATCGCCGCGTTCGACACCGCGACCGGAGCGCTGGTCGCGAACATCAAGCCCAGCGTGTCCTACCGGGTGAAGACACTCGCGATCGGCGGGACGAGCCTGTACTTCGGCGGGTCGTTCACGTTGGTCAACAACATCGCCCGGAACCGGGCCGCCGCGATCAGCACGGTCAACGGTTCGCTGCTGCCGTGGAACCCGATGGCCGACAACGATGTGTACGCGATCGACGCGGCCGACGACAACTCGAAGGTCTACCTGGGCGGCACGTTCGCCAAGATCGGTACGACGAGTCGCTGGGCGGTCGCGAGTGTGAACAACTCGACCGGTGCGTTGCTGCCGTTCCCCGCGGCGTCCGCCCTGCCGCTGCCGGCCAGTGGGTGCACGTCCCGGGTGAAGGACATCGAGACCTCCGGGAACCGGGTGTACTTCGCGAACGCCGGTGACGGCCGTGGATGCTTCGACGGGACCTGGGCGGCGAATGTTGCCACCGGCACCTTGGTGTGGAAGAACACGTGCCTCGGCGCGACCGAGGCGCTGACCGTCGTGAACGGGTGGCTGTTCAAGGGCTCGCACGCGCACAGCTGTCCGGGTGGTTTCGCTGACGGAACCGGCACGCACTTCTTGTTGCTGCAGAACCCGGCGACCGGCTCTCTGGGGCCGTGGTTCCCGAACACGGACGCCGGACCACCCACCGAGGTCGGACCGCTCGTGTCGGCGACCGGTGGGAGTGATCTCTGGGTCGGCGGCGACTTCACCAAGGTCAACGGAGTCAAGCAGCAAGGCCTGACCCGATTCACCACCCTCGGGAACAGCGCAGCGCCACTCGGTCCGGTGGTGCCGACGCTGGCCAGTACGACGGCCGGCCAGGTCAAGGCAACCGTCCGGACGTCCTTGGACAACGACGACATGGTCCTGACCTACCGCCTCCTCCGCGGTGCCACCAACAAGGTCGTCGCCACGAGCACGGCCAGCTCCACCTTCTGGAGCCGGCCCAGCGTCACGCTGACCGACCCGGCAGCACCGTCACGTACGTCGCAGATGTACCGCATCGAGGTGTACGACGGCCACACCGCAGTCCGCGGTGGCTACTCCACGATCACTGTGAAGTAGCAGCCGACCTGCGGTGGGCTGCGATGGCTCTGGTGGCTTCGGTCCACCAGAGCAGGAGGGTGGCGCAGGAGGCGCCGGCCAGACCCCAGGCGGCGCCCTTGGGGCCCCACAGGTAGGCGCCGGAGACTCCGCAGGTGATCAGGATGACGGAGGAGATCAGTCGGACCCTCAGGCCTCGCGTGGCGGCCGTGAGGGCTCTGAGGATGGCGAAGGCACCGGCGTTCGAAGCACCTAAGGCTTGCAGGAGGATGACCGGGATCAGGACCTCGTGGGCCTGCGTCCAGACACCGGGGCCGAGAAGCTGACGGCCGACCACTGACGGGAGCAGGAGGAACACCGCACCCCAGGCCAGCGCGCCCGCACCGACACCCAGCGAGATGGCCAGCCCGACCAGCCACAGCCGGCGGTAGGAGTGGCGTAGAGCACGTGCGGCCTCGGGGACGGAGATCATCCGGATGCCCTGGTTGAGGACGTTCACCGGGCCGAGCAGGACCTGGGCACCACGGATACCGGCTGTCGCGGCAAGACCGGCGGCCGCGGTGATACCGAGCATGTAGACCTGGATCGTGCCGGAGACCGCGAGCATCTCCCCCACGTACTTCGGGCTGAGGTCCCAGTTCCGGCGTACCCACTCGCGGATCAGCTGCCGTCGCGGCGCTATCCCGGCCTGGAACCGGCCGGCCACCGCCGCGATCACGGCCCCCAATCCCCACGCGAACGTCAGCGTGAACGCCGACGCGGTGTCAGTGAGGTAGAGGCCGCCGAAGATCACCAGCATCGCGAGCAGCCAGATCAGGTCGTTCACGAACGCCCGGCGTCCCTCGCCGATCACGAAGAACGCCCACCGCCACGCGTCCTGCAGCAGTAACCCGGGCATCGTCACCGCGAACGCGATCAGCACTCCCCTGGACGGAACACCCGGGAACGCCGCGATCGCCAGGCCCACCAGCATCGCCAGAAACCCTGCCAGCAAAGCAGTCGCCGTACTGGCTCGAACCGCACGCTCCCACGCAGGTGACCGCGGACCGGAGTGCCGGACAGCCAACGGCTCGGTGGCAACCGCACGAGATACGTTGAGCGCGATCGTGTATCCACCGAAGGCCAGCGCGTACACACCGAAGTCGGCGACCGTGCTGGACCGCGCGACCACCACGCCGACCGCGAGGTTGCTCAGGCTCGACAGTGCCTGGTCGGCCAAACCCCAACTGGCACGACCAGCCGGTCCGGCCAGCCGACGTAGTTTCGGCCGCCGGAACTTCACTCCAGCACGCTACAGCGAGCGCGGGGGGTGGCGGAGGATGCCTAGGACGAAACGCGGGATGCCCAGCACATACCGGCGCCAGAGGCGCTTCGGCTCTTTGTAGAGCCGGTAGCTCCACTCGAGTCCGGCCCGCTGCATCCACAGCGGCGCACGGTCCAGCCGGCCGGTGTGGAAGTCGAACGCGGCACCGACACCGATCAGGATCGGTGCGTTCAGCCGGTCCCGGTGGTCGTCCATCCAGCGCTCCTGCTTCGGTGCGCCGAGCCCGACCCAGATGATGTCCGGCCGCGCCTCGTTCATCCGCGCGACCACGTCCGCGTCCTCGGCCTCGGTCAGCTGCCGGTACGGCGGGCATTCGGTGCCAACCACCTTCAACGCCGGGTGGCGCTCCTGGAAGACGTCGCGCAGCTCCTCGGCCACACCCTCGGCACCGCCGTAGAAGTACTGCGTCCAGCCGCGCGCAGCAGCCTCGGCCATCACCCGCTCGAGCAGGTCCGGCCCGGCGACCCGGTCCATCCGCTCGAAGCCGGCCTTCTTGCCGGCCCAGACCAGCGGCATGCCGTCCGGGACCGTCAGGCCGGCGGTGTTGTACACCTCGGTCAGCCGCTCGTCGGCGCGCGCGTGCAGCAGCGCGTTCATGTCCGTGACGCACACCAGCTCGCGGGCGTCGTGGTCGATCCAGCGGCCGAACGTGCCGACCGTGTGATCCAGATTGGTGATGCTGATGTGGATGCCCAGGACATCGACTCGGTCGGCTGTCGTCGCCGCAGTCTGCATATCGGTCATCAGTCAGTCCTCCGGGGTCAGCGCGGCGAGATCCGCGTCGACCATGATCTGAACCAGCTCGGGCACGTGCACCTGGGCCTTCCAGCCCAGCTCGGTCATGGCTTTGGACGCGTCCCCGATCAGCGAGTCCACTTCGGTCGGGCGGACGTACCGGGCGTCGTAGTCGACGTACTGCTCCCAGTCCAGCCCGACATGATTGAAGGCCAGCGACACGAAGTCGCGGACCGAGTACGACGTCCCCGTCGCGATCACGTAGTCCGCCGGGGTGTCGTGCTGCAGCATCCGCCACATGCCCTCGACATACTCCGGCGCGTAGCCCCAGTCGCGGCAGGCGTCCAGGTTGCCCAGGTACAGGCGGTCCTGGCGGCCGAGCTTGATCGCGGCGACGGCCCGGGTGATCTTCCGGGTCACGAACGTCTCACCGCGGCGCGGGCTCTCGTGGTTGAACAGGATCCCGTTCACCGCGAACATGTCGTACGCCTCGCGGTAGTTCCGGGCCATCCAGTACCCGTAGACCTTGGCCGCGCCGTACGGCGAGCGTGGGTAGAACGGGGTGTCCTCGTTCTGCGGCGGGGCGGACGCGCCGTACATCTCCGACGAGCTCGCCTGGTAGAAGCGGCAGTCCAGGCTGATCATCCGGATCGCCTCGAGCAACCGCGTCGTACCCATCCCGGTGGTGTCACCGGTGTACTCCGGCTCGTCGAACGAGACCCGGACATGGCTCTGGGCGGCCAGGTGGTAGACCTCGTTCGGCTGGATCGAGGCCAGTAGCGTCACCAGCCGCGAGCCGTCGGTCAGGTCGCCGTAGTGCAGGAACAGCCGCTTGTCCTTCGCCTGCGGCCCCTCGTACAGATGGTCGATCCGCTTGGTGTTGAACGTCGAGGCCCGGCGGATCAGGCCGTGCACCTCGTAGCCCTTGGCCAGCAGGAGCTCGGCCAGGTACGACCCGTCCTGCCCGGTGATCCCGGTGATGAACGCTTTCTTCACGAGGCATGCTCCAGATACCAGGCGTAGGTAGCGGCCACACCGTCTTCGAGATCGATGGACGGCTTCCAGCCCAGCGCCAGCAGCCGGCTCACATCGAGCAGCTTGCGCGGGGTGCCGTCCGGCTTGGACAAATCGTTGCTGATCGCACCTGTATACCCGACCACGCGCGCGACCAGCTCCGCCAACTCGCGGATTGTCACGTCCGAACCGACACCGACGTTGATCGGCTCCGGAGCGTCGTAGTTCTGCAACAGATGCAGGCACGCATCGGCCAGGTCGTCCACGTGCAGGAACTCGCGCCGCGGCGTACCGCTCCCCCACAACACGACCTCGGCGGCATCCGTACGCCGGGCCTCGTCGAAGCGGCGGATCAACGCCGGCAACACGTGCGAGCTGGTCGGATCGAAGTTGTCGTTCGGGCCGTACAGGTTCGTCGGCATCGCGGAGATCCAGGGCAGCCCGTGCTGACGCCGTACTGCCTGGACCTGCATGATCCCGGCGATCTTCGCGATCGCGTAGGCGTCGTTGGTCGGCTCGAGCTCACCGGTGAGCAGGCTCGACTCGCGGATCGGCTGCTCGGCGTACTTCGGGTAGATGCAGGACGAGCCCAGGAACAGCAGTCGGGGCGTCCGGACGGCCAGCGCCGCGTCCATCAGGTTGACCTGGATGCGCAGGTTGTCGCTGAGGAACTCGGTCGGGTGGTCCCGGTTCGCCAGGATGCCGCCGACCCGCGCGGCCGCGTCGACCACGATCGCCGGCCGGTGCTCGGCCAGGAACGCGAAGGTCGCCTCCCGGTCCCGCAGATCCAGCTCCGCCGACGAGGCGCCGACCAGGTCGGTGAACCCGGCCGCTTCCAGCCGGCGCCAGATGGCCGAGCCGACCAGTCCGCGGTGGCCCGCGACGTAGACGCGCGAGGTGGGGTCAAGTGACATCAGTAGGCTCCCGCGCCGTAGATCACCGCGCGCACGGTCTTCCAGAGGATCAGCAGATCCAGGGTCATCGACCAGTTGTCGACGTACCGCAGGTCGAGCCGGACCGACTCGTCCCAGGACAGGTCGCTGCGGCCGCTGACCTGCCACAGGCCGGTGATCCCGGGCTTGACCAGCATCCGGCGGGAGTCGTCCGCGGCGTACAGGGCGACCTCCTCCGACAGCGGCGGGCGCGGGCCGACCAGGGACATGTCGCCCAGCAGCACGTTGAACAGCTGCGGCAACTCGTCGAGCGAGAAGCGCCGGATCCAGCGGCCGAACGGCGTCATCCGCGGGTCGTCGCGCATCTTGAAGATCACGCCGTTCCCGTCGCTCAACGCGAACAGGTCACCGAGTCGCTGCTCGGCATCGGAGTACATGCTCCGGAACTTCAGCATGGTGAACTCGACGCCCGCACGGCCGACCCGCTGCTGCCGGAACAGCACCGGACCAGGGCTGGTCACCTTGACCGCGAGGGCCAGGCCGATCAGCAACGGCGCGAGCACGACGATGAAGCCGAGGGCGACGATCCGGTCGAAGACCGCCTTCATCAGGTGCGGGCCGCCACTGACCGACGGCCGCTCCAGGTGCAGCAGGGACAGGCCGGCGACCGGGCGGACCGAGATCCGCGGGCCGGCCACCTCGATGATGCCCGGTGACACGATCAGTTCGATCCCGCGCTGCTCGAGCGCCCAGGACAACCGGCGCAGCGACTGGCCCACCAACTCGGGATCGGTGGAGATGGCGACGACGTCGACCGCGTGCCGGTCGGCGGCGGCCAGGATGTCCGGCTCGTCCAGCTCCTCCAGCTGCAGCGGTCCGTTCTGGTGCCCGTCCCCGCGCGGTCGGCAGGTCGCGACCACCCGGAATCCGTCGGTGGGACGGCTCTCCAGGTGCTCACACAGCGTCGCGGCCGGACCGTTACGCCCGACCACGAGAACCCTGTGCATGCAGCGACCTCGGACCCGGTGCCGGTGCAGGTCCTTCCGCAGCGCGTACCGCAGGAACAAGGCGGAACCCACCATCACCGGAATCGCCAGTACGACGAAGCCGCGCGCGATCTCGGTCTTCGTCACGTACGACGTCATCGCGACGGCCGCGGTCAGGCCGACCCCGGACCGCAGCAGCGACCGGAACTCGTCCGGACCGGCACCGAAGTACCGCGGGTCGTAGCCCTTCGACAGCGCGACCGAACCGACCCAGGCCAGCGGGAGCAGACTGCTCATGATCAGGTAGCCACCACCGACGTGGTAGCCGAACCGGGTCAGCAGAGCAATCGAGACACCGAGCATCGCGGAGAGCAGGTCACCACCGACGGCAGCCCAGCGGTAGACACCGACCCAGCGCGGCTCGGTCGACCGCAACGGAAGCGGAACGATCGCCGGCACCTCGTGCGGCACCACCCAGAGTGGGCGACGGCCGTCAACGGCATCCGGCGCCTCGGCTCCGCTCACTCCAGACCCTCGTTTCCTGCTGCGACCGGCCGGACACGGTCCGTGCCCACCGCAGCTTGCACTCGGCTTGCCACACTGTCAATCGGAGATAGTCACACACGGTGACGGCAAAACGTCCTTGCCCCACATCCCCAGGAATTCACCCGCCCGTCGGCGGTGCGACATGGCAGAGTACTACGTCGGCGGTTCGGCAGCGACGGTGCCACGGGATCCCTTGGATAGAATTTGCGTGGGGGTGGGGGATGACGTCGGATAGTGCCGCACGGGCAGGGGATGTTGCCCGCCCGCCCGTGACTCCAGCGTTATCTGCGGCCGTTCGCCGGCCTGCTCTCGGCCTGGCCATCGCGGGCCTTCCGCTACTGATCGTGCCCGCCGTGATGTTTGCCGGAGGCACCGGCCCGAGCCGCCTCGACCGGCGGGTCCAGCAGGTCGTCGAGGACTCGCCGGCCGAAGCCTGGCACCTGATCCGCCTGCTGGACTGGCTCGGCGAACCGCTCGGGCGGACCGTGCTCGTGCTCACGGTCGCCGCGCTCTGCCTGATCGCCGGACGCCGGCGGCTGGCCGCCACCGCCGTCCTCGGCATCGCCGCCCTCAGCGTCATCACGACCGGCCTCAAGTACGTCGTGGACCGGCGGATCCACGACGACTTCCTCACCTACCCGAGCGGCCACACCGCCGCGGGCACCGCGGCGGCCATGGTCCTCGGCCTGTTACTGGCCGATCTGCTCAGGGCCGGCCGGATCGCGAGTACGGCGATCGTGCTGGCGCTCGCCGTCCTCGGTGGCGGTCTGATGGCCTGGGCCCAGATCCACCTGACCGCCCACTACCCCACCGACACGCTGGGCGGCTTCGGCTGCGCGCTGTTCGTGATCCCGGCGACCGCAGCGGTGATCGACAGATTCAGACGTGACGGCGGAACACCGGCTTGACCGGTCGTCCACCCACCCACGCCGTCGGGTCACCGGCGTCGAGCGCCTTGCGATAGACGACACAGGCCTGGGCGACCGCTTCGACGGTGTGCGCGATGTCCTCGTCGGTCAGTGCACTGCTCACCACGAAGGACGGGCCGATGACACCGCCGAGGATCAGTTCCCGGAGGAACAGCGTGCGGTACGGCTGTGACGGCGCGAGGTTCTCGTCGAGCGTGCCGAAGACGAGGTTGCTGGGCCGGCCGCGGACGACGACATAGTCGCCGACTCCGGCCGCGTCCGCGACCTCCCGGACACCCGCCGCGAGCTTGTTGCCCAGTTCGTGCAGCCGGGCCGAGATGCCTTCCTCGGCGTAGACATCCATCACCGCGATCGCGGCCGCGAGTGAGTGCGTCTCGGCGCCGTGCGTGGTGGACAGCAGGAACACGCGCTCGTTGCTGTCGCGCAGTCCGCCGCGTTCCATCAGCTCACGGCGTCCCGCGAGCGCTGACACGGCGAACCCGTTGCCGAGGGCCTTGCCGAAGGTGGAGAGGTCAGGCGTCACGCCGTACAGGCCCTGGGCCCCGGCCGCCGAGAAGCGGAAGCCGGTGATCATCTCGTCGAAGATCAGCAGGGCGCCGTACCGGTGGGCCAGATCGCGCAGGCCTTCGAGGTAACCGGCCGGCGGGTCCTGCTGGGTCGCGGCCTCCAGGATCAGGCAGGCGATCTCGCCCTCGTGCCGGATCAGCAGCTCCTCGGTCGCAGCCAGGTCGCCGTACGGGAAGCCGACGGTCAGGCCGCCGATCTCCTCCGGGATGCCCGCGGACATCGGCGTACGGGCGATGAACCAGTCGTCGATCGAGAAGAACGCATGGTCGGCACAGAGCGCGATGAGCGGACGGCCGGTGACCGCGCGGGCCAGCTTGACCGCGGCGGTGGTGGCGTCGGAGCCGTTCTTCGCGAACTTCACCATGTCGGCGGTCGGCACCGAGGCGAGGAAGCGCTCGGCCGCCTCGAGCTCGACGATGCTCGGGCGGACGAAGTTGCTGCCGCGGTCGAGCTCGCGCCGGACCGCCTCCAGTACCTTCGGGTGCGCGTGACCGAGGCTGACCGCGCGCAGGCCGGAGCCGTACTCGATGTACTCGTTGCCGTCGAGGTCCCACACGTGGGAACCGCGGCCGTGCGAGATCACCGGCGCCATCTCGAGCGGGTACTGGTCCTCGCCCTTGGCGTAGGTGTGGGCACCACCCGGGATGAGATCGTGCAGCCGGGCGTTGGCCTCGACGGACTTGCTGAACGACTTGGTCATGTCAACCTCGCGGTGGCCAGGGCGAGCGTCGGTGCGGCCAGGTCCCGGTCCGACATCAGCGTGACCGGCAGCGGCCACGGGATGTCCAGGTCGGGATCGTCGAACCTGATCGAGACGTCCTCGGACGGGTCGTGCGCCCGGTCGATCCGGTAGGACACGTCGGCCGGTTCGGTCAGGGCCTGGAAGCCGTGCGCGCAACCGGCCGGCACGTAGACCGTCACCTGGTTGTCGCCGGTCAGATCGAAGACCTCACGATTGCGGTACGTCGGTGAGTCCGGGCGCAGGTCCACGACCACGTCGAAGACCGCGCCGTACGAGCAACGCACCAGCTTGGCCTCGCCGGCGCCGGACCGGATGTGCATGCCACGGACGACACCACGCCGAGACCGGGACAGGCTGTCCTGGAGGAACGCGTCCGGGTCCAGCCCGGCCGCTCTCACCACGTCACGGTCGAAGGTGCGGGAGAAGAAGCCCCGCTCGTCGACATGAGGCGTCGGCCGGAACAGCAGCGCCCCCGCGATCCCCGGTACCTGAATGACGTCCATCGGTCCCCCTTTTGTCCTACTACTTACTGGTCGCCGCGCGCGTCGACCGATGACCCGGCCCCGAACAGGGTCGCGGACAGTACGGCGAACTGCTGGTCGAGCTGGCTGCGGTACTCGGCGGTCTGCTCGCGCATCGCGGTTTCGATCCGGCCCGACCGGGCCTCGAGCGCGCGCAACTGATCGACCAGCCGCGGTACGTCGAGGGTCCGGATCGACTGCCGGAACTCGGCCAGGTGCATCTTCTCCATCAGCACGTCGCTCTTGATCCCGTAGCTGATCGAGATGGTCGGCTTCGCCAGCGCCAGCGCCGACTGCACGTTGTGGTAGCGCGAGGCAACGACCACATCAGCCTGGTCCAGTTGCATCATCAGCTCACCGAGCGACTCGGCCGGCTCCCGCACCAGCCGTTTCGCGGCCGGACCCGGCCGGGTCTTGCGCAGGTCGTCGATCACGGCAGTGACCACGACCTCGTCGGACGGATCGCCGGTGACGAGCCGGATCCGGTAGCCGTCGTCGATCAGGTGGCCGGCGAACTCGACGATCTTCGCGGTGTACTCCGCGGAGATCTCCTCGGCCTGCGCCCGATCGGCGCTCGCGCCGTGGTAATCCATCACGCCCAGCGCGATGGTGCGCTCGTCGGACGGATGCGGCTCCGCGCGCGGCTCCGGAGCAGGCAACGCGAAGGCGAGGTCCGGGTAGACCTTGTCCCGGCTCACGTCGAGCCCCATCGTCCGCATCGAGTCACGGGAGTAGTCGTCCCGGAACGAGCGGTACGTCGCCAGCCGCGTCGCCCGGACGAACAGCCACTTGATCGTCCGCTCCCGGGCCACGTTCGCCCCGACACTGACGAAGGCGACCTTGGCACCGGCCATCCGGGCCGAGACGCACATCAGCAGCATCGCGTACGGGAAACCCCAGGCGTTCAGCTCCAGCGTCGTCTCGAGGACGCCCATCCCCGGGATGATGACGATGTCGAAGTTGCGGAACAGCAGCGGCATCCGGACCAGGTCGGCCACCTTCCCGAACATCTTGCGCAGGATCGTGGTCGCGCGGGACCGGCCCGGGCCGTGGGCCTGGTACCAGGTGATCCCGGTCGACGGGATGCCGTACTGGCGTTCCAGCTCCTCGGGACCCGAGCAGATACAGGTGATCTGGGCCTCCGGGTGGTCCCGGCGGAGGAACTGCAGCATCGCGTCGAACGACCCGTGGTTACCCAGGTTGCCCGATCCCAGCAGGCCGAAGATCGCGATCCGCGGCGGCCTGCTCGCTTCCGCGGCGCTCATCCCTGTGCAGCCCCTCGCTGACCGACGACTGCCGAGCTGTCCGGGATCGCGGTCGGCGGCGTGGCCGGCGCGCTGTCCTCGATCCGGCCGGTCGACCGGCGGACGGCCCGGCTGGCCAGCCAGCGACCAAGGTGGCCGTAGCACTCGCGCCGGTCCGACGACGACAGCGGTGCCCGCCGGATCCCGCCGACGAAGCCACCGACGTACTCGCCGATCAGCCGGACGGTGGGATTGCGCAGCCGGTTCGCGCGGCTCGGCTCCATGTTCGCCGACCGGGAGCGGATGGTCGGCTTGGCCCGCTCGGCCCGGTCCGGGTGGTCGCGGCGGAAGAAGAGCAGCTCCGGGACCTGGTAGAACCGGCCCCACAGTGCCAGCTCGGCCACGATGGTGCGGTCGGAGTGGTGGTAGCTGCCGTTCAGCGGCGTCCGGCGCAGGATGTCCGAGCGCATCACGGCGTAGAAGTCGTCGCCGCCGACGTCGAACAGCATGCTCCGGAACCGGTCCGGCGCGTGCGGGTTGGCGGTGTCCAGCGGGTAGTCGACCTTCAGGACGATGTCGCCGTTGCCGTCGATGATCGCCTGGTGGGCGTGCGCCAGCACCGCGTGCGGGTTGTCGTCCAGCCCCTCGATGCAGCGGGCGAGCAGGTCCCGGCCGTAGAGATCGTCGTACGACGCCCACTTGAACAACTCGGTGTCCGACTGCTCGAACGTCCAGTTGTGGTTCGGGGTCGCGCCGATGTTGACCGGCTGCCGGAAGTAGCTGAGCCGCGAGTCCTTCGCCACGTACTGGCGGCAGATCTCCTCGGTGCCATCGGTCGAGGCGTTGTCCGAGATGATCATCTTGTAGTCGCCGTAGCTCTGCCCGAGCAGGGCATCCAGCGACTCGGCGAGGTACTTCTCGCCGTTGTAGACCGGAAGGCCGATGGTCAGCCGCGGTTCCGCGTTCATGTGCTCCTCATTTCAAGCGCAGAATCAACATCAGGATCAGGTGCGGCGTCGAGTTCGGCCCAGCGTTCGCGGATGCCGACCCCGAAGGTGAACCACCAGACGATCGCGCCGACGAAGGTCGCGCCGGCCGCGCCCCACGACGACCCGAGGGCGCCGCCGATCGCACCGCCGCCGACCCCACCGACCAGGTACGCCGCCGACGCGTACAGCTGGGCCTTCAGGCTCCGCCGGGCCACGCCGAGCGCCCGCAGGCCGGCCGACGCGCCGGTGTAGAAGCTCGCGAACATCACCGACAAGGTTGCTGGCAGCAACAATGCAGACGCGGTCAGCCAGACCTCGCCGAGCAGCGCGTGGCCCCACTTGTCCGGCAGGAAGAGAATCAGCGCCAGGCCCCAGCACAGCGCGGCGGTGGCTTGGGCCCCGCCGAGCAGCAGGCAGAACAGCGGCAGCTTGCGGGGCCGACGGCGCAACACCCGCGCGGCTTCCGGTACCGCGACCAGGCCGATACCGGACAGCACGATGAAGAACGGGCCGAGCATCATCTCGCCACCGCGGACGGTGCCGACCGCGGCCACCCCGGCGAACGCGCCGAGACCGTACATCTTGAACTGGTACGCCCCGCTGATGGTCAGGTTCTCCATCAGGTAGCGCAGGCTCAGGTCCCGATGGTTCCGCAGCCAGTCGCGCGCCCGGAACAACCGGGGTACGACGCCGGCCTGCAGGCCACTCACCAGCGCGGCGAACGCCGCCGCGGCACCCCAGGCCAGCACGAACCGCGTGACACTGGCGTCCCGCGACGCCAGGTACAGCAGCGGGACGAGGGCGAGCGCCCAGGTGATGTCGGCGATGAACGCCTTGCCACCCTGGCCGGACGCGAAGAACGCGAACCGCCAACTGTCCTGCAGCATCAGCCCGGGCAGCACGATGCCCAAGGCAACGAATGCGGCTCCGGTCCGGCCGCCGATCGCCGAACCCACGACGACACAGATCAGACCGAGCACCAGGCCGACCGCGATCGCCATCCCGGACGAGCTGGCCACGGCGGTCTTCCACTGCGACCGCCGTACGCCGCTGAACCGCACCGCCAGCGGGTCGGTGGCCAGCCCGCGGGAGATGTTGACCACCACGCCGTAGGTGACCCAGGCGAGGCTGAAAGCACCGAACTCAACGGCGCCGAGCGAGCGCGCCACCACGATTCCGACCACGAAGCTGACCATGCTGGTCACGGCTTGGTCGGCGAGTCCCCAGGTGAGACGGCGCAGCAGCCCCTTCATCGCGAGCCCACGACCTCGTGCGGCTCGGGCAGCGGGACCAGGTAGGTGGCTCCCCAGCCGCCATCGGCCTCGAGTTGCGCGATCACCTCGTCGGCGATGTCCCAGGTCAGCACCAGGACGACGTCCGGGCGCGCGGCCCGCAGTTCGTCGATCGGCCGGATCGGGACCATGCATCCGCCGGGGATCCGGCGTCCGTGCTTGCCCGGGGCCATGTCGACCGTGAACGGAAGCAGGTCGGTGGTGACCTTGCTCAGATCGAGGAGTACGGGCGCCTTCGAAGGAGCGCCGTACCCGAGCACTGTCCGGCCCGCGGCCTTGTGACGGGTGAGCTCGTCGTGCAGCGCACCGGCCGCGTGCCAGGCCGCCTCTTGCAGGCTGGCCAGCTGGACCTCGTCCGCGATGCCGGCGGCATCCTCGTCCTCGAGCAGTACGTCGACGGTGGCGTCCGGCTTGGCGTCACCGGTGTGCCGGAGCATCACCATCAGGCTGCCGCCGAACATGTCGACCTGCTTCACGGATTCGACCGCGAGACCGTGCAGAGCAGCGACGTTCTGGAGTGCCCGCAGCGAGACGTACGCCCAGTGGCCGTGCCGGATGGTGTCGAACTGGTTGCCGACGAACAGCGGCAGCAGGTGGTGGAACTCCATCACCAGCAGGCCGCCCGGCGCGAGCCGCTCGGCCCGCAGCTGCAGCATCTCGCCGTACTGCGGCTCGTGCACGATGCCGTGCACGTCGATCACCAGATCGGCCTTCTCGCCGTCACCGGCCAGCCGGGATCCGGCGGCGTACAGGTGCTCGAGCCAGGAGCCACCGTGGTGGCTGGCGAACTCGAACACGACACCACCGGCCAGCGCCGGGTAGTCCCGCAGGATCTCCTTCACCGAGGACTCGGCGTGCGCGATACTCGTCGCCGACTCGACCGCGAGCGCCTCCTCGGGCAACTGCGGTTCGACCGGGCCGAGCTGGACCAGCGTGCAGTCGCGGCACAGCCACAACTCCAGCGGCCAACGCGGATCCGGGCCGGGGGTGTCCGCGGGCGGGAAGTAGTCCGCGGACGGCTGAGCGCCCACGTCCACCACGGGTACGACGTTCTCCCCCGTGCATCCACGACACTTCACTGTGCTTGTCTCAAAAGCGGGCACTGATTCCCCCTCCGGGCTCACCATGTCAATGTGGCTTTGGCCGTGGTGAAGGCTTCGGCGTACGTCGCCCGGCACTCCATCCCGCGCAGGCGGGCCAGTCCGGCGAACACCTCTTCGTCGAACCAGTCGTGCGGGACCTGGGACGGGTAGGCCTTGTGCAGCCGGGACACCTTCTCCCGGAGCTGCTCCTCGGTCAGTTCGACGTACAGCCACGGCCGGCTGAGGTCGCCGTCCCACTTGGGGATCTCGTAGTGCAGGACCAGGTGGTTGCGCCACACCGTCGGCGCCAGTTCGGCGATCAGGCGGTGGTCCTGGTGCGCGTCGTGCTTGCTCGGGGCAAGCACCAGGTCGGGCCTGCGGCTCCCCCTGGCGGTTGCCTCGAGCAACTCCTTGGTCTCGTTCCAGTACGACGGCAACCGGCCGTCGGGCAGCTCGGCCGAGGTCACCGTCACCTCGCACTCGGGCAGGAACAGCTCCGCCGCGCGGCGGGCCTCCTCCAGCCGGAGCGAGGAACCGGTCGCGATCACGAACTCGGCGGTCAGCTCCGGGACCGACTCGGCCAGCTTCAGCAGCGTGCCGCCGCAGCCGATCTCGATGTCGTCCGGATGGGCGCCGAGGGCAACCAGATGGACCGGCCCGTCGATCAGGCCGAGCTGGAACGGGAGCATCAGATCGCCACCACGATCGGCGCGTCGTTCAGCCCGCCGGCCGGCCGGTCGCGGACCAGGTGGTTCTGCTGCCGGGCCTCGTGGCTCCACAGCGCCCACGGCTTCTTGCCGGACCGGTACAGCTCCTCCAGCTGGCTGCGCTCCTTGAGCGTGTCCATCGGCGCCCAGAACCCGTGGTGCGGGATCGCCTCCAGCTTGCGCATCGCGGACAGCCGCGGGAACGCGTCGCCGACCAGGTCCTCGCCCTCGCCGAGGACGTCGAAGATCTCCTTCTTCAGCACGAAGTACCCGCCGTTGATCCAGACGTTCAGGTCGGCGGCCGAACGCAGCCCGGTGATCCGGGAGTCGGTGCCGAACTCGACGACGTGGAACGAGGCCTGCGGCGGTACCGCGAGCAGGCTGGCGGTGATGTCGCTGGTCATCACGTGGTCGACGATCTTGTCCATCGGCGCGTCGGTGAGCACGTCACCGTAGTTCGCCAGGAACGCGTCGTCGTCCTCCAGGTACGGACGGACCCGGCGCAGCCGCTCGCCGATACTGGTGTCGATCCCGGTGTCGACGAAGGTGATCTTCCATTCGCTGATGTCGGAGTCGAGCAGCTGGATCTGCTGCCCGCCCTTGGTCATCACGAAGTCGTTGGAGACCGTCTCCTCGTAGCGCAGGAAGTACTCCTTCACTGCGGACCCACCGAACCCCAGCGGCAGGATGAACTCGGTGTGGCCGAAGTGTGCGTAGTACCGCATCACGTGCCACAGGACCGGCCGGTCGCCGATCGTCATCATCGGCTTCGGTGCGGAGTCCACGCCGCTGCGCATCCGCAACCCGTGCCCGCCACAGAAGATCACGACCTTCATCGCGTTGTTCCTTCCCCCACTGAAGGTGCTGTTGTTTCAGATGACTTCGAGCCGCGGGATGGGTACGACGAACTTCGCGCCCCACTCCCGTGCATAGCCGAGCTGGTGGACGATCTCCTCGCGCAGGTTCCACGGGAGGATCACGATGTAGTCGGGGCGCGTCTCGGCGAGGCGCTCCGGGGCGTGGATCGGGATGTGCGTGCCCGGCAAGAACATGCCGTGCTTGTGCGGGCTCCGGTCGACCGTGTACGGCAGCAGGTCCTCGCGGATACCGCAGTGGTTCAGCAACGTGTTGCCCTTGCCGGGGGCGCCGTACCCGGCGACCGTCTTGCCGTCCCGGGCGGCCTGGACCAGGAACGTGACCAGGTCGGCCTTGATCGCGAACACGTCCTGGGCGAAGCCGGCGTGCCCCTCGACCGTGTGCAGACCCGCGTCGGCCTCGTCCTGCAGGACCTTGAGCACGAGCTCGGTCGGCTCACCCGCGGTCTCGATCGGCGTCGAGAACACCCGCAGCGACCCGCCGTGGCTGGCCAGCTCCTGTACGTCGACGACCTTCAGGCCGGCCTTCTCGAGCGCGAGCGCGGCGGTCTTCAGGGTCAGGTACTGGTAGTGCTCGTGGTAGATCGTGTCGTACTGGCGCCGCTCGATCAGCCGGAGCAGGTGCGGGAACTCCAGCGACACCAGGCCGTCGTCCTTCACCAGCGCGCGCAGGCCCTTGGCGAAGTCGACGATGTCCGGCACGTGCGCGAACACGTTGTTGCCGACGACAAGGTCCGCCTGCCCGTGCCGGGCGGCCGCGTCCTTGCCGGTCTCCTCGCCGAGGAAGTAGCTCTCGGTCCGGATGCCCTTCTCGTTCGCGATCTCGGCGATGTTGGCGGCCGGCTCGATGCCGAGCACCGGGATGCCGAGTGCCGTCGCGTGCTGCAGCAGGTAGCCGTCGTTGCTGGCAGCCTCCACGATCAGGCTCTCCGCGCCGAGGTCCAGCCGCTCCTGCATGTCGACCACGAACCGCCGGGCGTGCTCCACCCAGCTGGTCGAGTACGACGAGAAGTACAGGTAGTCGCTGAACACGTCGTCGGCCGTGACGTAGGCCGGCAACTGGACCAGCAGGCAGTTGTCACAGATCCGGACGTGCAGCGGGTAGAACGTCTCACCGCTGTCGAGCTGGTCGGCGCGCAGGTAGCTCTCGCACGGCGGCGACATGCCCAGGTCGACGAACGTCCGCGTCAAAGTCTCGCCACACAGGCGGCAGGCGACTGATTCCCCCATCAGTGCTTCTCCTCGGCTGAGTCGTTGGCAAAGAAGAGCGCGTCCCCGGGACCCGGGAACTGCTTGTCGGTCGTCCGGCGCAGCTGGTCGTCGACCAGGCCCGCGCCGAGCAGCTGCTGGATCCGGCGGAGCCGGACGAACTGCGCCGAGTTGAAGTCGTCGAGCGTGAGACCGTGCCGCTGGTAGGCGGCGTACATCTCGTCGACGCCCTTGCTGACCGTCCACGCGAGCTTGAGCTCCGGGAAGGTGTCGTTGAGCTTGCTGAAGTCGACCTTGTAGTTGCGCAGGTCCGGGCCGGCGCCGTCGGCGATCGACAGGGTCGAGCCGGGGACGGCCGCGCGGACCATCTCGGCGATGTCGCGGACCTGGACCACATCCTCGGACCGGCCGACGTTGAACGCCTCGTCGTGGATCACCTCGCGGGGCGACTCCAGCACGGTCAGGAACGCGCGGCTGATGTCCTCGATGTGGACCAGCGGGCGCCACGGCGTGCCGTCGCTCTCCAGCCGGACCTGGCCGCTCGTCATCGCGATCGCGGTCAGGTTGTTCACCACGATGTCCAGCCGCAGCCGGGTGGAAGCGCCGTACGCGGTGGCGTTGCGCAGGTACGTCGGGCTGAAGGTGTCGTCGGCCAGCTTCGACAGCTCCTGCTCGGCCAGCGCCTTGGTCTCGCCGTACGGCGTGACCGGGAACATCTCGGCGTCCTCCGCGACCGCCTCGGACCCGGCGGCGCCGTACAGGCTGCAGGAGGAGGCGAAGAGGAAGCGCTCCACCCCTGCGTCCTTGGCCGCCTGCGCGACCCGCAGCGTGCCGTCCAGGTTGACCGAATACGTGGAGTCACGGTTCAGGTGCCCGAGCGGATCGTTCGACAGGGCGGCCAGACAGACCACCGCGTCGTACCCCTCGAGCTCCCGCGCGGTCACGTCCCGCATGTCCCGCGGCGTGCGGTCCCCGATCGGTTCGGGACCCCCCAGCAGGTCGCACCCCTCGTACAGCCCGGTGTCCAACCCGTCCACCTGATGCCCGGCATCCCGCAGGAACGGCACCATCACGGCCCCGATGTACCCCCGGTCCCCGGTGACCAGAACCCTCATCCGCCCCACTCCCCAACCTAGGTTCCCTGTTCGCTACAACAGATCACCGAGCGAGCGCCCTGATACATCCGATTCAGATTCAGGTCCAGGAACCGAAGTCACCGCTCCTGAGACTGCTCCTTCCCAGCCCCCTCCGGCCGGTTGACTTTCGCCTGCGGCGCACTCTGCGGCGCCGGCCTGGTCCCCGCCGGCGGAGAGTCCCGCAGAATCTGGTGCAGCACGTCCTGCGGCACCGGTAGCCGGTGCGGTGTGGTCTGCGCTCCCGGCCGTTGCGGACCGACGTCCGGACGGCCACCACCGGCGATACCGTGCAGGCTCGACTCCTGCCTGCCACGTTCCCGCCCCAACCGCTGGCCCGCGATCGCGGCCGGCTCATCGGCGCGATGGTTGAACGCCACGATCTGCCGGATCGGCCGCGCGTTCGGGTCCTTCACGACGCGGCCGTTCTCGACCTTCTGCGGCGGCTCGAACTCGCGGTAGACCAGCCGGTGCGACGGCCTGGGCCGGTCTCTCGTGCCGCCTTCGTCGAAGACGTCGACCTTGAGCTCCGCGGCATCCCGCAGGTCGTGCGACGACGGCCCGTAGCCCAGCCGCTTGCCGATGTACTCGTCCTCGCGCCCGTCACGGAGAGCCGTCATCGCCTCTCGGAACGCAAGAAACTCCCGGCCGGCGGCGCTGCGGGGGTCCTGCTTCCACGCCTCGTACATCCGGTTGACTTCCTGCCGGAGCTCGGGATGGACGACCAGGTCGTATTTCACCGTTTGTCGCTACCGGCGTCCGGCTCGTCCAGGCCCCACTCGCGCAGCATGTCCTCGTAGGGCACATAGTCCTCGGGCCGGGCGGAGTTCAGCCGCTCGCGGACCATTTGTTCGCGTTTGCGGTCGTCTTCGGCGTCTTCGCGCAGGGTTTCGTATTCGGCCCACTGCTCGAAGGAGATGACGACGCCCTCGGGGCGGGGGCTGTCGCCGAAGAAGACCGGCTCGGTCTCGCCGGAGCGGAAGAGCTGCAGGATGCGGCCGAGAGCCTGACCGACGGTGCTGGTGTCGATGACGCGGACCCGGTCGCCGTTCGGCAGGTCGTACGAGGCTTCCATGATCACTCCGATGTCAGGGCGTCCGTCTGGGGCGTCGGACACGTTCCGTGACACAGGATACTTTCGGCGAATTTCTGCCGCACGTGTATCAGCGGGGTGCCGTGGCTGCTCTCCTCTGCGCTGCAGCACGTGGGGGATGCCTGCGTCATGAGCCTGTGGGGGGCGTTATGAAGGTAGCCGTATTCGGCTTGGGCTATGTGGGTTCGGTGACGGCCGCGTGCCTGGCCGCCAACGGCCACGACGTCTGGGGAGTCGATGTCGACACTGCCAAGGTCGGTCCGATCACCGAGGGGCACAGCCCCGTGGTCGAGCCCGGCCTGGACGAACTGGTGGCGGAGGGGGTCGCCGCGGGCAGACTGCACGCGACCACCGATCCGCGCCTGGCGCTGGAGCGCGCCGATGTGTCCCTGATCTGTGTCGGGACACCGTCGACGCCGGCCGGCAGTACTGATCTGACCTACATCCGGCGCGCGGTCCGCGACATCGCGGAGGCCGCGCACGTCGTGAACCCGCCGGTGTCGGGGTTCCACAGCATCGTGGTCCGCAGCACGGTCCCGCCGGGCACCGTCGACGAGGTGGTCGAGCAGGTGCTCGCCGACGTACCGCCGCCGGAGGGGCTCACCTACGGTACGGCGATGACCCCGGAGTTCCTCCGGGAAGGATCGGGACTGGCGGACTTCTACGACCCGCCGTTCGTCGTCGTCGGCACCGCAAGCCCGAGGGTCGGTACCGCTCTGACCGACCTGTTCGGCTTCATCTTCGAACGGCGCGGCCTGGACGTCGACGTCCAGGTGGTCGACGTTCGTACGGCGGAAGCCCTCAAGTACGCGTGCAACGCGTTCCACGCGACCAAGGTCTCGTTCGCGAACGAGATGGGCCGGATCTTCCGGCACTACGGCGTGGACTCGCGTGAGGTGATGCGGCTGTTCGTCCAGGACACGAGCCTGAACATCTCGCCGTACTACCTGAAGCCCGGTTTCGCGTTCGGCGGCTCCTGCCTGCCGAAGGACCTGCGCTCGGTGCTGCACCTGGCCCGCCTGAACAACACCGACCTTCCGCTGCTGGCCGGCACGCTGGCCACCAACGAGCGGACCGTCAGTGACGTGGTGGACCGGGTGATCGCCGGACCGGGCCGCGAGATCGCACTGCTCGGCCTGAGCTTCAAGCACGCGACCGACGACCTGCGCGAGAGCCCGAACGTCGAGCTGGCCGAACGCCTGATCGGCAAGGGCTACAACCTGCGGATCTACGACGCGATCGTGAACCCGGGCCGGTTGGTCGGCGCGAACCTTCGGCACGTCACGTCCAAGCTGCCGCACCTGCAGCGGGTCCTCACCGACGACCCGGTCGCGGCGCTCCAGGGTGCCGATCTGGCCCTGGTCTCGGCGACCGACACCGCCGCGATCGACGCCCTGCTCAGCACACCGCCGGCTCGCACGATCGACCTGAGCGGCCGGCTCGGCGCGGCCGTCGAGGCGCTGCCCGGATACGAAGGAGTGGGCTGGTGAGCGGTCCGCGCGTCCTGATCATCATCCAGAACCTGTGGGTGCCGTTCGACCGGCGGGTGTGGCTGGAGTGCAAGGCCCTGATGGCCTCCGGGTACGACGTGACCGTCGTGTGCCCGAAGGGTCCGGGTGACCCGTCGTACCAGGTCATCGACGGCGTGACCGTCCATCAGTACAAGGCGTACGCGCCGGGTGGCAGCAAGCTCGGGTTCGTCACCGAGTACGCGTACTCGTTCCTGATGACGCTGCGGCTGGTGCTGCGGGCCCGCAAGGCCGGCAAGTTCCAGGTCCTGCAGGCCTGCAACCCGCCGGACATCTTCTGGCCGATCGCGAAGTTGCTGCGCCGGCTGGACGGCACGAAGTTCGTCTTCGACCACCACGACCTCTGCCCGGAGCTGTTCCAGTCCCGCTTCGGCGGTACGTCGAGCCCGGCGTACAAGGGGCTGCGGTTCCTCGAGCGGACGACGCACCGGACCGCCGACCACATCACCTCGACGAACGACTCGTACCGGCGGATCGCGATCACCCGCAGCGGCAAGGCGAACCATGACGTGACCGTCGTCCGCACCGGGCCCGACCCGGACAAGCTGCAGCGTGACCCGGCCGCCGTGGACGAGGCGCTCCGCCGCGACCACCGCTACCTGGTCACCTACATCGGCGTGATGGGACCGCAGGACGGCGTCGACATCGTGGTCCGCGCGGCGGATCACATCGTCAACAAGCTCGGCCGCACGGACATCGCGTTCACGCTGATGGGTGGCGGCGACTCGTTCGACGAGGTCGTCGCGCTCCGGGACGAGCTCGGCCTCGGCGACCACATCGAGTTCACCGGCCGGGTGCCGGACGAGACCGTCCGCGCGGTGATGTCGACCGCGGACCTCGGCCTGTCGCCGGACCCGAAGAATCCGCTCAACGACGTGTCGACGATGAACAAGACGATGGAGTACATGGCCTTCGAGCTGCCGGTCGTCGCGTTCGACCTGATCGAGACCAAGGTCTCGGCCGAGGACGCCGCCGTGTACGTCGAGCCGAACGACGTCGAGCTGTACGGCGAGGCGATCGTCGAACTCCTCGACGACGAGGTGGCGCGCCGCCGGATGGCGAAGTTCGGTCGCGAGCGGGTCGAGCAGGTGCTCGCCTGGCGGCACCAGCAGAAGGCCTACCTGAACGTGTACGACCAGCTCACCGGACACGTCAGCCACGTCGCCGACGTCGCCCGGGCCACGGGGGCCTGAGGTGTGCGGGATCGCCGGCTGCTACCAGCAGCACGACGGGTATGCGCTCGCCGAGGCGATGAGCGACCGGATCGCACACCGCGGTCCGGACGCCGACCGGGTGTACGCGTTCGACGAGGGTGATGTCCGGGCCTTCCTGGCGCACCGCCGGTTGTCGATCATCGATCTGTCGTCGGAGGCGGACCAGCCGTTCACCAAGCGCGGCCTGACGATCTGCTACAACGGCGAGCTCTACAACTACAAGGAGATCCGCGCCGAGCTGTCCAGGTCCGGCGTCGCGTTCCGCACCAATGGCGACACCGAGGTCGTGCTGGAGGCCTGGCGACGCTGGGGCCCGGACGCCCTGAAGCGGTTCCGCGGCATGTTCGCGTTCGCGATGCTGGACGAGGACAGCGGCAGCATGTACCTGGCCCGCGACCCGCTCGGCATCAAGCCGCTGTACTTCCTGCGCCGGCAAGGCGGCGTGATCTTCGCGTCCGAACTCAAGGCATTGGTCGCCGCGGTCGGGTCCGAGCTCCGCACCGAACCCGGCGCGCTGATCGCGTCGATGCTGTACTACTGGCTGCCCGAGCAGCGCTGCGCGATCGACGGGGTCGAGAAACTGCCACCGGGTTCATGGGCGGAGTTCCGGCCCGACGGCAGCAGCCGGCACGAGACGTACTGGCGGGTGAGCGACGTCGCGACCGAGGCGGCCGCCGGTCCGCCCGCCGATCTGCGCACGGTGATCGAGGAGTCGGTCGCCGCTCACATGGTTGCCGACGTACCCGTGTCGACCTTCCTCAGCGGTGGTCTCGACTCCAGCCTGGTGACAGTGCTGGCGAAGCAGATGGACCCGAGCGTCGACTCGTACACGATCACGTTCCGCGCGCAGGACCAGAAACTCGAGGCGATGCCCGACGACGCGGTCTACGCGCGCAAGGTGGCGCAGCAGTTCGGCATCGACCTGCACGAGATCGAGATCGCGCCGGATGTGGTCGACCTGCTCCCCCGGATCGTCGACATGCTGGACGAGCCGATCGGCGACCCGGCCGCGATCAACACGCTGTTGATGTGCGACACCGCCCGCGACGCCGGGGTGAAGGTCCTGCTGTCCGGGATGGGCGCCGACGAGCTGTTCGGCGGCTACCGCAAACACCTCGCGTGTGTGATGGGAGCGCAGTACCAGCGGCTTCCCGGCGTACTGCGGAACGGGCTGATCGGTCCCGCGGTCCGGCGCCTGCCGGTCACGGTCAACGGTCGCGGCCTGCGGTACGCGCGCTGGGCGAAGCGGTTCGAGACCTTCTCGAACCTGCCCGAGGAAGAGGCGTTCCGGCGCAGCTACACCATGTACGACGAGGACCAACTGGCCGGCCTGTTGAGCCCGGACCTGGAGCCGTACGTCGGGAAGCTGCTCGCGGAGCACAGCGACATCTACCACGACACCACGCTCGACGATCACGTGAACCGGATGTGCCTGGCCGACTCGCGGATGTTCCTGCCCGGGCTGAACCTGGCCTACACCGACCGGTCCAGCATGGCCGCGTCGACGGAGGTACGGACGCCGTTCGTGGACCCGATCGTGGCGCGGGCCGCGTTCTCGATCCCGGGCAGCGACAAGATCCACCGGCGGGTCAGCAAGCTCGCGCTCAAGAAGGCGGCCGAGGCCTGGCTGCCGAAGGAGATCATCTACCGTCCGAAGGCGTCGTTCTCGGCGCCGCTGCGGGCCTGGATCCGCAACGACCTGCGCGAGCTGGTCGACGACACCCTGCTCCGCGGCGAGCTGGTCGGCAGCGGGTTCCTGCAGCAGGCCGCCGTCCAGCGGCTGGTCGATGACGAGCGGGCCGGACGCGAGGACTACTCGAAGCAGATCTGGCAGTTGCTGACCCTGGAGACCTGGACCCGCCACATGCGGTCCCTCGGCGTGACCATTACCTCTCTCTGAAGGACAGACATGAAGCAGGTTGCACAGAACTACAAGTCCGGTGAGCTGGCGGTTCTCGACGTACCGCCGCCGGGGTGTGCGCCCGGTGGTGTGCTGGTGCGCTCGCTGTACTCGCTGATCTCGACCGGGACCGAGCTGATGAAGGTCGGCGAGGCGAAGCTTTCGCTGGTCGGCAAGGCGAAGGCGCGGCCGGACCAGGTCCGCAAGGTGCTGGACTCCGTTGCGCAGCAGGGCGCGCTCAACACCTACAAGAAGGTGATGAACAAGCTCGACTCGTACACGCCACTGGGCTACTCGCTGTGTGGCGTGGTGGTCGAGGTCGGCGCCGGGGCGGAGGAGTTCAGCGTCGGGCAGCTGGTCGCTGCCGCGGGCAACGAGTTCGCACTGCACGCCGAGTACAACTGGGTGCCGGTCAATCTGTGTGTACCGGTGCCTGATGGCGTGCCGGCCGAGCAGGCCGCGTTCTCCACGGTCGGTGCGATCGCGATGCAGGGCGTCCGGCAGGCGGAGGTGCAGCTCGGCGACACCGCGGTGGTGATCGGGCTCGGGCTCGTCGGTCAGCTCGTGGTGCGGTTGCTGGTCGCGGCCGGCGTACGGGTGTTCGGGATCGACACGGTCGAGGACCGGTGCCGGATGGCGGAGAAGGCCGGTGCGCTGCACTGCTCCTCGCCGGACGAGGCCGGGGTCGCGTCACTGGAGCGTTCGTTGCTGGAGGTCTCCAATGGGCTCGGAGCGGATCACATCCTGCTGTCCGCGGGTGGGCACTCCAACGGCCCGGTCGAGACCGCGGCCCGGCTCGCGCGTGACCGCGCCCGCGTGGTCGACATCGGCAAGACGAAGCTCGACCTGCCGTGGAACGCCTACTACGAGAAGGAACTCGACGTCCGGTTCTCGCGGTCCTACGGCCCCGGCCGGTACGACGACCGCTACGAACTGCAGGGCATCGACTACCCGGCCGGCTACGTCCGCTGGACCGAACGCCGCAACCTCGAATGCTTCATCGACCTGATCGCTCGCGAGCAGATCGACGTAGGCTCCCTGATCGCCGGCCAGTTCCCGATCGCGGACGCCACCAGCGTCTACCAGCAACTGAGCTCCGGCGCCCTGCCCGGCGTGGGTTTCCTGTTCGAGTACCCGGACGTACCCCACCAGGAGAGCGCACCACAGACGACAACGGTTGCCCGGCCGGCAAGCCCGACTCCTGGGTCCGTACGCCTCGGCTTCATCGGAGCTGGGAACTACGCGTCGTCCATGCTCCTGCCGCATGTGCAGAAGGACGCGGGGGCCGTGCTGGCTCACGTCGCGACCAACAAGTCGTTGTCGGCTGCCAATGCGCAGCGGCGGTTCGGGTTCGAGCAGATCTCGACCGACGCCAACGCCGTACTGACCGACGAGAGCCTGGACGCGATCTTCGTCGTCACGCGGCACAGCTCGCACGCCGCGCTGGCCTGCCAGGCGCTCGAGGCGGGCAAGGCCGTGTTCGTGGAGAAGCCGCTGGCCCTGACCACCGAGGACGTCGACCGGATCGTCGCCACGGTAGATGCCACCGGCAACGACCGCCTGATGGTCGGGTTCAACCGCCGGTTCGCACCGCTGCTGACGGACCTGAAGAGCCGCTTCGGCGACCCGGGCGGCAACTACTCGCTGCGCTACCTGGTGAACGCCGGCAAGCTCGACTCCACCAGCTGGTACCTGGACGCGGACAAGGAAGGCAGCCGGTTCGCCGGTGAGGGTGGCCACTTCATCGACACGTTGAGCTGGTGGCTCGACAGCCTTCCCACCGAGGTGTACGCCGTACCCGGTCCCGACACCGGCGACGTCATCGTCACGCTGCGGTTCGCGAACGGCTCGGTCGGCACGATCAACTACGTCGCCGGCGGCAACGCGCGCTTCCCGAAGGAGACGCTCGACATCACCGGCGGCGGCCGCAACGCGCGCCTGGACAACTTCCAGAGCGCGTCGGTCTGGACCGGCCGGAAGCCGTCGACCCGCAAGGCTCGCAGCACCGACAAGGGCCAGCAGACCGAGCTCGCGCGCTTCGTCGCCGCGGTGAAGTCCGGCAGCCCGATGCCGATCTCGTTCGACGCGCTGATCGCCACCACCCGAGCCACGATCGCCGTTGACCGCAGCCTGGCCAGCGGCAAGCCGGAAGCCGTGTGAGCCGGCAGCCCCTGGGCTGGTACGTCCGGCGGCTGCGCCGGATGTCCCCCACCGAGTTGATCTGGCGCACCCGCGACCACGGACGCCGTACTGCCTGGGCCTATCAACAGGTCCGGCCCGGGCAGGACGGCGACGTCCAGGTGCCGCTGAACAAGGAGCTGACGTTCGGTACGACGCTGCCCCCACATACGGCAGGCGCCGTACCGGAGGAAGCGCGGAAGGCCGTGATCGCGACCGCCGACGCGATCATGGCCGGCAAGCTCGAGGTGCTCGGCGTCGACCGGTCGGATCTGGAGGCGCCGGACTGGTTCCGCGACCCGATCACCGGCCGGCGTTCCGACCCGGCGCAGTACGTTTTCAAGCTGAACCATCGCAACGAGAACGTGGTCGGGAACATCAAGCAGGTCTGGGAGTTGTCCCGCCACCACCACCTCACCCAACTGGCCGCGGCCTGGTACCTGACCCACGACGACACGTACGCCGAACGCATCGCCGACCACCTGAACGACTGGTGGCGGTCGAACCCGTTCCTGTCCGGCGTGCACTGGGCCAGCGGCATCGAGATCGGCCTCCGGCTGATCAGCTGGACGTGGATCCGCCGCCTGCTGAACGACTGGCCGGAGATCACCGAACTGTTCGAGCACAACGAGTTCGCGCTCCGGCAGATCTACTGGCACCAGCGCTACCTCGCCTCGTTCCAGAGCCGTGGCTCGTCGGCGAACAACCACGTGATCGCCGAGGCCGCCGGGCAGCTCGTCGGCACCTGTGCGTTCCCCTGGTTCACCAAGAGCGCCCGCTGGCGCGACGAAGCGGCGGCCCTGCTGGAACAGGAACTCGACGCCAACACCTTCACCTCCGGCGTGAACCGTGAACTCGCGACCGACTACCACCGCTTCGTCTCCGAGCTCGGCCTCTACGCCGCGCTCGAGGCGGACAAGTCCGGTCGTCCGCTCGGCCCGCGCACCTGGGGTCTGCTCACGCGGACCGTCGACGTCGCCGCGGCGATTGTCGACAACACGCTGCGACCGCCGCGCCAGGGCGACGACGACGAGGGCATGGTGCTGGTGCTCGACCCGCCGAACGTCCACAGCTGGGCCGGATTCCTGTCCCTCGGTGCCGCCGTCGTCGGTCGTGCATCCTGGTGGCCGGAGATTCCGGTCACGGCGACCGGCGTACTGGTCGGCGCGTTGATCGATCGTCGGCAATCCGATCGTTCGGCCAAGCGCCCGGACCACTTCGACGATGCCGGTCTGACGATTCTGCGGAGTCGAGACGGCGGCCCGGAGATCTGGTGCCGCGCCGACGCCGGCCCGCACGGCTTCCTGTCGATCGCCGCGCACGCGCACTGCGACGCGCTGTCCCTCGAGGTCCGGGTCGACGGCGTCGACATCCTGGCCGATCCGGGCACGTACTGCTACCACGGTGAGGAAGAGTGGCGGAACTACTTCCGCTCGACCATCGGCCACAACACCGTCGAGGTCGGCGGCGCCGAGCAGTCCACCTGGGGCGGCCCGTTCCTCTGGCTGCGTGGAGCAAAGGGCCGCGTACGCCGGTACGCCGTCGAGGGTGACGTGGTCAGCTGGGAAGCCGACCACGACGGCTACCTGGTCGGCGAGACACCGGTCACCCACCGGCGCCACGCTGTACTCGATCAGGGCGTGCTGCGGGTCGAGGATCACTTGGACGCGACCGTCGACGTACGGATGGCATGGCATCTCGGACCGGAGGTGACCGTCGCCCTGGACGGATCGCGTGGCCTGCTGGAGTGGCCGACGGGTACGGCGGCGGTCGAACTGCCGGCCGGACTGACCTGGACCACGCATCGCGGTGGCGACGATCCGTTGCTGGGCTGGTACTCACCGCGATTCGGGCACAAGGTCCCGATCACGACACTGGTCGGCTCGGGAGTGGTCGGCCCGGACAGCCCCGTGACCAGCACTTTCCGCTTCCGGTCCTGACCAGAATTCCGCACCCTCTCGCTGTATCAGGCACGACACACCGCCCCTCTATTACTCCGAAGTCATAGTGGCGTTCGACTGGAGGGGACTGTGAGCGCACAGCAGCTCGACGTCAAGAAGTCCTGGCGGGCTATCCGGCGGCATCGATTGATCGTGGCGGCCGTGGCGGCGGTCGGTCTACTCGGCGGGGTCGCGTACGGGGTGATGGTGCCGGCCTTGCACTCGGCGACCTCGCTCGTCGTGCTGCCGCCGCCGCCGACGTCGGATTCGGAGAAGACGACCGGCGTGCAGAGCATCGACACGCAGGTGTTCATCGCCGAGAGCGAGCCTGTGCTGAAGAGCGCCGGCCAGAACCTCAGCCCCGCGCTGCCGACGCAGACGGTCCGGGATCGGGTCAAGGTCACGGCAGTGACCGAGGACGTGATCCAGATCGACGCGAAGGGTACGACCGCGGCGCAGTCGATCCGGCTGGCCAATGCCGTCGCCGATGTCTATCTGGTCTTCGTCACGACCGACCAGAACCTGCCCGGCGACCTGGGGAAAAAAACGGGGGCACGTGTGCTGGAGAGGCCGACAACCGCCCGGGGCGGCAATGTCGCGATACATCTGGGCATCTTCGGTCTGCTCGGCGCGCTGATCGGCGCGGTGGCAGGCTCGATCGGGGTGCTGGCGAAGGTCCGGGGTGACCGGCGGCTGCGGCTGCGGGACGAGATCGCCGACGCGGTCGCGCTGCCCGTGCTCGCGTCCGTCACGTCCTACCGGGCCACCGACGTCTCGGACTGGGCCTATCTGCTCGAACACTATTCACCGACGGCGGTCGAGGCCTGGAGTCTGCGCAAGACCCTGCACCACCTGGGTCTCGACGTGAAGGGCGGCGGGCCGGTCTCGCTGACCGTCCTCTCGTTCGCGGGCGACGACAAGGCCCTCCCGCTCGGCCCGCAACTGGCGGCGCTGGCGACCTCGATCGGCATCTCGACCTCGATCGTGGTCGACTCGCACCAGGAGCCACCCGGCGACTCGGCCCTGAGCATCCACCTGGTCGTCGTCGACCGGGAGGCGCCGCACCTGGTCGGTGCCGAGCACACCACCAACACGATCATCGCGCTGTCCTCCGGCACGGTCACGGCCGAGGAGCTGGCCCGGCTGGCCGTCGCGGCGGCGACCGACGACCGCAACATCGACGGTCTGGTCGTCACCGACCCCGACCCGACAGACCGCACCATCGGCCGCGTCTCGCAGTCCACGCGCCGGTCGGCGTCGCGCCTGCCCACCCTCCTCACCGGCACCGCGAGGAGGACCAAGTGAGCAACCAGCCGTACACCGAACCTGTGACCACCGAACCCGGTTGGGTCGACGACGACGGCCTGTTCACCGACGAACCGTCGACCGCGTACCCGCCGGATGCCCTGGTCACCTTTCGTTTCCTCCGCGACGCGATCCGCAGGCATCTGCGGATCTGGCTCGTCGCCGCCCTGATCGGCCTGGCCGGCGGTCTGGCGTCGACCGTCGTACTGCCGGCGCCGCACGTGTCGTCGACCCGGCTGCTGCTGACCCACCGCGACGGCGAGGATCCGGCCAAGGCGATGGGCACCGATGTCACGCTGGCGACCACGCACACGGTCGCGCAGCGGGTGATCGAGCTGCTCAAGCTGCCGGTCACGCAGGACGACCTGCTCAAGGAGTACAGCGCGAGCGCCAACACCGATCGGGTGCTCGAGATCAAGGCCGGCGCCAAGACCAGCGACGAGGCGACCAAGCTCGCGACCGCGGTGGCCCAGGTCTTCCTGATCTACCGCCGCGAACAGATCGCGCTGCAGGACGCCCCGCTGCGCAAGGACCAGAACGCGGCCCAGAACGACTTCGACGTCGCCAAGCAGGCGGTCAGCGCCGCGGGCGACGACCCGAACGAGCCCAAGCGGCCGAACAGCCCGGAAGCGATCCGGCTGGGAGCTGCCCGCGACCGGCTCACCTACGTCACGCAGCAGCTCCTGGACCAGCAGGTCCAGGCCGCCCGGATGAACAGCAGCCGGATGCTCGACGTGGCCTCGCCGGTGGTGACGTCGGCCAAGCGGACCATCGCGATCAACGCCGCCACCGGACTGCTGGCCGGCCTGTTCCTCGGTCTCGGCTTCGTCATCGTACGAGCGCTGATCTCGGACCGGCTGTGGAAGCGGGAGGACATCGCCCGCGCGCTGGGCACCCGGGTCCGGCTGAGCAGCCCGCGGCCGTCCCGCTGGCAGATGCGTCCGTACCCCCGCTATCTGCGCCAGTCACAGCGCATGCAGCCGGAGGTCCGGCTGATGGTGCAGCACCTCGACCAGCGCATCTTCTGGGGTGAGCACCCCACGCCGTCCCTGGCCGTGGTCAGTGTCGACGACCTCGCGACGTGTTCGCTGGTGGTGGCGTCGCTGGCGGTGTCGCTCGCCGAAGAGGGCAAGCACGTACTGGTGGCCGACCTCACCGGGACCGGAAGGCTCGCGGAGATGCTCGGCGTCAAGATCCCCGGTACGCGGGAGTCACGCTTCAGCGAACCGGGCCGTCGCATCGACGTACACCTGCCCGTCCCGACCGACGGCCCCGCTGAGGGCTGCTACCTGCGCCTCGGCGACACCAGCCGGCCGGGGAGCACGGGTGAGGTCTCGCTCGACTCCGCGTGGGAGGTGGCCGATCTGGTTCTCAGCCTGGCCGTCCTGACGCCGTCCATCGGTGCCGATCACCTCGGCACATGGGCTTCGCACGCGGCTGTCGTCGTCTCGGCGGGTCAGTCGACCACCACGAAGATCCAGGCCACTGGCGAGATGCTGCGGCTGGCCGGGCTCGAACTGCAGACCGCCGTCGTACTGCGTCCGGACCGTACCGATGAAGGCGTCGGCATCACCGAGGCCGAAGCCGGTCCGGACCGGACGGTGGATGTCGAGATGTTCGGCCGATGACCACGATCACCACCCGGCTGAACAGTCAACTGGCGACCCGCCGAGGTCACCGTCCGACCAGGCGGGTCGTCGCGCCCGAGGTCCGTCGGCGTCGCCGGGTCCAGGCGGTCTGGGCGCTGCTGATCCTCAACGTGATGACGTTCTTCCCGGGCGCGCCACACCTGATCCCGATCCCGGGAATGGTCGGCAAGCTGATCGCCCAGGCCTCGCTGGTCGGCGCACTGATGCTGGCCCTGACCGTCAACCGCCCGGTCCGGATCCGGCCGAGTGTCTACATGTTCCTGATCATGATGCTCGCCGCCGAAGCGCTGCTGGCCAGTGTCCGGGCCGAGTTCCTGTTCGGCGCGCTCTACCGGGCCAGCCGGCTGTTCGCGTTCGCGCTCACGCTGTGGCTGCTGACGCCCTGGTGGACCCGCCGCGACCTGCTGCTGGTGCGCACCCATCTGATCATGCTGTGGTCGATCCTCGGATCGGTGGTCATCGGCCTGCTCATCGCTCCCGGCCTGGCCCTGACCGAAGACCGGCTCGGGGGCATCCTCTGGCCGATCCCGCCGACCCAGGTCGGGCACTACGCCGCGGTGGCTGCCGGTCTGACGATCGTGCTGTGGTTGTCCGGATTGCTCCGGCGCGGGGTCGCGCTGACGAGTGTGCTGGTCGCCGTACCGGTGCTGCTGCTGACGCACACCCGGACCGCGTTGGTTGCCCTGCTGGCCGGCGTACTGATCGCCGGGATGAGCCTGTTCACCGCGCGATCGCGGGTGCGCAAGTCGTTCGCGATCGGCTTGACCGTGTTCTCGATCGGGGCGGTCACGCTCGGCTCGGTGGTGACGACCTGGCTGGCCCGTGGGCAGGACGCCGAAGAGGTGACCGCGCTGACCGGTCGCCGCGCGGTCTGGGACTCGATCCTGGCCGAGCCGCGGACGACGTTCGAGACGCTCTTCGGGTTCGGCCTGTCCAACAAGTCCTTCAACGGCCTGCCGATCGACAGCAACTGGCTCGGCACCTACTACGACGTCGGGCTGGTCGGGATCGCGATCACCGTGATGCTCGTGCTGTTCGTGCTGACCGCCGCCTGGTTCCGGCCGCAGGGTCCGCAGCGCGCGATCGCGCTCTTCCTGGTCGCCTACTGCGTGGTCGCCTCGTTCACCGAGAGCGGTCTGAGCGAGGCGTCGCCGTACCTGCTCGAGCTCACGCTGGCCGCCTCGATGGTGTTCTCCACCTCCGCCCGTGAAGGAGTGCGATGAAGATCCTGCTGGTACACAACCGGTACCGCTCCACCGCACCGAGCGGGGAGAACCGGGTGGTCGACCAGGAGAGCGAAGCCCTGGCCGCGGCCGGCCACGAGGTCACGCATTTCGAGCGGCACAGCGACGACATCGAGAGCTGGCCGGCCTGGCAGAAGGCGACGTTGCCGGCCCGCGTGGTGTGGAACCCGACGAGCCGTCGTGACCTGGCCGCGGTGCTGAAGGACGAGCGGCCGGATGTGGTGCACGTCCACAACACGTTCCCGCTGCTGAGCCCGTCGGTGCTCTACGCCTGCCGTGACGCCGGTGTGCCGGTGGTGATCACGCTGCACAACTACAAGCTGCTCTGCGCCAGTGGTGACTTCTTCCGCGACGGCGAGGTCTGCCACGACTGCGCCGGCGGGAACCCAACACCGGCCGTGGTCCATCGCTGCTACCGCGGATCCGCGCTGGCGACCTCGACCACCGTGCTCAACGCACGCAGTCACCGCCGCAGCTGGCGCGACCTGGTCTCGGCGTACATCTTCATCTCCGAGTCCCAGCGCCAGCTCATGACGGGCATGAACTTCGACCCGGACCGCTCCTTCGTCAAGCACAACATGGTTCCGTACGACGGCCCGGTCGGCGGATCGCCCGAACGCCAGGTGGCCTATGTCGGCCGGCTGGATGCGGCCAAGGGCGCACCGCTGTTGATGAAGGGCTGGGACGCGTACCGCGCGATCGCCGGCGACGACGCGCTGCGGCTCGTGATCGCCGGTGGTGGCCCGATGCTCGACGAGGTGACCGCATGGGCGGCGACCCGGCCGTCCGTGCAGTTGCGCGGGCTGATGAGCAAGCCGGAAGTGTTCGAGCTGATCGGCCAATCCCGCGCGGTCGTCCTTCCGTCGGAGTGGGAAGAGACGTTCGGACTGGTGGTGGTCGAGGCGATGGCGGTCGGCGTACCGCTGCTGGCTTCCGGCCACGGTTCGTTCCCCGACCTGATCACCGACGGCGTCGACAGCGCCCTCTTCGAGCCGGGCCGGCCGGACGCGCTCGCCAAGCTCCTGCTCGACGTCGACACCGCACCGGATCGCTACCTCGACCTCGGCCGCCAGGCCCGCCTGACCTACGAGACCAAACATCAGCCGCACCAGAACCTGGAGCAGCTGCTCGACATCTACCGATTCGCCGTCGGTCACCCGGTTCCCGCCCACCGCTGAGCTCGAGGACACCATGCCCCCCGAAGAGAACATCGAACACGGCTCTCCGCCACGGCCGCCGAACGGCGGGACGACCGCCTGGTACCGCCGCCCGCGGTTCCTCGCGCCGGCCGCGCTGGTCGTCGTCGCTGCCTTGGTAGCCGGCGGAGTCGCTGTCTTCCGTGACGACGCAGCACCGCAGAACGCACAGACCCTCCCTGCCCAGACACCGGACGCCACCACGGCCAAGGTCACCGCACCGACCGCTCCCCCGGTGAAGGTTTGCGGGAACGCCAAGGCGCTCGCCGGTCCCGCCCAGGCCCCGCCCGGAGCGGTCAACGTCAGCACGACCCAGAACCTGAACCAGCTGACCGAGGCGAACCCGCCCGGTACGACGTTCTGGCTCGAACCGGGCACGCACAAGCTGGGCAGCGGACCGTTCGCGCAGGTCAAGCCGAAGGACGGGAACATCTACCTCGGTGGGCCCGGCGCGATCCTCGACGGCGGCCGGCTGAACCGGTACGCCTTCACCGGCTACGCCACCGGCGTGACGGTGAAGAACCTGACCATCCAGAACTTCGGCCCGCTGCGGACCAACAACGACGAGGGCGCGGTCAACCACGACTCCGCCGCCCGCTGGACGATCGAGGCCAACACGATCCGGCACAACGCCGGAGCCGGGGTCATGGTCGGCGACCACAACGTTGTCCGCGGCAACTGTCTGCAGGAGAACGGCCAGTACGGCTTCAGCGCGTACAACCCGGGCAAGGTCGCCGGGATCACCATCGAGCGCAACGAGATCGCCGGTAACAACACCGACGACTGGGAGAAGCTCAAGGGTGGCTGCGGCTGCACCGGCGGCGGGAAGTTCTGGGAGGTCACCGGAGCGATCGTGCGGGGCAACTGGATCCACAACAACCTCAGCGCCGGGCTGTGGGCCGACACCAACAACACCGGTTTCGTTATCGAGGGCAACTACATCTCCGACAACCTCGCCGAGGGTGTCGTCTACGAGACCAGCTACAACGCCGGCATCCGCGGCAACACCTTCGCCCGCAACGGTCTGGGCAAAGGCCCGATGAACAAGGGCTTCCCGACAGCGGCGCTGTACATCTCGGAGTCCGGCAGCGATCCGCGGGCCACCGGCGTGTTCAACAAGACCTTCGAGATCAGCGCGAACGTGTTCACCGACAACTGGGCCGGCGTCATCCTGTGGGAGAACGCGGACCGGTTCGCCGGATCCGCGGCCAACACCAGCACCGGTTCGGGCACCCTGGTCAACCCGTCGGTCGTCAACGCCAAGACCTGCAACGCGACCACGATCGACAAGCAGCCCTATCTGAGTGACTGCCGCTGGAAGACGCAGAACGTGCGCGTGCACGACAACGTCTTCAGCATCGACCCCGTGAAGATCGGCAAGACCTGCGCGGTCGGCAGCGGCTGTGGCTTCAACGGCCTGTTCTCCAACTGGGGTACGTTCCCGACCTGGTCGCCGTACCAGAAGGCGACCGTGCAGGACGCGATCACCTTCCACCAGGGCAACCGTTTCTTCAACAACACCTATGAGGGTCCGTGGAACTTCATCGTGCACGAGCAGGGCAACCGGGTGAACTGGGCCGCCTGGCAGGGCGCACCGTACGGTCAGGACCAGGACAGTGTGATCAAGGTGCAGGCGGAGCGCTGAGGACGATGATCGGTCCTCCTGAACGCGCCGCCGGCGAGCAGATCGCACTGCTCCGGTCGGTCGGCTATGCCGCTTTCGGCCGGCACGAGCGGGATCTCGACGTGCTGGATCTGATCTTCGACAGCCTCGTGGATGCCCCGGGCTCCACCGACGTACGCCGGCTGCGGTTCGGCGGCCACGGGATCACGCTGGACGTCGACGTCCACGGCCAGGCGGACCTGACCATCGAGCTGCGGGTCTCCCCGTCGGGTCCGGTCATGGTCGAGTCCCGTGGCGGCGACGCCGAGGGCCCGACCGAGGCCCGGCTGGTCAGCTTCCTGCTCCGGTGGCCGGGCAGCACGCAACGGCCGGTCCGCACTGCTTGGATCATCCTCTGACCCAGGCAGTCCGAACCGGCCGCCCGTACAGATTGCTGCTTCAGGAGGCGAGCAGCAGTCTGAGCTTCTCCAGGCACCGGCCGCGCATCGGCCCGATGCTCCCGATCGGGATCCCGATCTTCTCGGAGATCTCGGCGTACGGCGCGGGCGGGTCGGCCATCAGCATGCCGAGCAGCCGCTGCCAGCGATCCGGCAGGGTTTCGAGTGCCCGGCGTACGTCGTCGGCGCGTTCACCGGCGAGCAGGTCGTAGTCCAGTTCGACCTGGTCCCCCGCGACCCCTTCGAACGCGGACGACTCGTAGGTGAGCAGGACGCGCTTGCGGAAGGCCAGCACCCGCAGGCATTCCCGGCGGGTCGTGACGACCAGCCAGGCGCCGACCCGTTCGGGGTCGACCCGGTTGATGTGCTCGAGCAACCGCAGCCAGACCATCTGGGACACGTCAGCGGCGTCGCTGTCGGTCAGGCGGAAGCTGCGGGTAACGGCCCAGACGAGCCGCGCATAGTGGTCGACCAACCGGCTCCAGGCCCCCTGATCCCCGGACGCGGCCTGGATCACCAGGGTCGCGGCCTCGGACCTGACTGCAGTCGTGGTTCCGGTCGATTTCTGATCAGTACCGGATTCGGCACTGAGGTGCTGCATCATGAATTCCCCCCTCGGGAATGCACCGCGTGTTCTGACGTCCCCCGACGTTGTGCGGTCATCCGGCCGGCAGATGGCCGGATGCCGCCTGAATTGGTGCGTTCTCAGTAAGCGCCGTCGCTGCCGAGGACCGCGCGAGCGGTCTTCCACAGGATCAGCAGGTCCAGTGCGATCGACCAGTTGTCCGCGTAGCGGAGGTCGAGCCGCATGGACTCCTCCCAGGTCAGGTCGCTGCGTCCGCTGACCTGCCACAGGCCGGTCAGGCCCGGCTTCACGAGCATCCGCCGCGCGTCGTCGATCGCGTACTGCGCGACCTCGGCAGGCAGCGGCGGCCGTGGGCCGACCAGTGACATCTCCCCGCGGAGCACGTTCACCAGCTGCGGCAACTCGTCGATCGAGAACCGCCGCAGGTACTTGCCGACCTTCGTGATCCGCGGGTCGTCGCGCATCTTGAACAGGATCCCGTTGCCCTCGTTCAGCGCGTGCAGATCGGCCTTGCGGGCCTCAGCATCCACGACCATCGTGCGGAACTTGAGCATCGAGAACTGCTCGCCGCCACGGCCCACCCGGACCTGCCGGAACAGCACCGGCCCCTTGGTGGTCAGCTTGATCAGCGCGGCGGTGACGAGCAGCAGCGGCGCGATCCCCAGCAGCATCAGGAATCCGACCGACCGGTCGAAGATGCCCTTCACCAGGTGCGGACCACCGCTGACCGACGGCCGCTCCAGGTGCAGCAGCGACAGACCGGCAACCGGACGGATCGAGATCCGCGGACCGGCGACCTCGACGATGCCCGGCGACACGATCAGTTCGACCCCGCGCTGCTCGAGCGCCCAGGACAGCTTGCGCAGCGTGTAGCCGGCCAGCTCCGGGTCGGCAGCCACCGCGACGACATCCACGGCGTACTGGTCGACCGCGGCCAGGATGTCCATCTCGGTCCGGCCGAGCCGCTCCGGTCCGGGCTCGTCGAACGCGTCGCCGCGCGGCAGGCAGGTGGCCACGACGACGTAGCCGTCGGCCGGCCGCTCCTCCATGTGCTGGAACAGCGTCGTGGCCTGATCGTTGCGTCCGACAACGAGTACCCGGCGCATACAGCGACCGGCGTACCGGCGCCAGGAGATGCTGCGGTGCAGCATCCACCGGGCCACCATCGAGGCCAGACAGGTCATCGGCACCGCGAGGATGACGAAACCACGGGCGACCTCGCTCTTGGTCGCGTACGACGTGATCGCGACCAGCGCGGTCAGGGCCACGGCGGCCCGGATGATCGAGCGGAACTCCTCCGGCCCGGTGCCGAAGTACCGGGTCTCATAACCGCGCTGCAGCGCCACACAGGCCAGCCAGGCGATCGGCAGCAAGGCGCCCAGCACGAAGTAGCCGAGGTTGATCGAGGCTCCGAAGCGAGCAACCAGCGCCAGCGATCCCCCGATCAACGCCGCGGCCAGGTCGCCACCGAGTGAGTACCAGCGGTACTTCGCCACCCAGCGTGCCTCGGTGAACCGGGCCGATCTCGGCACGATCGCCGGGATCTCGTCCGGAACCACCCAGACCGGCCGACGTCGTTCCCCCGACGGCACCGGCCCAAGGTCAGCCGGATCGGCCAACCCCTCAGACATGACAAATTCAGTCACGCACAGTCACCCCCCACAGGTGAAAAGCGAACCCCGCGACCAACCCACTCCCCGTCACGGACTTCGGTGAACGCCGCCCCCACAACGGCGTGAACCAGAGAGTACTACGTGGATGCGGCCGGGAACAGCACTGACGGGGAGTGTTTACCAGCGCGTCATACAAAGACCCCCGGAGCCCTTTTGGGGCCCCGGGGGTCTCGGATGACTACCAGAGGTGACCAGCCGCCGGGTCGGGGACGGGTGATCGGGTCCGGCGCCGGTCAGCCGGCGATCAGACCGTCGCCGCTGATCAGCTCACGCATCTCGGCCAGCGAGCTGTCGCCCGGCGGCAGGATCGCGTCGGAGTCGTGCAGCTCGTCGTCCGGCACCTTCTCGCCGGACCGGACGAACTCCAGCAGGGCCGCGAACGCGGTCTGGAAGGCCGCGTCGTCGCCGCTGGAGACGGCCTTCTCCAGGTCGCCGTCGACCGCGTTGAGGGCGTCCAGCTTCTCGTCGGCCAGACGGTACTGACCCTCACCCATGATGCGAACGATCATCGAACGTCTCCGTCCTGAGGTCTCACCGGCTCGGCGGCCGGCTGCTGCACTGGCTGCTGGGCAGACTGCGGCGCCGCGGCGCCTGGTGCCTCACCGGCGATCTCCTTGGGAGCCTCGCCGCCGGAGATCTGGGCCTTCATCGCGGCCAGCTCGCTCTCCACGTCGGAACCCGACGACATCCGCTCGAGCTCGAGCGTGATGTTGTCCTTGACCGTGCCACTGGCGTCGTCGAGCGCGCCGGAGGCGAGCAGCTCGTCGATCGCACCGGCCCGGGCCTGCATCTGCTGGGTCTTGTCCTCGGCCCGCTGGACCGCGAGGCCGACGTCGCTCATCTCCTCGGAGATGCCGGAGAAGGCCTCGTTGATCCGGGTCTGCGCCTCGGCCGCGGTGTAGGTGGCCTTGATGGTCTCCTTGCGGGTCCGGAAGGACTCGACCTTGGCCTGCAGGCGCTGGGAGGCGAGCGTGAGCTTCTCCTCCTCACCCTGCAACTGGGCGTGCTGGGTCTGCAGGTCGTCGATCTGCCCCTGCAGCCCCGACTTGCGAGTCAGGGCTTCCCGGGCCAGGTCCTCACGGCCCATCGAGAGCGCCTTCTGCGCCTGCTCCTGCAGCTTGGACGACTGGGACTGCAGCTGGGAGGCCTGCAGCTCCACCCGCTTACGGCTGGTGGCCACGTCGGCCACGCCCCGCCGCACCTTCTGCAGCAGCTCGAGCTGCTTCTGATACGAGTAGTCAAGGGTTTCGCGAGGATCCTCGGCCTTGTCCAGGGCGGTGTTCGCCTTGGCCTTGAAGATCGTCGACATCCGCTTGAAGATGCTCATCGATATCCGTACCCCTTCTGTGCCGGCGTGACGACCCGGCGTGCGTCAACCACCCTATGTCCACACGGGTCACCACACCATCAGGACCGGCCCGGATAAAGTGGCCCTTAGGTCCGGGGACCACCCCGAGTCGCGACCTGCCCTGCCGAATGAGGTTCAGACCCCGTGTTCCGTCGTACCAAGTCTGAGACAGCTACCACCGTACCTGCCGAGCCCCAGGCCAAGCCGGGCGGCAAGGGGCGGCCCACGCCGACCCGCAAGGAGGCGGAGGCCGCACGCAAGGCCGCGCTGAAGAAGCCGCGCAACCGCAAGGAGGCCTCGGCGTACCGGCGGGAGAAGGTCCGCACCGAGCGGGCCAAGATGCAGGACGCGATGCGTACGGGCGACGACCGGTACCTGCCGGCCGCCGACAAGGGCCCGGTCCGGCGGTTCGCCCGGGACTATGTGGACGCCCGTTACTCGGTGATGGAGTTCGCGCTGCCGATCCTGCTGGTGGTGTCGCTGATCGGCGTGGTGTTCTCGCCGCAGTTCCCGTTCCTGGCCGGCCTGGTCAACCTGCTGTTCCTGGCGATGATCCTGCTGATCGGCGCGGACTGGTTCCTGCTCACCGCCGGGATCCGCAAGGCGGTCGCGGTGAAGTTCCCGAAGGAGTCGACCAAGGGGCTGGGCTTCTACGCGGTCCGGCGGACCATGCAGATGCGCCGGTGGCGGCTGCCCAAGCCGATGGTCAAGCGCGGCGAGAAGCCGTCCTGAGCTGACATCGATCCCAGGCCGGTAGGGTCGGGGGTATGGACTTCCGCTATCTCGGCAACAGTGGTTTGAAGGTCAGCGAGATCTCGTACGGGAACTGGCTCACGCACGGTTCCCAGGTGGAGAACGACCAGGCCAAGGCCTGTGTGCGGGCGGCCCTGGAGGCCGGCATCACCACGTTCGACACCGCTGACACCTACGCCAACACCAAGGCCGAATCGGTCCTCGGTGAGGCGCTGGAGGGTGAGCGGCGCGAGTCGCTGGAGATCTTCACGAAGGTCTACTGGCCGACCGGCCCGGCCGGACCGAACGACACGGGCCTGTCCCGCAAGCACATCCACGAGTCGATCAACGCCTCGCTGAAGCGGCTCAAGACCGAGTACGTCGACCTCTACCAGGCCCACCGGTACGACACCGAGACGCCGCTGGAGGAGACGATGGAGGCCTTCGCCGACGTCGTCCGGTCCGGCAAGGCGCTGTACATCGGTGTCTCGGAGTGGACCGCGGAGCAGCTGCAGGAGGGCCACCGGCTGGCCCGCGAGCTGCGGATCCCGTTCGTCTCGAACCAGCCGCAGTACAGCATGCTCTGGCGGGTGATCGAGGCCGAGGTGGTGCCGGCGTCGGAGGAGCTCGGCATCGGCCAGGTCGTGTTCTCGCCGATCGCCCAGGGCGTGCTCACCGGTAAGTACGTGCCGGGTCAGCAGCCGCCGGAGGGCTCGCGCGCGACCGACGCCAACGGCGCCAACATGATCAAGCGGTTCCTCAACGACGACGTGCTCACCCGGGTGCAGGAGCTGAAGCCGGTCGCCGAGGAGGCCGGCCTGTCGCTGTCGCAGCTGGCGATCGCGTGGGTGCTGCAGAACCCGAACGTCTCGTCGGCGATCATCGGCGCCTCCCGGCCCGAGCAGGTCAGCGAGAACGTCAAGGCCTCCGGCGTGAAGCTGGAGGAGAGCGTGCTGAAGCGGATCGACGAGGTGCTCGGCAGCATCGTCGAGCGCGACCCGGCCAAGACCGCGCAGAACTCCCCGCAGAAGCGGCCGGGCGCATGAGCTGGAGCTGGCGGTTCGAGACCGCCTCCGGTGCGCTCGTCGACCCGGGAGAGGTCGGCGGGGCCGAGTTCTCCGCCCAGGGCGACGCGGAGAGCTGGCTGGGAGAGATCTGGCGGGACCTCGCCGACCGTGGGGTCGGGCAGGTCTACCTGCTGGAGGACGGCCGTGAGGTCTACGGCCCGATGAGTCTCTCGTCCGCAGAGTAGGATCCCGTTCGAACCACGCCTGCGTCACAGGGAAGCCGGTCCGAGTCCGGCGCTGACCCGCAACCGTAGGCCACCTCAGGTGGCGAGCCGGAACACTGTGACGCAGGCAGACAGGCTCACCTACCCGCCGTGGTCCGCGGGTGGAGCCCCTACCCTGCCGGTGCAGGCGGGATCTCCGCCTCGATCGGGTCACGGCCCGACCGAGGACATGAGATGACTGCAACCCGGACCGTACGACTGGTCCTCGCTCTGCTGGCGGGTTTCCTGCTGGCGGGGACCGTCGCCACCACTGCCCAGGCCGAGGACGGCTACCGCTTCTGGGGCTACTACCAGTGGAGCTCAGGCCAGTGGGCCTTCGCGCAGAAGGGCGCCGACCAGGTCGTACCGGCCGACGGTGCGGTCGAGGGCTGGCGGTACGCCGTCGGCGGCGTCAAGCCCCGGGTCCCGCGGGCCGCGGGCGACTTCGACGCGATCTGCGGCAAGACGGCCGCGGAGACCGGCAAGAAGCGGGTGGCCCTGGTGGTCGACCCCGGTACGCCGGAGGACGCGACCAGCGGTGAGACGCCGGGCCAGGCCACCGGCACCTGTGTGGTCACGGACACCAAGGCGACCGGCGCGAAGATCCTCGCCGCGGTCGGACCGGTCCGGATCGAGAAGGGCCTGACCTGCGGGATCGCGGGCTACCCGGCCAAGGGCTGTGGCGACCCGGTGAAGAGCATCAAGGTCCCGGCCACCGACGCCCCGGTGACGCTGCAGATCGGGGACGCCGTCGGCGCCACCCCGACTGCGGCGCCGTCGCCGGCCGCCTCGTCCTCGTCGGACGACGACGGTGGTGCGCCGTGGGGCGGGATCATCATCGCCGCGGTGGTGGTCGTCGTACTGGCCGGCGGCGGTTTCGTCCTCAGCCGTCGGCGCTCAGCCGCCAGTTGATGCGTGCTGTCGACCACCTGACGCTCCCCCGGGCACTCCACCCGGGGGCCTGGTGGTTGTGGGCGCTCGGGATGGCCGTCGCCGCCAGCAGAACCCGGAATCCGGTGCTGCTGGTGCTGATCCTCGCGGTGACCGGATTCGTGGTGTCAGCCCGGCGGAGTGATGCTCCCTGGGCACACAGCTACGCCGCGTTTCTCAAGCTCGGCCTGGTGGTCATCGGTCTCCGGGTGGTGCTGCAGGCCCTGCTGTCCACCCGGTCGCAGGGCAACACGTTGCTGTTCACGCTGCCGCAGATCCCCTTGCCTGACTGGGCGAACGGGGTCAAGCTCGGCGGTGAGGTCACGCTCGAGGCTCTCCTGACCGCGCTGTACGACGGTGGCCAGCTGGCCGTCATGCTCTGCTGTGTCGGTGCGGCCAACGCCCTGGCCAGTCCCCGGCGGTTGCTCAAGTCACTGCCCGGGGCCCTCTACGAGATGGGGGTGGCCTGTGTGGTCGCACTGACCTTCGCACCGCAGCTGGTCACGGACGCCCGCCGGATCCGCGCCGCCCGGCGGCTGCGCGGCCGCACCCGCGGCTCCTTCCGTACGACGGCCATGCCGGTGCTGGAAGGTGCTCTGGACCGGTCGGTCGAGCTGGCCGCCGCGATGGACTCCCGCGGCTACGGACGTACGGCGCAAGTCCCACGGGCGCAGCGTCGTCTGACCGCGGTGTGCGTGCTGCTGGGGTTGCTGGGCATCCTGCTCGGTGTCTACGCCTTGCTCACGGACTCCATGGCGTTCCCGTTCGCCGCAGCCGCACTGGTCGTGGGACTCGTACTTTCCGTTGGGGCCATGGCGGTTGGGCGCCAGCGGGTCACGCGGACGCGCTACAGGCCGGACCCGTGGGCGTTGCCCGAGTGGCTGGTGGTGGCGGCGGGCGCGGGCGCAGCTGGGTTGATGGTTACCGCGGCTGTGCGCGGTGTGAACGGACTGTTGCTGGCGGGTCCGTTGGTGGTCCCACCGGTTCCCGTGCTGCCGGTTGTCGGCGTACTGATCGGGTTGGTGCCTGCACTGGCAGCGCCTCCCTTGGCGAGGCGGGCATGATCGAGTTCGACCGGGTGACAGTGACGTACGACGGTGCCGTGGAGCCGGCCTTGCGGGACGTGAGCTTCACCGTGCCCGAGGGTGAGCTGGCCCTGGTGATCGGGCGGACCGGGTCCGGCAAGTCCACGTTGCTGCGGGCAATCAACGGACTGGTCCCGCACTTCACCGGTGGCACGCTGGCCGGCCGGGTGCTCGTGAACGGGCGGGACACCCGCGAGTACCGGCCGCGTGATCTGGCCGATGTGGTCGGTCTGGTCGGACAGGACCCGATGGCGGGGTTCGTCACCGACACGGTCGAGGACGAGCTCGCGTACAGCATGGAGTCGCTCGGAGTCGCTCCGGACGTGATGCGGCGACGGGTTGAGGAGACGCTGGACCTGTTGGGGCTGGCCGACGTACGAGACCGTGCGTTGACGTCGCTCTCCGGCGGTCAGCGGCAGCGGACCGCTATCGGGGCGGCGCTGACCTCTCACCCCGCTGTGCTGGTGCTGGACGAGCCGACCTCCGCACTAGACCCGCAGGCGGCCGAGGAGGTGCTGGCGGCTTTGCAGCGCCTCGTGCACGACCTGGGCGTCACTGTGGTGATGGCCGAGCATCGGCTCGAGCGAGTGATCCAGTACGCCGACCGGGTGATCGAAGTACCGGGTGGCGCGGCTGCTGTGTCCACAGGGCTTCCGGCCGAGCGCATGATCACCGCACCGGTCGCTCCGCCCGTAGTAGAGCTGGGCCGCCTTGCCGGCTGGTCGCCTCTCCCCTTGTCCGTCCGGGACGCACGCCGGGCTGCTGTGGCGTTGCGGAGTCGGCTGGACGCTACGGCGCCGGTCCGACCGATCGCGACGCTTGGCGACGAGCTGGCGCGGTGCAGCGACCTGGTCGTTGGCTACGGCAATGTCATGGCGCTGCGTGGGGTCTCGCTGAGCATCAAGGCCGGTGAGGTCGTCGCCCTGATGGGCCGCAATGGCGCCGGCAAGTCGACGCTGCTGAACGCACTCGTGGGCATCGTGCCCGTCCGATCCGGTACGGCGACCGCCGCCGGGACCGATCCGCATCGGACCAAGCCGGGACGGTTGGTGAAGGCGGTCGGGCTGGTGCCGCAGGAGCCGGCCGACCTGTTGTACGCGGCAACCGTCGCGGACGAGTGTGCGGGTGCGGACTCCGACTTCAAGGTGTCACTGGGTAGTTGCCGTGCGCTACTGGATCGGCTGGCCCCGGACATTGACGTGACGTTGCATCCGCGGGACCTCTCCGAGGGACAACGGCTCTGTCTGGCGTTGGCCGTCGTACTGTGTGGGGCTCCTCCGCTGGTGCTGCTGGACGAGCCGACGCGTGGGCTGGATTACGGCGCCAAGCGTCGGCTGGTGGCCATCCTGCGTGAACTGGCCGCGGCCGGGCATGCGGTCGTGTTGTCGACACATGACGTGGAGATGGTGGCGGAGGTGGCCACCCGGGTGCTGGTGCTCGCGGACGGTGAGTTGGTGAGTGACGGCGAGACCGCGACCGTGATCGCTGGGTCGCCGGCGTTCGCACCACAGGTGGCGAAGATCCTTGCCCCATTGCCGTTCCTGACCGTCGGCGAGGTCGCGACCGCGCTGGAACGTGCCTCGTGAACCTCGTCCGGTTCCGCCCGCGCAGTACGGCGACGCTGGTGGTTGCCTCGCTCGTCGGCCTGCTCGCATTCGGCTGGCCGTTATTCCTCCAGAGCGACCAGGTTGGTGAGTCCGCGATCGGACACACCACGGACGCGCCCTGGCTGTTCGTGCTGCTGTTGCCCCTGCTCGTGGCCGTCGTACTTGCGGAGCTGTCCGAGTCGGGCATCGACGCGAAGGTGATCTCGCTGCTGGGCATGCTGGCGGCAGTGGGGGCGGCGCTGCGGGCACTCGGCCCGGGTACGGCGGGGTTGGAGCCCGGGTTCTTTCTGCTCGTGCTGGCAGGACGGGCGTTCGGGGCCGGGTTCGGGTTCGTGCTGGGCGCGGTGTCGTTGCTGGGTGGGGCGTTGATCAGCGGCGGGGTCGGGCCGTGGATGCCGTTCCAGATGTTCGCGTGTGCGTGGGTGGGGTGTCTGGCCGGCCTGCTGCCACGGGTGGGTGGGCGGTTGGAGTTGCTGCTCCTGGCGGCGTACTCGCTGGTGTCCGGTGTGTTGTACGGCGTGGTCATGAACCTGTGGTTCTGGCCCTACGCGACCTTCGGCAGCGACTTCTCGTTCATCCCCGGTGACTCGCTGGTCGACAATCTGCATCGGTACTTCCTCTTCGTGGTGGCGACGTCGCTGGGCTGGGACATCCCGCGCGGTGTGCTGTGCGCCGTACTGGTGCTGGTCCTCGGGCGGCCGGTCCTCACCGCGTTCCGCCGTACGGCCCGCAAGGCGGCCTTCGACGCACCGGTCACCTTCTCGCCCAGGAGCACAGATGGCTGAACGCGTTCTCATCCTCGGTGGCGCTCGGTCGGGCAAGTCGATCGCCGCCGAACGCCGGCTCTCGGCCATGCCCGAGGTCGTGTACGTCGCAACCGGCGGAGACGACTCTGGCGACGCCGAATGGGCTGAGCGGGTCGCCAAACACCAGGCGCGCAGGCCCGCGAACTGGGGCCTGGTCGAGACGATCGACCTGGTCCCACTCCTCCGGGCCGACGGGCCGCCGCTGCTGATCGACTGCCTGACGTTGTGGCTGTCCCGCACCATGGATGCCCTGGACATCTGGTCGGATCTCAGCCGGGCCAACCTCGTCGAGCAACGGATCGCGGAGCTCGCCGACGCCTGGTCCGCCACCACGCGAGATGTGGTTGCCGTCAGCAATGACATCGGCTCCGGAGTGGTCCCCGCCGACGCCGGGACCCGCCTGTTCCGCGACCTGATGGGCCGGCTCAACACGACGATCTCGCTCGCCTCCGACCAGGTGCTGTGGACGATCGCCGGCCGGACCCTCCCACTGACATGACCGCATGGGGTGATGGGCTGCGGCTGGCCTTCGGCACGCTGAGCGTGTTGCCGGCCGGGATGCCCTCGCGCGTCGACCGAGAGGTTGGCGGGCGGGCGATGATCCTTGCGCCGGTTGTCGGGATGGTGCTCGGTGGGGTCGCGGCCGGGGTGGTCGCGGTGGTTCAGCTCGTGCAGCCGGATGCGGACCTGCTGGCTGCGGTGCTCGCCGTACTCGTGGTCGCGGGACTGTCCGGCGCGCTGCACCTGGACGGTTTGGCGGACTTCGCGGACGCGCTCGGCAGCCGGCGGGATCGCGAGACCATGCTGCGGATCATGAAGCAGAGCGACATCGGCCCGTTCGGTGTGGTCGCGATCGTCGGCGTACTGCTCGTGGATGTTGCCGCGCTCACCAGTTGCATCCAGTCCGGCCTCGGCTGGCAGGCCGCGCTGATCGCCACTACCGCGAGCCGGCTGACACTCCCCTGGTCCTGTCGTACGACGATCCCCGCAGCCCGGCCGGACGGCTTGGGCGTGATGGTGGCCGGCACTGTCCGCCCGATCACAGCTGCGATCTGCACAGTCGTCGTACTCGCTGCTGCTCAGGCGCTTGTCTGGCCCGAGTACGGCGCTGCCGTCGCCGTACTGCTGGCAGTTGTCACCAGCCTCGTCGTCACCCGCCGCGCCCACACGACCCTCGGCGGGACCACCGGCGACGTCCTCGGCGCCGCGGTCGAACTGGCCGCTCCGGTCGCCCTGGTGGCACTCGCCCTCACCGCCTGAAGCGAGCCCTCCGCGACTGGTGGGCCGGGGTGCATTACTGTCACCGATGAACGGTGAAGTGGGGTAGTGACGGCGAGGGCGAATGGTGATGTTGGTGATTCACGGCCGGTGTGCGGGGCCATACACCCCGCGATCCGTTATCTTTATGTAATGAACGCAACCCGCCCGGCGCCGGGCTCGCAGGCTTCGCTGCGCGAAGCCAACCGTGCGCGCGTTCTCGGAGTCGTCCGTCAGCACGGCCCGCTGACCCAGGTCGAGATCGCCGCCACGTCCGGCCTGTCCGCCGCGACCGTGTCGAACATGGTCCGCGAGCTGGACCAGGCCGGCATGGTCGGCCTGTCCCGCAGCATCCGCAACGGCCGCCGCGCCGTCCTCGTCTCGCTGTCCTCCGGCGGCGGCCTGCTGGCCGGTATCGCCTTCGGCGAGCGTGACATCCGGGTCGCGATCGCGAACGAGTCCCGCGAGATCCTCGCCCAGCAACTCATGCCACTGCAGGCCGATCACGTCGCCGACGACGGGATGGAGCGGGCCGCCCGGCTGCTCGCCGACCTCGCCGAGACGGTCAGTTCGGGCGTCGAAGACATCGCCGCGATCGGCTTCGGCCTGCCGGCCCCGGTCGACTCGGTCAGCGGTGAGGCCGGCTCCGACGCGGTGCTGCCCGGCTGGCGTGGCGTCAACGTCACCGAGGCGATGGCCGGCTACCTGAACGCACCCGTCGCGCTCGACAACACCGCCAACCTGGCCGCCCTCGGCGAGCTACGCAACGGCGCCCTCCGCGAGGTGCGGAACGGCTGCTACCTGAAGTTCTCGTACGGCGTCGGTGCCGGGATCGTCCTGAACGGCGAGGTCTTCCGCGGCTCGGCCGGTACGGCGGGCGAGATCGGCCACGTCACGATCGACGAGAACGGGCCGATCTGCCGGTGTGGCAACCGCGGCTGCCTGGACACGTTCGTGGGCTCGCGTGCGCTGATCCACAGCCTGGCCGCATCCCACGGACCGCTCCGCCTGAAGGACATCATCAGCCGGGCCCTCGCGGGCGATCTGGGCTGCCGCCGTGTGATCGAGGACGCCGGCCGCCGGGTCGGCGTCGCTGTGGCGGGACTGGTGAACCTGCTGAACCCTGAGGCGATCGTGGTCGGCGGCCTGATGGCCGAGGCCGGTGACCTGATCCTGGTCCCGCTCCGCGAGGCCCTGGACCGGTGCGCGATCCCGAGCGCGGCCGCGACAGTCGAGCTGCGCCGGGCCGAACTAGGCGAGGACGCCGATATCATCGGCGCCATCCACCAGGCCTCCGTCCTGAGCCACGCCCAAGCCGCCAAGGCCCTCACCACCCTCTGAGCCTCGCCCCCGGCATCCCCTGGCATCGGCCCTCCGCTTCTCGCCCCCGCCTCCCTGGCATCCGCTCCCGCACGTCGCCTTCCATCCCGCCCACGGCTCGCTCCAGCCTCCCCAGGCATCAGCCAGACAACGATTAGAGCTTTGTAACGCCAATATGTCTATTTCTTGAATTCAAGTCTTGACGTCAAGGCTCACTGGGGCTTGACTTCGGTCAGGCCTACCCGGGCCCTCACGTCAAGGAGCCGCCACATGTCCGTCTCTCCATCCCGTCTCGTCGGCCTCGGCCTCGCCGTCGCTGCGCTCGCCGTCTCTCTGGTGGCCTGCGGCTCGGACGATGATTCCGCCGGTGGGTCCGGCGACGCGAAGAAGATCGCCCTGCTGCTGCCGGAGTCGAAGACGACCCGCTACGAGGCGCTCGACCGGCCGCTGTTCACCGAGGCGCTCAAGGCGGCCTGTGACAAGTGCGAGCTGATCTACAGCAACGCCGACCAGGACGCGGCCAAGCAGCAACAGCAGGCCGAAGCAGCCCTGACCCAGGGCGCGAACGTGCTCGTGCTCGACCCGGTCGACGGCAAGGCCGCCGCCGCGGTCGTTGCCTCCGCCAAGGGCCAGAACGTCCCGGTGGTCGCGTACGACCGGTTCATCGAAGGCGCCAACTACTACGTCTCGTTCGAGAACGAGGCGGTCGGCAAGCTGCAGGCCCAGACCCTGGTCGACGCGCTGAAGGCAGCCGGCAAGACCTCCGGCAACGTTGCCATGATCAACGGTTCGCCGACCGACCCGAACGCGGCCGACTTCAAGAAGGGTGCGCACAGCGTGCTCGACTCCAGCGGCTTCAAGGTCGCGGCGGAGTTCGACACCCCGGACTGGAGCCCGGACAAGGCCCAGGCCTGGATGGAAGGCCAGCTGAGCGCGATCAAGAACGGTCTGGTCGGGGTCTACGCGGCCAACGACGGTACGGCGGGTGGCGCGATCGCAGCCCTCAAGGGTGGTGGCGTGACGCCGCTGCCGCCGGTCACCGGTCAGGACTCGGAGCTGGCCGCGATCCAGCGGATCGTCGCCGGCGACCAGGCGATGACCATCTACAAGGCCGTGAAGCCGCAGGCCGAGGCCGCCGCCAAGGGTGCGGTCGCGCTGGCCAACGGCGACAAGCCGGAGTCGACCACGGACAAGAGTGGCGTACCGTCGACGATTCTGGACCCGGTCGCGGTGACCAAGGCCAACATCAAGGACACCGTGATCAAGGACAACATCTACAAGGTGGCCGACATCTGCACCGCGTCGTTCGCCGCCGCCTGCACCGCTGCCGGCCTGAGCAGCAACTGACCCGCCCCCTGGCGTTGCCCCCCGCAGTGAGGTGCGGGGGCGACCGGCTCACCGTCGGCGTCGTACCCGCCTTGTCCTGACGACGTCCCTGCTGGCCCTGACAGCCCTGGTCAC